>NZ_KB907784.1:3396632-3496632 GCF_000382185.1 Bordetella sp. FB-8 | reverse complement strand
GCGTGAGGGGTGAAAGCTGTTGTTTTTGGAACGGCACAAGCGCGAATGAACAGCACCTATAAAGAGCACCTTGAAAGAGGTAAGCGTTATAGGATCAAGCGACTAAGTGCATATGGTGGATGCCTTGGCGACCACAGGCGATGAAGGACGTAGTAGCCTGCGAAAAGCTGCGGGGAGCTGGCAAACAAGCTTTGATCCGCAGATATCCGAATGGGGCAACCCACTCCGAAAGGAGTATCCGTAGCTGAATACATAGGCTGCGAGAGGCGAACCGGGTGAACTGAAACATCTCAGTAGCTCGAGGAAAAGAAATCAACCGAGATTGCGAAAGTAGCGGCGAGCGAAATTGCAAGAGCCTTTGCGTTTTAGCTTTTGTCATAGTCGAACGGGATGGAAAGCCCGGCCGTAGCAGGTGATAGCCCTGTAGGCGAAATGACGTAAGTGGAACTAGGCGCAAGAGAAGTAGGGCGGGACACGTGAAATCCTGTCTGAAGATGGGGGGACCATCCTCCAAGGCTAAATACTCGTGGTCGACCGATAGTGAACCAGTACCGTGAGGGAAAGGCGAAAAGAACCCCGGAAGGGGAGTGAAATAGATCCTGAAACCGTATGCATACAAACAGTCGGAGCCTCCTTGTGGGGTGACGGCGTACCTTTTGTATAATGGGTCAGCGACTTACATTCAGTGGCGAGCTTAACCGAATAGGGAAGGCGTAGCGAAAGCGAGTCCGAATAGGGCGTCTAGTCGCTGGGTGTAGACCCGAAACCAGATGATCTACCCATGGCCAGGTTGAAGGCACGGTAACACGTGCTGGAGGACCGAACCCACTAGTGTTGAAAAACTAGGGGATGAGCTGTGGATAGGGGTGAAAGGCTAAACAAATCTGGAAATAGCTGGTTCTCTCCGAAAACTATTTAGGTAGTGCCTCGCGTGATTACTGTCGGGGGTAGAGCACTGTTATGGCTAGGGGGTCATGGCGACTTACCAAACCATGGCAAACTCCGAATACCGACAAGTACAGCGCGGGAGACAGAGCACCGGGTGCTAACGTCCGGACTCAAGAGGGAAACAACCCAGACCGCCAGCTAAGGTCCCGAATTATCGCTAAGTGGGAAACGAAGTGGGAAGGCCCAGACAGTCAGGAGGTTGGCTTAGAAGCAGCCATCCTTTAAAGAAAGCGTAATAGCTCACTGATCGAGTCGTCCTGCGCGGAAGATGTAACGGGGCTAAGCGATAAACCGAAGCTGCGGGTGTGTACTATGTACACGCGGTAGGAGAGCGTTCTGTAAGCCTGCGAAGGTAGCTTGTGAAGGCTGCTGGAGGTATCAGAAGTGCGAATGCTGACATGAGTAGCGATAAAGGGGGTGAAAAGCCCCCTCGCCGTAAGTCCAAGGTTTCCTGCGCAACGTTCATCGGCGCAGGGTGAGTCGGCCCCTAAGGCGAGGCAGAGATGCGTAGCTGATGGGAAGCTGGTTAATATTCCAGCACCGTCGTACAGTGCGATGGGGGGACGGATCGCGGATCATCATCAGGGTGTTGGAAGTCCCTGTTGCTGCATTGAAGAGGGCGCTTAGGTAAATCCGGGCGCGTAACTCAAGGGTGTGGCGCGAGGCCCCATGTGGGCCGAAGTGATAGGAAGTGGTTCCAGGAAAAGCCTCTAAGCTTCAGCTGTACGAGACCGTACCGCAAACCGACACAGGTGGACGGGATGAATATTCCAAGGCGCTTGAGAGAACTCGGGAGAAGGAACTCGGCAAATTGATACCGTAACTTCGGGAGAAGGTATGCCCTGTTAGGGTGAGACGCCTGCGCGTCGAGCCTGAGAGGGTCGCAGAGAATCGGTGGCTGCGACTGTTTATTAAAAACACAGCACTCTGCTAAGACGAAAGTCGACGTATAGGGTGTGACGCCTGCCCGGTGCCGGAAGGTTAAGTGATGGGGTGCAAGCTCTTGATCGAAGCCCCGGTAAACGGCGGCCGTAACTATAACGGTCCTAAGGTAGCGAAATTCCTTGTCGGGTAAGTTCCGACCTGCACGAATGGCGTAACGATGGCCACACTGTCTCCTCCCGAGACTCAGCGAAGTTGAAGTGTTTGTGATGATGCAATCTACCCGCGGCTAGACGGAAAGACCCCATGAACCTTTACTGTAGCTTTGCATTGGATTGTGAACCGGCCTGTGTAGGATAGGTGGGAGGCGCTGAAAATTGGTCGCCAGATCAGTTGGAGCCAACCTTGAAATACCACCCTGGTTTGTTTGCGGTTCTAACCTAGGTCCGTTACCCGGATCGGGGACAGTGCATGGTGGGCAGTTTGACTGGGGCGGTCTCCTCCCAAAGCGTAACGGAGGAGTTCGAAGGTACGCTAGGTACGGTCGGAAATCGTGCTGATAGTGCAATGGCATAAGCGTGCTTGACTGTGAGACTGACAAGTCGAACAGGTGCGAAAGCAGGACATAGTGATCCGGTGGTTCTGAATGGAAGGGCCATCGCTCAACGGATAAAAGGTACTCTGGGGATAACAGGCTGATACCGCCCAAGAGTTCATATCGACGGCGGTGTTTGGCACCTCGATGTCGGCTCATCTCATCCTGGGGCTGTAGCCGGTCCCAAGGGTATGGCTGTTCGCCATTTAAAGAGGTACGTGAGCTGGGTTTAAAACGTCGTGAGACAGTTTGGTCCCTATCTGCCGTGGGCGTTGGATACTTGACGGAGCCTGCTCCTAGTACGAGAGGACCGGAGTGGACGTACCTCTGGTGTACCGGTTGTCATGCCAATGGCATTGCCGGGTAGCTAAGTACGGAAGAGATAACCGCTGAAGGCATCTAAGCGGGAAACTCGTCTGAAGATTAGGTATCCCTGAGGACTCGATCCTCCTAAAGGGTCGTTCAAGACCAGGACGTTGATAGGTCGGGTGTGCAAGTGCAGTAATGCATTGAGCTAACCGATACTAATTGCCCGTGCGGCTTGATCCTATAACCCTTACCTTTACAGATCCTACGATCTGATCGGTGCTGCATCGCGCAGCTACCGTTCCACACAGAACATACTCTGTGCATCACATCCCCGAGGCTAATCCCCTCAACGTGTGCTTCTTCCCCCATTCGGACCGTTGGACTGACCTCCAACCGTCCTACCCCCTTCGCCTGACGACCATAGCGTCTCGGTACCACCCCTTCCCTTCCCGAACAGGACCGTGAAACGAGACCGCGCCGATGATAGTGGATGTACATCTGTGAAAGTAGGTCATCGTCAGGCTCTTATCCCTCAAACGCCCCAGCTACTCACGCTGGGGCGTTTGTCTTTGTGCGGTAAGATCCTTTGAGCTGCCCCCCCAGCAGCCCACCACCCCGCGCCCTAATACCCCCTCACACGCTTATTCCATAAAAAAACCCCTCCACCGAATACATCGGCAAGGGGCCTTCTTATCGCCACGCCTAACCCGTAAAAACAGGAAAAGCTCGGTTTTCTGACCGTCAGGTCCGTGATTTGCTTTTCGGTTGCAAGCTGTTGGGCACAATTAATCGAAAAATTCCGCCTGTGCCCAAATCACGCCTTCGGCGTCTTTGGCGGCCAGTTTCGGCTCGCCCTGGATGGGCCAAGCGATATCGAGGGCGGGGTCGTTCCACCGAAGCGTGCGTTCGTGCTGCGGCGCATAGTAGTCGGTGGTCTTGTAGAGAAATTCCGCCGTTTCGCTGAGAACGACAAAGCCGTGCGCAAAGCCTTCCGGTATCCAGGCCTGCTTCTTGTTCTCGGCGCTTAGAATCAGGCCGACCCATTTGCCGAATGTGGGCGAGCTTTGGCGCAGGTCCACGCCGACATCCCAAACTTCGCCTTGTGTGACCCGAACGAGTTTGCCCTGAGGCTGCCGTATTTGATAGTGCAAGCCGCGCAGCACGTTGCGGGACGACTTGGAGTGGTTGTCCTGAACAAAGTCGCACCTGATGCCAGTTGCCTCGGCAAATGCGCGTGCATTGAAGCTTTCGAAGAAAAAGCCGCGGTCATCGCCAAAGACCTTGGGCTCGATGACGAGCATGTCGGGTATGGCGGTGGGGGTGACTTGCAGGGTCAAAATACGTTCCCTTCGATTCGGGTGATCAGGTATTGGCCATATCCGTTCTTGAGCAGAGGCAGCGCGAGTTTACGCACCTGCTCGGCATCGATCCAGCCTTGGTGGTAGGCGATTTCCTCGGGACAGGCGACTTTCAAGCCCTGGCGGTTTTCGATGGTCTGGATGAAAAGACTGGCCTCGAGCATGGATTCGTGCGTACCGGTGTCCAGCCAGGCGTAGCCGCGGCCCATGACTTCGACATTCAGCTCGCTGCGCTCCAGGTAAGTTTGGTTGATATCGGTAATTTCGAGCTCGCCGCGCGGACTAGGCTTGATACTTTTGGCGATATCGATGACTTCGCTGTCGTAGAAGTACAGGCCGGTGACGGCGTACTTGGACTTGGGCTGTTTGGGCTTTTCTTCAATGCTGGTGGCGTGACCTTGGGCATCGAAGGCAACTACGCCGTAACGCTCCGGATCGTGCACGTGGTAGGCGAAGACGCTGGCCCCCGTCGGCTGTGCATTGGCATCTTCGAGCAATTTCTGGAATTCGTGGCCATAGAAAATGTTGTCGCCTAGAACCAGGGCGCTGGGACTTGCGCCCAGGAATTTCTCGCCGATGAGAAAGGCCTGCGCCAGTCCGTCCGGACTGGGCTGCACAGCATAGTGCAGATTGAGGCCCCATTGGGCGCCGTCGCCCAGCAACTGCTGGAAGCGTGGCGTGTCCTGGGGCGTGGAAATGACGAGAATGTCACGGATGCCCGCCAGCATCAGTGTGCTGAGCGGGTAGTAGATCATTGGTTTGTCGAAGATCGGCAGTAACTGCTTGGAGACAGCCAGAGTGGCGGGGTACAGGCGGGTGCCCGATCCTCCGGCCAGAATTATGCCTTTGCGGTTCGTGGCCATATTGTTGTGGTTGGGAGCGTTGAGAGAAGGGTCCGGGGAACGGACTTTACAGTACGTCTCCGGCGTAATCGGCCAGGCGTGACCGCTCGCCGCGCTGCAGGGTGATGTGACCCGCGTGCGGCCAGCCCTTGAATCGGTCGACCACATAGGTCAGCCCGGAGCTGCCTTCGGTCAGGTAGGGCGTGTCGATCTGGGCGATATTTCCCAGACATATCACCTTGGTTCCCGGACCGGCGCGCGTGACCAGCGTTTTCATTTGCTTGGGCGTGAGGTTTTGCGCTTCGTCGATGATCAGGTACTTGTTCAGGAAGGTGCGCCCGCGCATGAAATTGAGCGATTTGACCTTGATGCGCGAGCGGATCAGATCCATGGTCGCCGCGCGGCCCCAATCGCCATTGCCTTCGCCTTCGCCCATGTTGAGCACGTCGAGATTGTCCTCGAGCGCGCCCATCCAGGGCAGCATTTTTTCTTCTTCAGTGCCGGGCAGGAAGCCGATGTCCTCGCCCACCGGCACCGTGACGCGAGTCATGATGATTTCGGTATAGCGCTTGGTTTCCAGTACCTGCGTGATGCCGGCGGCCAGTGCTAGCAACGTCTTGCCGGTACCGGCCTGGCCTAGTAGCGAGATGAAGTCGACGTCGGGATTCATCAGCAGGTTGAGCGCGAAGTTTTGTTCGCGATTGCGCGCGGTGATGCCCCAGACGTTGTTCTTGCCGTGCGTATAGTCGCGCAGCGTAGCCAGTACGGCCGTCTTGCCGCTGACCTCGCGCACCTGTGCGTACAAGGGCATCTGGCCTTCGAAGTAGACGAACTGGTTGACCACGAACTGGGCGCACAGCGGGCCTTTGATGCGATAGAACGTGGTACCACCTTGCTGCCAGGACTCGACGTCTTTGCCGTGGCGGTTCCAGAAGTCCTCGGGCAATTGCATCATGCCCGCGTACATCAGGTCGGTATCTTCGAGGACGTGATCGTTGTAGTAGTCCTCGGCCTGCATGCCCAGCGTGCGGGCTTTCAGGCGCATGTTGATGTCCTTGGACACCAGTACCACTTCGCGCTGCGGGTATTTTTCCTGCAAGGCGCGCACCACGCCCAGGATCTGGTTGTCGGCCTTGCCCATGGGCAGATCCGATGGCAGGGTGCTGTGGATGGCCGTGGTCTGGAATAGCAGGCGGCCTGTGGCCTCCTTGTTGCCCAGCCCGGCCAGGTCCAGGCCTTCGTTCAGATTGCTGGCGCTTTGCACCAGCGAGTCGAGTGAGCGGCTGACCTGTCGGGCGTTGCGTGCAACTTCCGACATGCCCTTTTTCTGGTGGTCGAGTTCTTCCAGCGTCATCATGGGCAGGAAGATGTCGTGCTCTTCGAAACGGAAGATCGAGCTCGGGTCGTGCAGCAGCACGTTGGTGTCGAGCACGAAGAGCTTGCGCACGGCTGGTTGAGTTTTGGCCTTGGTCCTGCGGACCGCGGCAGGCGTGGGTCTGGCGCGCGGGGCTTCTGCGTGCACCAGGGCCGGCGCGGCGGGCTGCGCGATAGAAAACCCCTCGGTTTGCAGGCCGTCCAGTTCGGGCTGGTGGTGCGGCTCCATATCGACGGGTCTGGCGGCGGAACTGGCGGCGCTCGGCGCGGGACTTGCAGCGGGCGCGGATTCGCCCTTGTGGAAAGTCAGAATGGCTGCGGGACGGGTGGGCATCTTGGGAAGCGGCATATGCTGGACTCTCCTGTGTGGGCCGGAACCGGCCCGGATACGAACGCGGTGGCGGGTCGCGCGGGCGTCAGCCTATGCTGATAGCGGCCTGCAGAACTTCGCTGGCATGGCCGGGTACCTTTAGGCCGCGCCAAGCCTGCACCAGCAGGCCGTGGGCGTCGATCAGGAAGGTGCTGCGCTCGATGCCGCGCACTTGCTTGCCGTACATGTTCTTTTGCTTGATGACTCCGTATAGATTGCAGAGCGTCTCGTCTGGGTCGGAGATCAAGGGAAAGGGCAGGCTGAATTTTTCGCAGAAATTGGCGTGCGACTTGAGCGAGTCGCGTGACACGCCCACGACCACCGTACTGGCCGCGAGAAATTGGTCGTGCAGGTCGCGGAAGTCCTGGCCTTCGGTGGTGCAGCCTGGGGTGTTGTCCTTGGGGTAGAAGTACAGCACCACGGCGCGGCCGCGGCATTGAGACAGGTCGATGGTGCCGATAGTGCTTTCGGCGACGAATTGCGGGGCGGGCTTGCCGATGAGCGCGGACATCAGTCGCTTGCTCCTTGGAGGGATTCGTTGGGGGGCAAAAGTGCGGCGACGACGCGGCGGCCTTCTGCCATGAGGATGTTGTAGGTGCGTGCCGCGGCCTGGGTGTCCATTACCTCGATGCCTACGCCGGCGGCCAGCAGCGGGCGAAGGATGGCGGGAGATAACATTTTCTGGCGCGCGCCGGTGCCGACCAGCAGCACTTCGGGCGCGTTGGGCGAGCGGGCGAGGGACAGCCCGCCCGAGGCGGTGGACTCGGGGTCGTCGAGAAAGGCCAGTGGGTCGCGCAACGCTCGGGACAGGCCGGCGGCTTGCTCGAGAAGAGCACAGCTTATGTCGGCCGCGGATGCTACGGGCCATTCAGTGACGGCGCCCTCAGGACCGAAAGCGACTGCGTGGGAAAAGCGGACCTGGTTGACCTCGATGTAGTCAAGGCCGTAAGCGGTGACGGTGTTGAGCGTCGTCGCGGGATTAGTATGTAGTTTCAATATGCTCAGCTTCGGTGAAATGCAGGCTGGTCGCTTCGATCATAGCGCATCGTGATGGCGGCATTGTTGCATGGCGCCTACAGGGTGAGGGACGGATGCAGTTCATTTGCTGCACTGCGACGTTGCTGCTAGATTACAAAGTTTCCCAGCTTATCTCCAACTAAGGAATGCCCGCCGTGAGTGCCGTTGACAAAAATGCGGAAAGACCCGCGCGCCAGTTCACCCGCATCGAGCGCCTGCCGCCTTATGTGTTCAACATCACGGCCGAACTCAAGATGGCCGCGCGGCGGCGCGGCGAGGACATCATCGACATGTCCATGGGCAACCCCGACGGCGCTACGCCTCAGCATATCGTCGACAAAATGGTCGAGGCCACGCTGCGGCCCACCACGCACGGCTACTCGGTTTCCAAGGGTATTCCGCGTCTGCGCAAGGCCATATGTGATTGGTATCAGCGCCGCTACGCGGTCGAGTTCGATCCGGACTCCGAGGCCATTGTCACGATCGGCTCAAAGGAAGGCCTGGCCCACTTGATGCTGGCCACGCTGGACCGCGGCGACACGGTGTTGGTGCCCAATCCCAGTTATCCCATCCACATCTACGGCGCGGTGATTGCGGGCGCAAACATCCGCTCGGTACGCATGACGCCGGGCGTGGATTTCTTCGACGAACTCGAGCGCGCGGTGCGCGAGTCGATTCCCAAGCCCAAGATGATGATCCTGGGCTTTCCGAGCAATCCGACGGCGCAGTGCGTGGACCTGTCCTTCTTCGAGCGCGTGGTCGCGCTGGCCAAGGAGCACGACATCCTGGTGGTGCACGACCTAGCCTATGCTGACATTTGCTTCGATGGCTATGTAGCGCCTTCCATCATGCAGGTGCCGGGGGCTCGCGACGTGGCCGTCGAGTTCTTCACCATGAGCAAGAGCTACAACATGGCCGGCTGGCGCATCGGCTACATGGTGGGCAACCGCGAACTGGTTGGCGCGCTGGCGCGCATCAAGAGCTATCACGATTACGGCACCTTCACGCCCATCCAGGTAGCCTCGATCGCCGCGCTGGACGGTCCGCAGGACTGCGTCAGCGAGATCGTGGCGCAATACCAGAGCCGCCGTGACGTACTGGCCAAGGGACTGATCGAGGCGGGCTGGAACGTCGATATTCCCAAGGCCTCGATGTATATATGGGCGCGAATTCCCGAGCCTTACCGCGCAATGGGTTCATTGGAATTTGCCAAGCGTGTGCTGGCCGACGCCAAGGTTGCGGTATCGCCGGGCATTGGTTTCGGCGAATACGGCGATGAATACGTGCGCTTCGCCCTGATCGAAAACGAGCAGCGCACGCGCCAGGCGGTTCGCGGCATCAAAGAGATGTTTCGCAAGGACGGTCTGCTGAAATGACAAATCCGAGCAAGCACGACGCAAACGTCGAGGCGATGGGTCCGATGAGGGTGGGCCTGGTAGGCTTGGGCGTGGTAGGCGGCGGCACCTGGACCGTGCTGGCGCGCAACGCCGAGGAAATCGCCCGGCGTGCAGGTCGGCGCATCGAAGTTGCGCGCGTGGCCGTGCGCGACATGGCCAAGGCTCGCAGCAAGGTGGGCGAGGCCGTACCGGTGTCCACCGACGCGTTCGGTCTTGTGCGCGATCCCGAGATCGACATCGTGGTCGAATTGATTGGTGGCGATACGCTGGCGCGCGAATTGGTGCTTGAGGCCATCGCCAATGGCAAGCATGTGGTCACGGCCAACAAGGCGCTTCTGGCCAAGCACGGCAACGAGATTTTTGCCGCGGCGTCCAGGCGCGGCGTGATGGTGGCGTTCGAGGCGGCGGTGGCCGGCGGCGTTCCCATCATCAAGGCTATACGCGAGGGCTTGACTGCCAATCGGATCCAATGGCTGGCCGGCATCATCAACGGCACAACCAACTTCATCCTGTCCGAGATGCGCGCGCGCGGGCTGCCGTTCGACCAGGTGCTGGCCGAGGCGCAGCGGCTGGGCTATGCCGAAGCCGATCCGACCTTCGATGTCGAGGGTGTGGACGCGGCGCACAAGCTGACGTTGTTGGCCTCGCTGGCCTTCGGCGTGCCGGTGCAGTTCGATAAGGCCTATATCGAAGGAATTTCCAAACTGGAGGGCGTGGACATCGCTCACGCCGAACGGCTGGGCTACCGCATCAAATTGCTGGGCATCACGCGCCGACGCGCCGAAGGCATCGAGCTGCGCGTGCATCCCGCGCTGGTGCCGGCGGACAAGCTGCTGGCCAACGTCGAGGGTGCCATGAACGCCGTGCTGGTGTACGGCGATGCCGTAGGCCCTACCTTGTATTACGGCCAGGGAGCGGGGGAGGAGCCGACAGCCTCGGCCGTGGTGGCCGATCTGGTCGATATTACGCGCCTGCATACGGCCGATCCGGGCAACCGCGTGCCGCACCTGGCTTTCCAGCCCGATGCCATGTCGGACCTGGCCATCCTGCCCATGGACCAGGTGCGCACTTCGTATTATCTGCGCCTGCGGGTGGATGACGTCCCTGGGGTGCTGGCCGACATCGCCCGCATCCTGGCCGACCGGGGCATTTCCATCGGCTCGATGCTCCAGCAGCCTTCGCATATCGGCGGGGCCGACATCATCTTTCTCACGCACGAAGCCGTCGAAGGCAAGGTCAACGAGGCGATCTGCGCCATCGAAACGCTATCGTTTGTCCGTTCCAAGGTCACGCGCCTGCGCATGGAAAACCTTCAGTGATGAATTACGTATCTACCCGAGGCGGCATGGCGCCGCAGGCGTTCTCCGACATTCTGCTTGAAGGGCTGGCGCCCGACGGCGGTCTGGCCGTGCCGCAGGCATTGCCCCGCATCGACGCAGCGACCCTGGAGTCCTGGCGCGGGCTGGCCTATGCCGACCTGGCGTTCGAGGTCTTGTCGCGCTTCGTTTCCGATATCGCGCCCGAAGATCTGCGCCGGCTGACGCGCGCAGCGTATCAGCCCTCCAGCTTCAAGAGCGCCGATATTGTTCCTTTGAAACCGCTCGACGGCTCGATGGCGCTGCTGGGCTTGTCCGAAGGCCCGACGCTGGCCTTTAAGGACATGGCCATGCAGTTCCTGGGCCAGGCCTTCGAATACGTGCTGGGCAAGCGCGGCGCCACGCTGAACATTCTTGGGGCGACTTCGGGCGATACCGGGTCGGCCGCCGAATACGCGCTGCGCGGCAAGAAAGGCGTTGCCGTGTTCATGCTGTCGCCGCACGGCCGCATGAGCGCCTTTCAGCGCGCGCAGATGTATTCGTTGCAGGACCATAACATCTACAACATCGCCGTGCGCGGCGTATTCGATCAAGCGCAGGACATCGTCAAGACGCTGGCCGGCGACCTGGAATTCAAGAGCCATATGCGTCTGGGCGCAGTCAATTCCATCAATTGGGCACGCATCGCAGCGCAGGTGGTCTACTACTTCTGGGGCTGGCTGCGCGCCACCCGCGGACCGGGACAACAAGTATCGTTCACGGTGCCTTCGGGCAATTTCGGCAATATCCTGTCGGGCCATATCGCTCGCAGCATGGGCTTGCCGGTGCGTCGCCTGGTGCTGGCCACCAACGAGAACAACGTGCTCGAAGAGTTCTTCCGTACAGGCGTCTACAGTCCGCGGGGCCCCGAGCAGACCTATGCCACCTCCAGTCCATCGATGGACATCTCGCGCGCCTCGAATTTCGAGCGCTTCGTCTACGACCTGGTGGGCCAGGACGGCAATCGGGTCAAGGCACTGTGGGCCCAGATGGTAAAGACAGGCCGCTTCGATCTGTCGGCCGAACGCCCGCGCTTCGAGTCCGAGTTCGGTTTCGTGGCGGGCAAGAGCAGCCATGCGGATCGTCTGGACACCATCCGCTCCACGTTCGAGTCCAAGGGCGTGCTGATGGATCCGCATACGGCCGATGGCGTGACGGTGGCGGCCCGGTATGTCGAGTCCGGCATACCCATGCTGGTGCTTGAAACCGCGCTGCCGGCCAAGTTCTCCGAAACCATCCAGCAGGCCATTGGCCGTCCTGCGCCCGTGCCACCTGAGTTGGCAGGTTTGGAGGCGCTGCCGCAGCGCGTCCAAGTGATGGATTGCGATGCAAATCGGGTGCGGGAGTTTCTTGAAAAGCACGCGAAGTTTTGAGTTTTCAAGATGCCGGCCAGGCAGCCTTTCGGGTCCCATGGCCGGCACGGAAACCGATTAAGCGATCAAGCCGCCAAAGCCGCGCGTAGCAACTCATCCAGAAGCCCGTTCATGCCTTCGGGATGCCCGGCGGCCCGCTCCCGCAATTGAGCCACAAGCTTGCTGTCGAGCTTGCAGGCAAAGGAAACAAGCCCCTTGGCCTGATCCTGAAGGCGCTGCTCGCGCCGATCGGGGGCCGTTTCGGCAGAAGCTGCGCTTTTACCGAAACGATCCGAATGCGTCTGCTTCAACGCGTTGGTCAGCTTGAGTGCCTTGTTCTTTGCAAGGTCGAACTTCTTCATTGTCATGGCGTCGCCTCCCAGCCTTGTTCGGCGTGGTACTTGGCCACGCGTTCGACTTCGTTCTTCGAACCCAGGATTACGCTGACGCGCTGGTGCAGTTTTTCGGGCTGCACTTCCATGATGCGCTGCGTGCCGGTGATCGACACGCCGCCGGCTTGCTCCACCAGGAAGCTCATGGGATTGGCTTCGTACATCAGGCGCAGTTTGCCGGGCTTGGACGGCTCGCGCGAATCCCAGGGATACATGAAAATCCCGCCGCGGGTGAGTACGCGATGCACGTCCGCCACCATGGAAGCGATCCAGCGCATGTTGTAGTCCTTGCCCAGCGGACCCGTCTTGCCAGCCAGGCAATCGTCGATATAGTGCTTCATGGGGGGGGCCCAGTGACGCATGTTGGACATATTGATGGCGAATTCCTTGGTGTCTTCGGGGATCTCGTATTTTTCCTGCGTCATCACCCACGAACCCATTTCGCGGTCAAGCGTAAAGCCCACTGCGCCCTGGCCGATGGTGAGCACCAGCATGGTCTGCGGACCGTAGACGGCATATCCGGCGGCCACTTGTGCGGTGCCGGGCTGCAGGAAGTCGTTCTCGACGATCTCCTGACCCAGGCCGTGCGGCGCCTTGAGCACCGAGAAGATCGTGCCGATCGACACGTTCACGTCGATGTTCGACGAGCCGTCCAGAGGATCGAACAGCAGCAGGTATTCGCCCTTGGGGTAGCGGTTGGGGATGGCGTGAAGGGTTTCCATTTCCTCGGATGCCATGGCGGCGAGGTGGCCGCCCCATTCGTTGGCTTCGAGCAGGATCTCGTTGGATAGTACGTCCAGCTTTTTCTGTACTTCCCCCTGGACGTTTTCGGATTCGAGCGCGCCCAGCACGCCGCCCAACGCGCCTTTGCCCACGGCATGGCTGATGCTCTTGCAGGCGCGCGCCACCACTTCGATGAGCAGGCGCAGCTCTGACGAGATCGCCTGGGCCGAACGTTGCTGTTCGACCAGGTATTGCGTGAGGGTCTTTTTCTTCATGAGCGGATTCCTATGCCTGTGGGGCAAATTCCAAAGCTTTCGAAACGATTTCCAGCACGTTGCGCGATAGACCGGGATGGCCGGCGACGCGTTCGAGCGCCTCCTGCATGCGGCCGCGAAGCGTGGGTACGAAGCGCGCCCAGCTGTCCAGCGCACGGGCTAGGCGGGCGGCTATTTCGGGGTTCATTCCATCCAGGGCAATGACCTGGTCGGCCCAGTAGGCGTAGCCCTGGCCGCTGGCCGCATGCATGCCGCGGGCATTGTTCAGGCAGAACTGGAACACCAGCGCACGGGCGCGGTTGGGATTGCGCAACGTGAAGGCCTGGTGCTGCATGAGCAGGCGCACGGCGGCCACATCGGTGGAGCGCGCGGTGGCCTGCAGGGTGAACCATTTATCGACGACGAGGGGGTTGTCCTGCCAGCGGTCGTAAAAAGCCGCCAACGCTTGAGCCGGGGCCGGGCCTTCTCCGTAGTTGATAAGGCTCGAGAGCGCAGCCATGCTGTCGGTCATGTTGCCGGCCTGCGCGTACTGCTGTTCGGCCAGGGCCTGGGCGCCTTCGACCTTGGCAGCCATCAGGTGGGCCAGAGCCAGATTTTTCAAGGCGCGCATGCCGGCCGGACCGGGCGCCGGGCTATAGGTCCCCGGGGTCTGATTGGAATCGAAGGCGGCTCGCCACTGCGGGGCTAGGCTCCGGCCCAGTTCGGCGCGCAGATGGTCGCGCGCGGCGGCCAGTGCCGGCGGATCCATGAGATCCATGCGCTCGGCCAGGGTTTTCTCCGATGGTAGCAGCAGGGTGCGGGCACGGTAGGCGGCATCCAGGTCGGGGTCGGTCAGCTGAGCGCGCCAGGCGTCGATGAAGGCGTCGGCCACGCTCAGGGGTCGGCCCGACTGATGCTGGCGGGCCAGCATCAGAATCTGCCGCGTGGCCAGTTCCTGGCCGGCTTCCCAGCGGGCGAAGGCGTCGGTGTCGTGGGCCGAGAGCAGAGCCAGCTCTTGGTCCGTCCAGGCATAGTCGACGATGACCGGCGCCGAGAAGCCACGCAGGAGCGAAGGCACTGGTGCCGAAGGAATGTCTTCGAATACCCATTGCTGGCGCACTTCGGTCAGTTCCAGCAGCACGGTGCCGGCGGCGGATTTTCCGTCCAATGTGAGCGGCATGGCCTTGCCGGCGCGGTCGATGAGGCCGACGGCAAAAGGAATGTGGAAGGGTTGCTTGGCCGGTTGGCCGGGGCGGCGCTCCACGCCCACCGGCGGGCAGCTTTGCGTCAGCGTCAGGGTGCAACGGTGCGCGGCCGGGTCGTAGCCCAGCGCCACGCTTACGCGCGGCGTGCCGGCCTGGCTGTACCAATTGCGGAACTGCCGCAGATCGCGGCCGGGGTGCCGTTCAACATAGACCGACTCCATGGCAGCGACGAAGTCGTCGCAGGTCACGGCCTGGCCATCGTGGCGGCGGAAGTATTCGTCCATGCCGGCGCGAAATCCTGTTTCGCCCAGCAGCGTGTGTTGCATGCGGATGACTTCGGCGCCTTTTTCGTACACCGTGGCGGTGTAGAAATTGCCGATCTCTTGATAGCTTTCGGGGCGGATGGGGTGGGCCATGGGACCCGCGTCTTCGGGGAATTGCGCGGCGCGCAGGGTAGCCACATCGTCGATGCGCTTGACCGCGCGGGCGCTTGCCGCCGCTGCCGGCGCAAGCGAGCGCTCCATCATGTCGGCGGAGAATTCCTGGTCGCGAAAGACAGTGAGGCCTTCCTTCAAGCTTAGTTGGAACCAGTCGCGGCAGGTGACGCGGTTGCCCGTCCAGTTGTGGAAATATTCGTGGCCGACGACCGATTCGATGCCCTCATAGTTGGCGTCGGTGGCCGTGTCGGCATCGGCGAGCACATAGGCCGCGTTGAAGATATTCAGGCCTTTGTTCTCCATGGCGCCCATATTGAAGTCGCGCACGGCGACCACCATGAAGCGGTCCAGATCCAGTTCCAGGCCGAAGCGGGTTTCGTCCCAGTGTACGGCGTGCACCAGAGATTGCAGCGCCCATTCGGTGCGCGATTCCGAACCCGGATCGCTGTAGACCTGCAGCAGTACTTCGCGTCCGGAGCGCGTTCTGGCACGGGTTTCGCGCAGGGTGAGCTTGCCGGCGACCAGGGCGAAAAGATAGCAGGGCTTGGGAAAGGGATCTTCCCATTCGGCTTCGCGGCGGCCGTCGGGCAGTTCGCGCTCGGCGATCAGGTTGCCGTTGGATAGCAGTACCGGATAGTCGGCACCAGCGCGAAGCAGGACGCGGTAGCGCGACATGACGTCGGGGCGGTCGGCGAACCAGGTGATGCGGCGAAAGCCCTCGGCTTCGCATTGTGTGAAGAAATTATTGCCGGAGACGTAAAGGCCCATGAGCGTGGAGTTGGCCGCGGGATTGCAGCGGCTTACGGTTTCGATCCTGGACTGTGCGGGCAGTCCGCGGATGACCAGGCTGTGCTCGGAAACCGTGTAGAGGCCCGCCGGCCAAGGCTGGCCGTCAACGTGCAGGGAAAGCAGTTCCAGCGCTTCGCCGTTCAGTTCCAGGGGCGTATCGGCCGGGATGTCCTGCCGGCGGTCGATCTGCATGGCGCAATGCACGGTGGTGGCATCGGGCTCGAGATCGAAGGTCAGAGAAACCTGTGGGATGCCGTAAGGATAGGGTTGGTAATCCTTGCGGTAGACGGTGACGGGCGTATCGGTGCGCATGGGGAGTTGTTTCTTTGCGGCGATGAGATGGGGCTATTGTAGTGGGCCGGGGTTCGGATATTCGGGTTGCGCATCGCGATGAGAGGGCGGCCGGCAGGAATCGGCAGTATTCGAAATATCGCAAAACGTTATGAAATGAATTAATTGCATCAAGGCTTCCAGGTTTTATTTTTATTTGACGTGCAGATGCACCGGCCTTGAAAAAGATAATGCCCATATGAGGGCAAGCAAAATGAAAATGGCGCGCCCGAGGCGCGCCATGCCATCGGCCGGCTAATCGGAATCAGGCGATCAGAAAGCTGTCGCGCGCTGCGCCGGCGGTTTCGGCGGCCACCAGCCAGCGGGGGGCCTTGCCGCGGCCGCTCCAGGTTTCGCCAGTCTGGGGATGGCGATACTTGGGTGCCACGGCGCGCTTGGCGGCGCCGTTAGGGCCGGCGGCGACCTTGCGCTTGCCGCCGCGGCCGGATTTGGCCGAACCGTAGGCTGCCGCGACATCGTCCGGAGTGATGCCGTATTCGCGCATGGATTTGACGATGGATGCAATGACAGGCTTGCGGCGCCTGTCATGCAGCGCGGCCGCCTGCTTTTGCAGTTTGGAGATTTCCTTTTCGATTTTCGCCTGCTGGCTGGCGTAGGAGACTCGGGGCATATATTTCTCGGTTGGTCTGCGGGCCATGAACTCTGATTTTGAAATGAAATTTCAGCGGCCTCGGTGGCGGGATAATACTATTTATTTTATTTGCGGGACTATTTCTCGGGCGATATTTTAAATATCGGACGATATCGCGATTGCAAGGGGTGATCGGCGCAACCGGATCGGCAGTACCATAGCGGCTGGATGCCCGTCACTTTTGTACACCGTAAGAATGAAACTCATCGATCCCGCGATTCACTCCCTGGCCACCGCCAAATCCCTGCTGCTCGACCCTTGGGGTCTGACCGAGGCCAACCTCGCTCAGGCGCTGGGGGAGATCTTTGCGCACAAGGTCGACTACGCCGACCTGTATTTCCAGTACACCCGCAGCGAGGGTTGGAGCCTGGAAGAGGGCATCGTCAAGACCGGCAGCTTTTCGATCGGACAGGGCGTGGGCGTGCGTGCCATCAGCGGGGAGAAGACCGCTTTTGCCTACTCCGACAGCCTGTCGCCGCAAGCACTGCTGTCGGCGGCCCATACCGTGCGCGGCATTGCGCGGCGCGGCGCGGGCAAGGTCAAGGTGTCGGCCCAGGTGCCCCCCGATGATTCCCGCAGTCTTTACGCCAGTATCGATCCCTTGGCCACACTGAGCGCGCCGGAGAAAGTCGCCCTGCTCGAGCGCATTGAGCGCATGGCCCGCGCGGCCGATCCGCATGTGATCCAGGTCATGGCGGGCCTGGGCGCCGAGTACGACGTGGTGCTGGTGGCAGGCAGCGACGGTCGGCTGGCCGCGGATGTGAGGCCGCTGGTGCGCTTGTCGTTGACCGTGATTGCCGAACGCGACGGCCGGCGCGAAATGGGCCATGGAGGCGGGGGCGGACGTGTAGGCCTTGAAATGTTCACCGATGAAGTGCTGCGCGAATACGTGAATCGCGCCGTGCATGAAGCCATGGTCAACTTGGAGGCGCGGCCTGCGCCGGCGGGCGAGATGACGGTGGTGCTGGGTTCGGGTTGGCCCGGAATCCTGCTGCACGAAGCCGTGGGCCACGGCCTGGAAGGCGATTTCAACCGCAAGGGTTCCAGCGTGTTTTCCGGCCGCATAGGCGAACGTGTGGCTTCCAAGGGCGTTACCGTGGTCGACGACGGCACGCTCGCCGGCCGCCGCGGCTCGCTCAATGTCGACGACGAAGGCAATGCCACCCAGCACACCGTGTTGATCGAGGACGGCATCCTGCGCGGCTATATGCAGGACACGCTGAACGCACGCTTGATGAAAATGCGCGCTACCGGCAACGGCCGCCGCGAATCCTTCGCGCATCTGCCCATGCCGCGCATGACCAATACTTACATGCTGGCCGGCGCGACGCCCCCCGAAGAGATCATCGCCTCGGTCAAACGCGGTCTTTATGCTGCGAATTTCGGCGGCGGCCAGGTGGACATCACCAGCGGCAAGTTCGTGTTTTCGGCTTCTGAAGCCTACATGATAGAGAACGGCAAGATTACCTATCCGGTCAAGGGTGCCACCCTGATCGGCAACGGTCCCGACGCCATGAATCGTGTGAGCCTGATCGGCAATGACATGAAACTGGACTCGGGGGTGGGCACCTGCGGCAAGGAGGGCCAGAGCGTGCCTGTCGGCGTGGGCATGCCTACCGTGCGCATGGACGGCCTGACCGTCGGCGGAACGGCCTGAGCGAGGTCGTCTTTTTGCTGTGCGAGCAAGGATAAGGCCCCTAGGGAGGGGCTGTTTCCTGGTTGTAATAATGGTGTTACCTTGGGTATCTTATAGTCACCATCCTAAATACGGGTGGGCTCTGAAGAAATCGCGTTCCCCGAACAACGGCTTCATTTTTTACCCAGGGCGCTCATCATGTTCTCCACCATACGTGCACGCATTGTCGCGCTGGCAGTTGCCATCGTCGTGATTGCCCTTGGCGCCAATACCGCGCTGAACTATTACGTCGCGAATCTGCACAACAGTGATTCGGTAAACGACACGCTCCAGGCCGTGGCCGAAAGCCACGCCGAAGGTATCGACGACTGGATCGGCATACACGAGCAGATGATCTCGTCGCTGCAGGACGTAGGGGCGAATGCGGCCGATCCGCTGCCAATGTTCAAGCAAGTCGCGGCGGCGGGCGGCTTCAGCAACGTCTATATCGGCTACGCCAACGGGACTGCGAAGTTCACCGATGCCACCGGTATTCCGGCAGGCTACAACCCGACCGTGCGGCCCTGGTACAAACAAGCCATCCAAGCGGGCAAGGTGATCGTTACACCGCCCTATGTCGATGCGGGTACTGGCAAGCTGGTGGTGTCCTTTGCCGTACCGGTGATGCAAGGCAACTTAGCGAAGGCCGTGATCGGAGGTGATGTCACGATGGATAGCGTGATTGCCAATGTGCGCTCGGTCCACCCTACGCCGGCCAGCTTTGGCATGTTGGTCGACAACAGCGGCAAGATCGTCGCGCACCCGGATGCCAAGCTCACGCTCAAGCCGATCTCGGCGCTGGCGCCCGAGTTGACCGGCGACCGTCTCGCCTCGCTGTACACATCCAAGCAGCCGGTGCCGGTCAAAGTGGACGGCAAGATCAAGCTGATGAGCGCCAAACCCATAACGGGTACTGACTGGCACGTGATCGTCGCCTTCGATCAGGCCGATGCGACGGCGGGCATGCGCTCTTTGCTGACGACTTCGCTGATCACGCTTGTTGTGATCGTGATCGCAGCTGCAGTGATCGTGGCGACGGCGACGGCTGTCTCGTTCAAGCGTCTTTCGCGGGTGCGCAATGCCATGGACGACATCAGCGCGGGCGAAGGCGACCTGACGCGACGTCTGCCCGACGAGGGGGGCGATGAGGTTGCTCAGATCGCGCGCTCGTTCAACGCTTTCATGACCAAGCTGCGCAATGTGATGCGCCAGATCCGCGTCGCGAGCGAGTCCGTGCGTAACGCGAGCGACGAGATCGCCGCAGGCAACGTGGATCTGTCCAGCCGCACCGAATCGGCGGCGGCAAGCCTGGAGCAGACGGCGGCGTCGATGGAGCAGATCACGGCGACGGTGGCGCAGTCGGCCAATGCGGCGCAACAGGCCGACACGACTGCGGCAGCGGCCTCGCAGGTGGCCTCGCGCGGCGGCGCTGTCATCGGCGACGTGGTGAGTACCATGGCCGAGATTGAGGGGGCATCGGTCAAGATCGCGGACATCATCGGCGTGATCGACGGTATTGCGTTCCAGACCAACATTCTTGCGCTGAATGCCGCCGTGGAGGCGGCGCGCGCGGGCGAGCAAGGACGCGGTTTCGCCGTGGTGGCGGGCGAGGTGCGCAACCTTGCGCAGCGCAGCGCCCAGGCAGCCAAGGAAATCAAGGATCTGATCGAATCGACGGTGACCAGCGTTACCTCGGGTTCGCAGCAGGTGCGCCGCGCGGGCGAGACGATGAACGAAATCGTGCAGAACGTGGGCAACGTCACGACCATAATCTCCGAGGTCACGAGCGCGGCGGGAGAGCAGACGCGCGGCATCCAGGAAGTGAACCGCGCCGTGAGCCAGCTCGACGAAATGGTGCAGCAGAACGCAGCACTGGTGGAGCAATCGACGGCTGCGACGGTGGCGCTGCGCGACCAGGCGCTGAGCCTGGCCCAGGCTGTGGGCCAATTCAAGCTCGACTAAAGCGCGATTTGTCAGGCCAGGAATTTATGTGCTAGAGTCGTTCACATGAAATTCGCGATCCCCGCCTTTTATTTTTACTTTTATTTTCTGAAGCCGCTGGCGGAGGAAGGGTCGCGTTCAAGCTGAAAACAGCAAGAATTCCCCAAAGCCGCCAGCGAACCTGGCGGCTTTTTTATTGCCGCCGGCAGGCTGGCGGTCAAGCCCAGCCCCAATCCGCACACACATTCTTGGAGCAAACCCGTGTCGCACAATACCGATGACCTTCGTATCCGTGAAATCAAGGAGCTCAATCCGCCCGCGCATGTGATGCGAGAGTTTGCGGCTACGCCCGAGGTTTCCGCCACGGTGTACGAGGCGCGGCGCGCCTTGCATCGCATCCTGCACGGCATGGACGACCGTCTTATCGTGGTCGTCGGCCCTTGCTCCATCCACGACACCAAGGCCGCGCTGGAATACGCCGGCCGGCTCAAGGCCGAGCGCGACCGCCTGGCTCCGGAGCTGGAGATCGTGATGCGCGTGTATTTCGAGAAGCCGCGCACCACGGTGGGCTGGAAGGGCCTGATCAACGATCCCGACCTGGACGGCAGTTTCAATATCAACAAAGGCGTGCGGGTGGCACGCGAGCTGCTTTTGCAGATCAACAGCCTGGGCCTGCCAGCCGGCTGCGAATACCTGGATATGATCACGCCGCAATACATTGCCGATCTGGTGTCCTGGGGGGCGATCGGCGCGCGTACCACCGAGAGCCAGGTACACCGCGAACTGGCGTCGGGACTGTCATGCCCGGTCGGATTCAAGAATGGCACCGACGGTAACGTGAAAATCGCCGTCGATGCCATCAAGGCCGCTTCGCAGCCGCATCATTTCCTGTCCGTGACCAAGGGGGGGCATTCCGCCATTGTCTCGACCGCAGGCAATGAGGACTGCCATGTGATTCTGCGCGGCGGAAAAACGCCCAATTACGATGCCGCCAGCGTCGAGGCCGCCTGCCAGGAAATGGCCAAGTCCGGCCTGGCCCAGCGCATCATGATCGATGCCAGCCACGCCAACAGCAGCAAGAATCCCCAGAACCAGCCGCTGGTCATGGACGATGTGGCGCAGCAGATGGAGCATGGCGAAAGCCGCATCGCAGGCGTGATGATCGAAAGCCATCTGGTCGCCGGACGGCAGGACCACGTGTCGGGTCAGCCGCTGGTATACGGCCAGAGCGTAACCGACGGCTGCATCGACTGGGACCGCACCCGCGAGGTGCTGCAGCGCTTGGCCGATGCCGTGCGCGCGCGTCGCCTGGCGGTGGGAGTGGTCGCTGGTAAGTGAGCGGCCCGGTCGGCAGATATCGGGCGCGCAAAATCGCGCCTGGTTTACTTCTGCCTGCATAAAGACACAATGTCAGTCATTTTTCCCGAGGGATTTCGCTACCGCCGAAATGTCTGTCCATTTCATTGACGGCACGCGTTTGGCATCAGGGAGGGCCTTGTTCCGTAATATGCTGTTGCGCTAGCGCGGCCTGGCGCTGGGCGCCTGTAATGATCGCGTGACCGGTATTGAATCGGGCATAGCCGGACGGCTCGACCCCAAGTCGGGCGGCAACGATCCGACCATGACAGCGGTGACGGGCGTTTACATGGCGATGTGAAAGGTATACCTGAATGAAGAACTGCATTACACCTGCGCCGGGTCGTTTACCGGCCTGAACGACCAGGAATTTTGACCACCTGGGGTTTCCATCACATCGGCCCCACGGATGCACAGCCGTCGTCGACGCGCAGGGCCGGATTACGCGCTATATCGCCGGCGACCCGGCAGCAGTGATGGCGCTGAACATCGATCTGAAGCTGCTGTCGGGCAATGTCTATTACGATTTTGCGACACTTTTTTACTTGGTCATGATCGACCTGCAGCGCTTGCCTTTGCAAGACCCGGGCGTGCGCCGCGATCTGTCGGCGCGGTTTTATCCGTCCGGCCGCATGGTTTATCTGGACGGCGCATCGCGCACCCTGCTGCCCCGCGACCTGGGGGCGATCTACGAGGCCACGCTGAGCGATGCCCCCGCCGTGGCGCGGATACGGGCCATGCAGGTCAGGGCCTTGGGCAGTTGCCGCCTTGCCGCGGGGCGGGGTTAAGATGCACAGGCGTAGTGCGAACCATGATTCAGAACAAATAGAGACACCTGCCCATCATGAATGCTCCCCATCATCCCGAGACCTTGCGCCGTCCCATTGCCCCAGCCTGTCTGGAGGCCTTGCGTGCCCGTTTCGGCGAACGGTTTTCCGTCGCGGCGGCGGTGCGCGAGCACCACGGCAAGGATGAGTCGCCCTATATGCCTGTGCCGCCGGAAGCCGTGGTCTTCGCACACAGCACCGAAGAGGTCGCCGAGGTGGCCAGGCTGTGCAACGCACATCGCGTCCCGCTCATTCCCTATGGCGTCGGTTCCTCGCTCGAAGGCCATCTGCTGGCCGTACAGGGCGGCATCAGCCTGGATCTGTCGCAGATGAACCGGGTGCTGGCCGTCAATGCCGAGGACCTGACGGCAACGGTGCAGGCGGGCGTGACGCGTAAGCAGCTCAACGACGAAATCCGCTCCACGGGTCTGTTTTTTCCGATCGATCCGGGCGCCGACGCGAGCCTGGGTGGCATGTCGGCCACGCGCGCATCGGGTACCAACGCCGTGCGCTACGGCACCATGCGTGAGAACGTGATGTCGCTAACCGTGGTTACGGCCGACGGCCGTATCGTGAAGACCGCGGGCCGGGCGCGCAAGTCCTCCGCCGGCTACGACCTGACGCGCATTTTTGTGGGCAGTGAAGGCACGCTGGGCATCATCACCGAGGTAACCGTGCGGCTGTATCCTCAACCGGAGGCCGTGTCGGCGGCCGTATGCAACTTTCCCACGCTGGATGCCGCGGTCAAGAGCGTGATTGAAATCATTCAGATGGGCGTGCCGATCGCGCGCGTGGAGTTCATGGACGCCGCCGCGGTGCGTGCAGTCAACCTGCACAGCAAGCTCACGCTGCGCGAGACGCCCATGTTGGTGTTCGAGTTTCACGGTAGTCCCGCTGGGGTGCAGGAGCAGGCTCAGACGGTGCAGGAGATCACGGCGGAGAATGGCGGGCAGGATTTCGAATGGGCCGAACGCCCGGAAGATCGCAGCCGGCTGTGGACGGCGCGTCACAACGCCTACTTCGCGGGCGTGCAGCTGCGCCCGGGCTGCCGCGCCAGCACCACCGACGTGTGCGTACCCATTTCGCGCCTGGCCGACTGCGTGCGCGAGACGGCCGACGACCTGGCGCGCGCCAGCTTCCCCTCCATCATCCTGGGGCATGTGGGCGATGGCAATTTCCATGTGCTGATGATGCTCGACCCCGACAGCGAGCAGGAATGGCGGGAGTCCGAGGTCATCAACCACAGCCTGGTGCGCCGAGCTATCGCGGCTGACGGGACCTGCACGGGCGAGCATGGCGTAGGCCTGCACAAGATGCAGTTCATGCTGGAGGAGCATGGCGAGGCCGCGCTGGCGCTGATGCGTAGCCTCAAGCATGCCTTCGATCCCAACAATATCCTTAATCCGGGCAAGATCATCGCTTGGTGATGGTCGCCTCCCGGCCTTGCCTGTCGCTTCTTGCGGGTTTGTCCCGGTGGGCGTCAGGGTGCGTCCCGCTTATTGTGTTTGCCCATGAATACCGTCGTCGATAGCGGCCTGGCTCCCGGGTCGGATTCCCATTCGGCAGTGCCTCTGATCGAGGCGCTGCGTCGTATTTTGCCTGCGCATTGTGTGCTGTTTCGAGCAGAAGAAACCCGGCCCTATGAATGCGACGGTCTACCGCTATACCGCTGTCTGCCCGCGGCGGTGGTGCTGCCCGAGAATGAGGCGCAAGTCTGCGCGGTGCTCAAACTGTGCAAGCGCATGAACGTGCCGCTGGTGCCGCGCGGCGCGGGCACGGGCCTGTCGGGCGGCGCCTTGCCGCACGAGCGCGGCGTGTTGATTGGACTGTCCAAGCTCAACCGCATCAAGCGTATCGACCGCCAAGCCTGCGTGGCCGTGGTCGAGTCCGGCGTGCGCAATCTGGCCATATCCGAGGCGGCTGCGCCATATGGCCTGTACTATGCGCCCGATCCTTCCAGCCAGATCGCCTGCTCGATCGGCGGCAACGTGGCCGAGAACTCCGGCGGCGTGCACTGTCTCAAATACGGACTGACCGTGCATAACGTGCTGCGGGTGCGCATGGTGACCATCGAGGGCGACGTGGTGGAGCTGGGTTCCGAGGCGCCTGACGCGCCGGGTGTGGACCTGCTGTCGGTATTCATCGGTTCGGAAGGCATGCTGGGCATCGTCACCGAAGTGACGGTCAAGCTGATACCCAAGCCGGCCTGCGCGCAGGTGGTGATGGCGAGCTTTCCCAGCGTGGAGGCGGCCGGCCGCGCGGTCACCCAGGTGATTGCCGCAGGTATCATTCCTGCTGGCCTGGAGATGATGGATCGTCCCTCGGTACACATGGTTGAGCCTTTCGTGAAGGCCGGCTACGACCTGGATGCGCAGGCCATCTTGCTGTGCGAGTCCGACGGCACGCCCGAGGAGGTCGCCCACGAGATCGAGCGAATCGAGGCGCTGTTTCGTGAAGCGGGCTCCACGCGCTGTCAGATTTCGGGCAGCGAGGCCGAGCGCCTGCGGTTCTGGGCCGGCCGCAAGAACGCCTTTCCCGCCGCTGGCAGGGTGTCGCCCGATTACTACTGCATGGATGGGACCATTCCGCGCCGTCATCTGGCACGGGTGCTGACTGCCATCGAGCAGATGGAAGACGACTACGGCCTGCGCTGCGCCAACGTGTTTCATGCGGGGGATGGCAATCTGCATCCCTTGATCATGTTCGACTCGAACAAGCCCGAGGAGGTCGAACGTGCCGACAAGTTCGGCGCCGCCATTCTCGAGTTGTGCGTGCAGGTGGGAGGAACCGTGACTGGAGAGCACGGTGTGGGCATGGAGAAGATAAATCAGATGTGCGTGCAATTCACGCGGGACGAGCTCGATACCTTCACCGCAATCAAGAAGGCTTTCGATCCGCCCATGCTGCTCAATCCCGAGAAAGTCATACCGACGCTGGCGCGTTGCGCCGAATACGGCAAGATGCACGTGCATGGCGGCGAAATGATGTTTCCCGACTTGAGCCGCTTCTAGGGGGCGGCATGGAATTCGTACTGTCCGAGCTGGCCGAGCAGGTTTTGACGGCGCGTGCCGCCAAGAAATCCCTGTTCATTACCGGCGGTGGAACTAAATCGTTCTACGGCAATCACCGGGCCCTGCTGCCTCAGGACGAGCACTATCAGCTCGACATGACCGTCTATCGCGGCATCGTCAACTATCACCCGTCCGAGCTGGTGGTGACGGCCCGCGCCGGCACGCCGCTGGCCGAGCTCGAGTCCGAGCTGGAGCGCAGCGGGCAGATGCTGGCTTTCGAACCGCCGCATTTCGGCGCCGCCGCGACGGTGGGCGGTTGCGTGGCGGCGGGCCTGGCGGGTCCGCGCCGCATGGCCGCGGGCAGTGTGCGCGACTTCGTGTTGGGGGTGCGCGTGCTGGATGCGCAGGGCAATCTGACCTCCTTTGGTGGCGAGGTCATGAAGAATGTGGCCGGCTACGATGTGTCGCGTCTGATGGCCGGCTCCCTGGGTATCTTCGGTGCGCTGCTGGAAGTCTCGCTCAAAGTGTTGCCGCGTCCGCTCGAAGAATCCACGCGTGTGCTCGAAGCGACCCAGGACGAGGCCTTGAAGCTTTTCACGGATTGGCGCAGCCAGCCGTTGCCGATCTCGGCATCGGCCTGGATGCCGGACGAGGTCGCCTCCGGCGGGGGGAGGCTGGCCGTGCGCCTGTCCGGCGCGCCGCCCGCTGTGCGGGCTGCCGTGGCGCGTATCGGTGGCGACGATCTGGGCGATGCCCGCGCCTGGTGGCGCAGCCTGCGCGAACAGACCCATGACTTTTTCGATCGCGAACGGCCTTTGTGGCGCGTGGCGCTGCCGCCGACGGTGCCCTCCCTGGACTGCGGGCCGATGCTGCTTGAGTGGGGCGGCGCGCAGCGCTGGTTCAGCGGTTCGGCCGACGCCAATGCATTGCGCGCGGCGGCCGAGCGCGCAGGCGGCCATGCGACGCTGTTTCGTGCCGCTGAGGGGGGCGAACCCGAGGGCGGGGTCTTCCATCCCTTGCCGCCGGGCGTGGCCACGATCACGCGGCGGCTCAAGCAGGAACTCGATCCATCAGGCCTGTTCAATCCGGGCCGGCTCTATCCGGAGCTTTAAATGCAGACCCATCTGGCTTCCTGGGCGCAAGACACCGAACCGGGCAAGGAGGCGGACGCCATCCTGCGCCGCTGCGTGCACTGCGGCTTTTGCTCGGCCACCTGTCCAACCTATCAGGTCCTGGGCGACGAGCTGGACAGCCCGCGCGGGCGCATCTATCTGATCAAGCAGGTGTTCGAGGGGGCCGAACCGACGGTGGCAACGCTGCAGCACCTGGACCGCTGCCTGACCTGCCGCAACTGCGAGGCGACCTGTCCGTCGGGCGTGCAATATGGCCATCTAGTCGATATAGGCCGCAAGGTGGTGGCTGAGCGCGTGTCGCGGCCTCTGGTGCAGCGCCTGCAGCGGTTCATGCTGCGCAAGGGCCTGAACTCTTCCTGGTTCGCGCCGGCCTTGCGGTTGGGGCAATCGCTGCGCAGCCTGTTGCCGCCGGGAGTACGGCGCAAGGTGCCGGCTCGGCGCGAGGTCGGCGTGCTGCCCGACGCGTCGCGCCATGAACGCCAGGTGCTGATGCTGGCCGGCTGCGTGCAGCCGGCCATGATGCCCACGATAGACGCGGCCACCATCCGCGTGCTCGATGCGATCGGAATCGGTGCGCGCGTGGCATCGAGCGGCGGTTGTTGCGGCGCGATCAATTTTCATCTGGATGCGCAGGACGAGGCGCTGGCGCAGATGCGCGCCAATGTGGATGCGTGGTGGCCGCTGGTCGAGCGCGGCCAGATCGAGGCTATCGTGATGAACGCTTCAGGCTGTGGTGCGATGGTCAAGGAGTATGCGCACCATCTGCGTGGAGATCCGGACTATGCCGAACGCGCGGCGCGCGTCGTGGCCTTGGTCAAGGATGTGGCTGAGGTTGTGGCGCCTCATGCGACCGAACTGAAGGCGCGCATGCCATCGACCGATGCGCGCACCGCGTTTCATCCGCCGTGCACCTTGCAGCATTGGCAGGGGCTGCGGCCCCTGAGCGAGACGTTGCTGGCCGATCTGGGATTTGCGCTGCAGCCCTTTGCCGAAACGCATTTGTGCTGCGGCTCGGCGGGAGCTTATTCAGTGCTCGAGCCAGACCTGTCGCTGTCCTTGCGGGACCGCAAGCTGTCGCACCTAGAGCAGGCCCGGCCCGACGTGATCGTCTCTTCCAATATGGGGTGTATCGGACACCTGCAGAGCGGGACGCAGGTTCCGGTCAGGCACTGGATCGAGGTCGTGGACGAGCGGCTGCGAGGGACTTGATTGCCGATCTGGCGGTGTGCTTACCGCTGCGCAAGGATTTTGCCGGGGTTGAGCAGGCCGTGCGGGTCGAGCGCCTGCTTGAGCGCCCGCATGGCAGTCAGTTCGGCAGGAGTGCGGCTGGCGGGCAGGTAGGGCTGTTTGATGCTGCCGATGCCGTGTTCGGCCGAGATGCTGCCGCCCGCTTCCGACACCCGTGTATAGACCAGCTCGTCGACCATATGCTCGGCTTGCGCGCGGCTGGCAGCCGGGATGTGGCGGGCATCGACGCTGATATGCAGATTGCCGTCGCCGATGTGGCCGAAGCGCAGCATTACCGGCTGTGGCAGGCCTGGCCAGCGCCTGCGCATCTCGTCCGCGCAGGCCTGGGCCACCTCGCCTATCTTGGGTAGGGGCAGGCTGACGTCGAAGTTGATCGGATCCATGCGGGTGGGGAATTCGGCCGGGGCCTCTCGTACGCGCCATAGTGCCGCCGACTGGGCTTCGGATTGCGCCACGACGGCATTGGACAGGTCGCCGGCATCCATGGCCAGTCCCAAGGCGTCCTGCAGCTGTTCGGCCAGCGCGGCGGCGTCGTTGCCGATGACGGCGATCAGCGCATAGAACGGGTGCTTGTCGGCCATGGCCGAGCGGGCCTGCATCCACTGCAGGGAGGTTTCGTAGAAATCGTCCCACATCAGTTCGAACGAGGTCAACGCCCCGGGAAAATACTGCTGCAGCCGGCCCAGCACAGCCAGCGCGGCTTCGTAGCGGGGCAGGCCCAGCAGCGCGGTGGCGCGGCTGCGCGGCGCGGGGCGCAGTCGCAGCAGGGCGCGAGTGACGATGCCCAGCGTGCCCTCCGAACCGATGAACCACTGCTTGAGATCGTAGCCGGTATTGTTCTTGAGCATGGGGCGCAGCATGGGCAGCACGGTGCCGTCGGCCAGCACGACCTCCAGGCCCAGCACCTGCTCGCGCATCATGCCGTACTGCAGGACTTCCATGCCGCCGGCGTTGGTGCTGATGTTGCCGCCGATCTGGCAGGAACCGCGCGCGCCCAGGTCCACGCCGAACAGCATGCCAACTTCGCGTGCGGCTTGCTGTATGGACTGCAAGGTCGCGCCGGCCTGGACCTGCAGCGTGGCGCTGGATGCGTCGACGGACTCGATGGCGCTCATGCGCGCAAGCGACAAAGCGACCGTATCGGCCGCCGGGATGGCGCCGCCGGCCATGCCGGTCAGGCCCCCCTGAGGCGTGACGGGAACGCGATGCGCGTTGCAGACGCGCAGGACTTGCGAGACTTCTTCGGTGCTGGCGGGCAGCAGCAGGGCCAGCGGCTGCGTGGGCGTGTGGCCGCTCCAGTCGGTATAGTGCGCCAGGGGGATGTCCTGGCCGGTGCGCAGGCCCTTGTCGCCCAGGATGACGCCCAATTCGTCGATGAATGCGTGGCTCATATCGCCTTGCTCCGCAGAAAGTGCAGCATGGCCTGGAGCATGCGCTGCAGATGGGGCTGAATCCCGGCGGCCATGTGTGGCAGGTAGTCGAAGGGCGGCGTTTCCTGCATGTAGGTGCTTTGGCACATTTCGAGCTGGACGGCGTGTACGCCGTCCAGCGGCCGGCCGTAATGGCGGGTGATGTAGCCCCCGGTATAGCGGCCGTTCAGTACCCACGTATAGCCAGAAGCCTCGCCAGCGACGGCGGTGAGGGCCTGCGTCAGGGCGGCGTCGCAGGTGGCGCCTCTGTTGGTGCCGAAGTTCAGGTCGGGCAATTTGCCTTCGAAGAATTGCGGTAGTACAGAACGGATGGAGTGAGCATCCCACAGGCCTGCAACGCCATGCTCGGCGCGTATGCGTTTGAGTTCTTGCTCGAGCTTGGCGTGATAGGGGCACCACACGGTTTCGCGGCGCTCGGCGATCTCGGCGTCGCCGGGTTCGTCCGCTTTGCTGCGGTAGACCGCCGTGGCGTCGAAGGTGCTAGTCGGGCACAGGCCCGTGGTGGCCTGACCGGGATAGAGACTGGCGCCATCCGGTGGACGATTCAGATCGATGACGTAGCGCGAGTGCGTGGCCACCAGGATCGAAGCGCCCAGCTGGCGGGCGAACTCGTAGAGCCGCTCCAGATGCCAGTCCGTGTCGGGTACGTGTCGCGCGTTCTCTGACAGGTGCGCAGCGATGCCCGGCGGTATGTAAGTGCCGGAGTGCGGCATGGACAGCAGCAGCGGCTCGGTGCCCTGATGAAAATGAAAGGCGGGGCGGTCTGTGATGGACATGATGAACGCAGTTGTATGAAAAAATTGAGCGGGCGCGCTGGGGCCCACGGATGCCTTATGAGCGCATGACCCGGGCGCGCGCCTGAGCGAATGCGGCAGCGGCCTGTTCATGCAGAGCGTGACGGCCGCGCGTGATGCGTTCGACGCCGCCGCAGAACACGCGGTCGACCGCGGAGGTGCGATGGCTGGCGAACACATGGCCCGACAGCATGGCGCAGGCGGGCAGGCCGCGCAGGGCCGTATGCTCGGCGTCGAGCACAATAAAGTCGGCGCGCTCTCCGGCGTTCAGGCCTGCAATCTTACGCCCCGACGCCTGCGCGCCGCCGCGCACGGCGGCAAGCATCATGTGCGTGGCGACATCGGGATGCCTGGCGCTGGCGGCGACATTGCGCTGGCGCAGGGCCAGCCGTTGGCTGTATTCCAGCATCAGCAATTCCTCTGCGGCGTTCACAGTGGCATGGCTGTCCGAGCCCAGGCCCCAGGCGCCGCCCGCGGCCTGCCAGGCGGGCAGGTCGAAGATGCCGTCGCCCAGATTGGCTTCGGTGGTGGGGCACAGTCCGGCCACCGCCCGGCTATGTGCGGCATCGCGGTATTCGTCCGGTGTCATGTGCGTGGCGTGCACCAGGCACCAGCGCGCGTCGACCGGCATGTGCTCCAGCAGCCAGCGCACCGGACGCCTGTCGCTCCAGGCCAGGCAGGCGTCGACCTCTGCAGTCTGCTCGGCGATGTGGATATGCACTGGTGCGGTTGCGTCCTGCGCGTGCAGTCCGGCTACGGCCTCGGCCAATGCCTGGGGCGGCACGGCGCGCAGCGAATGGGGCGCCAGGCCCAGCCGCGCGTCTTGCGCCGCGCACAGCGGGCGCAGGGCGGCCAGCATGTCGAGCATGGCCTGCGTTTCATTGAGGAAGCGGCGCTGGCCCTCGCCCGGTGGCTGGCCGCCGAAGCCGCCGCTCTGGTAGAGCACCGGCAGCAGGGTCAGGCCGATGCCCGCAGACTCGGCGGCGCGCAGCAGTGCATGGGAGAGCTCGGTGCGGTCGGCATAGGGCTGGCCGTCGCGATCGTGATGTACGTAGTGGAATTCGCAGACCGAGGTATAGCCTGCTTGTAGCATTTCCACGTAAAGCCAGGTCGCGATGGTCTCAAGTAGTTCGGGCGTGATCTGCGCGGCGAAACGGTACATCTGCGTGCGCCAGCTCCAGAAGCTGTCCTGCGCCTGACCGCGGTATTCGGTCAGGCCGCCGAAGGCGCGCTGGAAGGCATGCGAATGCAGATTGGGCATGCCGGGCAGCACCGGTCCGTTTGCGTGCGCCGCGCTGGCCGGGCAGGGAACACCGGCTTGCACGGACGTGAATTGGCCCGCTCCGTTCCAGACGAGCAGGACGTCCTCGGCCCAGCCTTCGGGCAACAGCGCATGCGCCGCATGCAATTGGTGTATTTGCGTCATGATGTCGCTATGCGTCCTTGGCGGACGATGGCGTGGACCGGGCGCTGGCCGAACCAATAGGCCAACTCGGAGGGCTCTTGCAGCGACCACAGCACGAAATTGGCGGGACGGCCCAGGTGCAGCGCGCCATGCGTATCGGCGATGCCCAGGGCGCGCGCCGCATGCAGGGTGATGCCCGCCAGGACCTCCGGCACTGTCAGGCGAAACAGCGTACAGGCCATATTGGCCATGAGCAGCAGGCTGAGCGCGGGCGAGGTGCCAGGATTGTGGTCGGTGGACACCGCCATGGGCACGCCGGCCGCGCGCAGTGCGGCAATGGGCGGCAGGTGTGTATCGCGCAGCGCATAGTAGGCGCCGGGCAGCAGCACTGCCACGGTCCCGGCCGCTTTCATGGCGTCTATGCCTTGCTGCGACAGATGCTCGATATGGTCGCAAGACAGGGCTCGATAACGCGCGGCCAGGGCCGCGCCATCCATGTCGGACAGCTGTTCGGCATGCAGTTTGACGGGCAGGCCCAGGGACTGGGCTGTGCGAAAGACTTGCTCGGTTTCGGCCAGCGAAAAGGCGATACGCTCGCAGAACACATCCACCGCATCGACCAGACCTTCGGCGGCCAGGGCGGGCAGCATCTCCTCGCAGACCAGGTCGATGTAGCCGCCGCTTCTGTCTGTGTACTCGGGTGGCAGGGCGTGGGCCCCGAGGAAGGTGGCGCGCACCGTCACGCCATAGTCCAGTCCGAGGCGGCGAACCACGCGCAACTGCTTGCGCTCGTGTTCGAGCGCCAAGCCATAGCCGGACTTGATTTCGACGGCGCAGACACCCTCGTCCAGCAGGGCTTGCAGGCGCGGCGCGGCGCTGGCGTAGAGTTCGTCCTCGCTGGCTGCGCGCGTGGCGCGCACGGTCGAGACGATGCCTCCGCCGCTGCGGGCGATGGTCTCGTAATCGGCCCCTTCCAGGCGCATGGCGAATTCATTGGCACGCTGGCCGCCGTACACCAGGTGAGTGTGGCAATCGACCAGGCCCGCAGTCGCCAGGCTGCCTTGGCCGTCATGACGGGGAAGTTCGGCGTGTTCGATGGGCAGAATCGCCTCCAGACCTATCCAGGCCAGCTTGCCCTCGCGCACCACCAGACACATGCCAGGCAGGACCGAGCCGTCGGTCTGCATCAGACGCAGGTTGTGCCAGAGGCCGTCGGCGCCGGGCAGCGCGGAAAAATCCATCCTGGCCGGGCTCATGGTTGGGCCGTTGCGTGCATGCGCACGCAGATCAGGGCGGCATCGGCGCAGAGAGGCTCGAGCCGCCAGGCCAGGCTCTCCTCGGCCCACCAGCCGCCCTGGCCAGGCTCGAGCCCGTACTGCGTCGTGTTGGTTGAGGCATGGGCATGCCAGCGGCCCTGCGCGGCCAGCAGCATACCGTGCGCGGACGCCGCGCTCGATGCGGATGCGCGCAGCACCTTTATTTCCGCACCGAGCAAAGCCCTGCGCGTCATGACGTTCAAGTCGCTGGACACTGCGCCCAGCATGGTGCCGTGGATCATGGCTTCACCGGGAAAAGGAAAAGGCTCGAGCGGCCGGTTCAACACATGATCGATCGCGCCATCGCTTGACGCCAGCCGCACGCCCGGTCCGTCCAGCAGGGTAATGATGCGGTCCACGCCCGCAAACGCCGAGAACGGGCCGCTGGCGGCGATGGCAGCAATACTCAGCCGCCATTGGAAATCGTCCATGCCTGCGCCCGGTGGCCAGCAGGCGATCTCGCGGGTGACGCCGCCGCCGTTCTTCCAGGGCGACGCGGGTAGGGTGGCGCGGTCGAATCGCTGCAGGCTCATCGCACCAGTCCTCCGGCGCGCAGGCGCCTTTCGAGTCCGTACAAGGCCAAGGCCGTGATGCCGGTCAACACGAAATACACGAGGCCGATGACCAGGTAAACCTCCAGCGAGCGATAGGAAACGCTGATGATCTTCTGGCCTTCGTGCATGAGATCCTGGATGGTCAAGAGCGATACCAGGGCCGAATTTTTAATGAGTGCGATGAATTCATTGCCCAGCGGCGGGATCATACGCACGAAAGCCTGGGGCAGGATGACGTGACGCATGGCCTTGCGCGGCGTCATGCCGATGGATAGGGCGGCTTGCAGCTGTCCGCCCGAGACCGATTGGATGGCGCCGCGCACGATCTCCGAGACATAGGCCGCAGAGTACATGCCCATGCCGATCACGCCGCAGAAAAAGGCCGGCAGCAGTATGCCGAAGTAAGGCAGGCCGAAGAACCAGATAAAGAGCTGGACCAGGAGGGGCGTGCCGCGGATTACGGCCAGGTAGGCCGTGCAGAAACCGTAGACGATGCGGTGGCCGGAAGACAGCCGCCCAATGCCGATCAGCAAGCCCAGCACGCAGCTCAGCGCCAGCGCGCCGAGCGTGACCGCCACGGTGATCAGCGTGCCGTGAAGCAGGTCATGCCAGCCGGCGAGGACCGGCGAGAAGTCCAGGCGCATCGGCGCGTCCTTATTTGTCGTTGGAGAGCCACTTGTGCACGATCTTGTCGTAGGTGCCGTCGGCCTTGAGTTGCGCGAGCGCCTTGTTCAGCGCGGCCGTGAGCTGGGGTTCGCCTTTGCTAACCGCCATGCCGTAGGCTTCGGTGGTGAGTGGCTTGGGCAGCACTTTGAGCGTGCCTTTGGTGCGCGCGAATTGATAGGCTGCGGGCATGCCCGTGACCGCGGCGTCGGCGCGGCCGATCTCGACCAGGTTGAACATCTGCTCGTTCTGCTCTACCTCGACGGTGTGTATCCTGGGGTAGTGGGTCTTGAGGTATTCAACCGACTTGGTTCCAACCTGAACGGTGACGTTCTTGCCGTCCAGGTCGGCGATCGACTTGATGGCGTCGTTGTTCTTCTTGACCATGACCACCAGCCCGCCGGCGTAGTACGAGTCGCCGAAATCCACTACTTTGGCGCGTTCGGGCGTGATGTAGATGGCCGATACCGCCATGTCGAAGCGGCCCGAGAGCACACCCGGGATCAGGCCCTTGAAGTCGATCTGGGTCCACTGCACGGTCTTGCCCATCTGCTTGGCCAGGGCGTTGGTGAGGTCGATGTCAAAGCCGGTCATCTTGCCGTTTTCGACGAACTCCATGGGTGGGAACGTGGCGTCGGTGGCGATGCGGATGACATGATCGGCGGCCAGGGCCGGCGCGGCGCTCGCCAGGGTCAGGCTGCAGGCCAGCAGGGCGCGGGCCAGGAAGGTGCGACGGTTTTGCATGGAATCCCCTTGTTGTGAATGTCGGTACCTCGGGCGCGCTCGGGCCGATACTGGCCCGGGTGTCTGGGCCGACGCGTTCTATTTCACCATAGGCAGGTTCAGCCTGTGCCTTTTGGCCGTCTGCACGGCCTGGTCGTAGCCGGCGTCGGCGTGACGCATGACGCCGGTGGCCGGGTCGTTCCACAGCACGCGGGCCAGACGCGCGTCGGCTTCCTGCGTGCCGTCGCATACGATTACCATGCCGGCGTGCTGCGAATAGCCCATGCCCACGCCGCCGCCGTGGTGCAGGCTGACCCAGGTGGCCCCGCCCGCGGTGTTGAGCAGCGCGTTGAGCAGGGGCCAGTCGGACACCGCGTCGGTGCCGTCGCGCATCGCCTCTGTTTCGCGGTTGGGGCTGGCCACCGAACCGGTGTCCAGGTGATCGCGGCCGATCACGATGGGCGCCTTCAGTTCGCCCTTGCGCACCATTTCGTTGAACGCCAGGCCGGCCTTGTGGCGCTCGCCCAGTCCCAGCCAGCAGATGCGCGCGGGCAGCCCTTGGAAGCTGATGCGCTCGCGCGCCATGTCCAGCCAGCGGTGAGTGTGCTTGTTATCGGGAAAGAGCTCCTTGATCTTGGCGTCCGTCTTGTAAATGTCCTGCGGGTCGCCCGACAGCGCCACCCAGCGGAAGGGCCCCTTGCCTTCGCAGAACAGCGGGCGGATGTAGGCCGGCACGAAACCGGGGAAGTCAAAGGCATTGGCCACGCCCTCGTCGTAGGCCACTTGGCGGATGTTGTTGCCGTAGTCCACCGTTGGGATGCCCATGGCCTGGAAGTCGAGCATGGCCTGGACATGCGCGACGCAGGAGCGGGCAGCCGCGGCCTTGAGCTCTGCGTGGCGCGCCGGGTCGGCGGCGGCATCGCGCCATTGCTGCACGGTCCAGCCCGCGGGTAGGTAGCCGTTGATGAGGTCGTGCGCCGAGGTCTGGTCGGTGACCAGGTCCGGTTTGATGCCGCCGGCGCGGGCGCGCCTGACCAGTTCGGGCAGGATCTCGGCCGCGTTGCCCAGCAGCGCGATGGAAACGGCCTGTTTCGCGGCGGTGTGCTGCGCGATGAGCGCGATGGCCTGGTCGATGTCCTTGGCCTGCTTGTCCACATAGCGGGTGCGCAGGCGAAAGTCGATGCTGCGCTGCTGGCATTCGATGTTGAGCGAGACGGCGCCAGCCAGCGTGGCGGCCAGCGGCTGCGCGCCCCCCATGCCTCCCAGGCCGGCAGTCAGAATCCATTTTCCCGATAGATCGTTGCCGTAGTGCTGGCGGCCGGCTTCGACGAAAGTCTCGAAGGTGCCCTGAACGATGCCTTGGCTGCCGATATAGATCCAGCTGCCAGCCGTCATCTGGCCATACATGAAGAGGCCCTTGCGATCGAGCTCGTTGAAGTGTTCCCAGTTGGCCCAGCGCGGCACCAGATTGGAGTTGGCAATGAGCACGCGCGGGGCGTTTTCATGGGTTTTGAAGACGCCGACGGGCTTGCCGGACTGGACCAGGAGGGATTCGTCGGCTTCGAGCTTGCGCAGACTGGCCAGGATCTGGTCGTAACTGGCCCAGTCCCGCGCGGCGCGGCCGATGCCGCCGTAAACGACCAGATCCTGCGGACGCTCGGCTACGGCGGGGTCCAGATTGTTCTGAATCATGCGATAGGCCGCTTCGATGAGCCAGTTCTTGCAGTGCAGCTGGTTACCGGTGGGGGCATGGATGACGCGGCTGGAGTCGTGGCGGGCGGCGGCGGTGGCGGCGGCCTGGGAAGTGCGGGTGTCGGCGTTCATGGTTTCTGGTGTCCTTGCAGGTGGAGCTGGCTGTGCTGCGCTTGCGTGCTTACTCATTGACAGTGCGCGCTCAAATGACGATGGCTGTCTTTTATTGATGCGACGGCAGGATGTTTTGCAGCGCCGCGGGCCATTCGGAATTGAGCGCCCATTGCTTCATCGCCTCGATATCGTCGGCCAGGTAGCGGTCCTTGTCGAGGAAGGCGACTTTCGTCCTGATGCGGGCAAATTCGGCTTCGATCAGGGGCGAGCTCTTGGGGCCGCGCCTGAGTTCCATGCCCTGCGCGCCGGCCATGGCCTCGATGCCCAGGACGACCGCCGTGTTGCCCACCATCTCGGCCAGGCGGCGGCCGGCATAGGTGGCCATGGATACGTGGTCTTCCTGGTTGGCCGAGGTGGGCAGGCTGTCGACACTGGCGGGGTGCGCGTGGGACTTGTTTTCCGAGGCCAGGGCTGCGGCGGTGACCTGGGCGATCATGAAGCCGGAGTTGACGCCGCCATCCTCGACCAGAAAGGGCGGTAGGCCAGACAGGCCGCTGTCCAGAAGCAGGGCCAAGCGGCGCTCGGCGATTGCGCCGATCTCGGCGACGGCCAGGGCAATGATGTCGCTGGCGAAGGCGACGGGTTCGGCGTGGAAGTTGCCGCCGGAGATGACATCGCCGTTGTCGAACACGAGCGGATTGTCGGAGGCGGCGTTGGCTTCGGTGGCGAGCACGCGCGCGGCGTGCGTGAGGTTGTCCAGGCAGGCGCCCATGACTTGCGGGATACAGCGCACGGAGTAGGGGTCCTGCACGCGGCCGCAGTTGGCGTGCGAGGTCACGATCTGGCTGCCCTCGAGCAGGGCGCGCATGGCCCCGGCCACCGCGATCTGTCCGGCTTGGCCGCGCGCGGCATGGATGCGCGCGTCGAAGGGCTTGACCGAGCCCTGGATGGCTTCGAGCGACAGGGCGCCGGACACCAGGCCTGCGGCCACCAGGCGTTCGGCGCCGAACAGGCCCGCCAGGCCCAGCGCGGTCGAGACCTGGGTGCCGTTGAGTAAGGCCAGGCCTTCCTTGGGACCGAGTACGAAGGGGGCCAGGCCGATGCGCTTCATGGCTTCACGGCCGGAGATGGTCTGACCCTCGGGGGTGTCGGCGCTGCCTTCGCCGATCAGCACGCAGGCCAGGTGGGCCAGCGGGGCCAGGTCGCCCGAGGCGCCTACCGAACCCTTGGAGGGGATGCGCGGCAGGATGCCGGCGTTGTGCAGGCCCAGTAGGGCGTCCACCAGTTCCGGGCGCACCCCGGAATGGCCGCGCGCCAGGCTTACGGCCTTGGTGGCCAGCACCAGGCGCACCACCGACGGCGGCAGCGGATCGCCTGTACCCACACTATGCGAGATCACCAGATTGCGCTGCAGTTCGGCCAGCCGTTCGGGCGCAATGCGTGTGCTGGCCAGCTTGCCGAAGCCGGTGTTGATGCCATAAACGGTCGCGCCGGTATCGACGATGTGCCGCACGGCCGCTTGCGAGGCCCGCAGCACGGCTTGCGAGTCCGGATGCAGCGCGAGGGCGGAACCGCCCGCGTGGATGCGGCGCAGGTCGGACAGGCCGACGCGACCGGGTTCTAGCACGAGTCCGGCGGTGGACGAAGAGGAGTCGCTTGCGTTCATCATGGTGAGATGGACCTTGGTTGTCTTGTCTTGTATATACAAGCTAAACAATAACGCACTCCCCCAGGTTTTGTTGATCTAGGGATTTCCCTGGGTCATGCCGGAACCGCGCTGCGCTGCGCCGGGCCTTGTCTACGACGGGGGAAGATTCAACTGCTCGCCAGGAGGCCGCCCGGCGTGAAGCGGCTGCCGAGCTGATAGCGGGTGCTGGGATGCAGGCAGCGCACCAGCGTGACCGGCAGGCCATGGGTCCAGGTGCGGCGGGTCAGCAGCAGGCAGGGCTGGCTGGCTTGCATTTCAAGTTGGCGGGCTTGTTCGGCACTGGGTAGTACGGCGTCGATGACGTGTTCGATCTGGTCGCAGGGAATGTTGCGCAGCAAGTATTCGGAAGGCTGAACCAGTGTGAAGTCCTGCAGGCCGAATTGCGGCGCGGCCTGCGGGTTGACATAGCGGTCTTCGAGCTGCACGGGCACGCCGTCCTCGCGATGCACGCACAGGGTATGAAAGACCGACATGCCCACGTTCAAATTCAGCGCGGTGGCCACTTCCAGCGGCGCCGAGACGCGTTCGCTCACCAGCACGTCGCAGTGGTAGTCGTGGCCGCGGCGGCGGATTTCCTCGGCCAGGTTGGCGATATGCAGCAGCGTGGACTGCGGTTTTTCGCGCGCGACGAAACTGCCCACGCCGGCGATGCGCTCGACCTGGCCCTGCGCGGTGAGCTCGCGCAGGGCACGGTTGACCGTCATGCGCGAGATGCCGAACTGCGCCACCAGCTCGTGTTCGGACGGCAGACGATGGCCGGGCGGCCAGGCGCCGTTGGTGATGTTGCGCGAGATGAAGTCCTTGATTTGCTGGTACAGGGCCACGGAGCCGGGGCGTGCCTGGGCATTGTTCATGGTGGGATGCATGGCGCGGCTCAATGCGCCGCCGCCATCGCCTCTATGCGGATTTCCTCAGTCAGCCTGGCTTTGATGTCCATGAAATCGGGCGAGGTCTTGAGGGTATAGCTGCGCGGGTGCGGAAAGTCGACCGGAATGTCGGCTTTGATGCGGCCGGGGCGGGCACTGAACACCACCACGCGGCTGGCCATGAAGATGGCCTCATCGATGTCGTGGGTGACGAAGATCACGGTTTTTTGCGCCGACTCCCATATGCCCAGCAGCAGCTCCTGCATGAGCACGCGGGTTTGGTTGTCGAGCGCGCCGAAAGGCTCGTCCAGCAGCAGGATGCGCGGATCGTTGGCCAGCGCGCGGGCGATGGCGGTGCGCTGCTGCATGCCGCCCGAGAGCTGCTTGGGATAGTGCTGTTCGAAGCCGCGCAGGCCCACCTTGGCGATGAAGTCGTCGCTGCGCTCTTTCTGCTCGGCCGGACCCAGGCCGCGCTCGCGCAGGCCGAAGCGGATGTTTTCCTCGATGGTCAGCCAGGGAAACAGGGTATAGCTTTGGAACACCATGCCGCGGTCGGCACCGGGGCCTTCAACGGGTTTGCTATCGAGCAGCACCCTGCCGGTACTGGGAAAATCCAGGCCGGCGACGATGCGCAGCAGCGTGGACTTGCCGCAGCCCGAAGGCCCCAGGATCGTGACGAAATCGTTTTCCGTCACAATCAGATCGATGGGTTGCAGGGCCTGCGTGGCCTGGCCTCGCTTGCTTTCGAATACGCGGGTGACGTTCTGCACGGACAGCAGGTTCATCAGAGATTGCTCCAGGCGAAGATGCGACGGTTGACCGCCTTGAAGACGAAGTCGGAAATCAATCCGATGATGCCGATGGTGATAATGCCGAAGATAATCTGCCCGGTGTTCACCAGGATCTGGCTCTGCACGATCATGTGGCCGATGCCGGTGGAAGCGCCGATCAGTTCGGCAACGATGACGTATGTCCAGGCCCAGCCCAGCACCAGCCGCAGGATCTCGGCGATGCCGGGGGCGGCGCCGGGCAGCAGCACGCGGCGCACCACACCGCGATAGCTGGCCCCCAGCGTGTAGGCGGCCTCAACCAGGTCGCGCCGCGCGCCGCCGACCGTCACGGCCACCATCAGCACGATCTGGAAGAACGAACCGATGAAGATCACCAGCAGCTTCTGCACCTCGCCGATGCCGGCCCAGAGAATGAGCAGCGGAATGAAGGCCGAGGCGGGCAGGTAGCGGCAGAACGAGACGAAGGGTTCGAAGAAGGCTTCGATGCGTTTGTATGCGCCCATGACGATGCCCAGCGGCACGCCGACCGCGCTCGCTAGCGCGAACCCGCCCAGCACGCGCCAGACGGTCATGCCGATATCGGTGAGGAAGTTATATTGGGCGAACAGGTTCCAGCCTTGTCGCAGCATGGTGAGCGGATCGGCCAGGAACAGGGGCGGGACCAGGCCGCCATAGGTGATGGCGGCCCAGGCAGCGATGAAAAGAGCGAAGAAGGCGGCGCCCAGAACCCAGCGCTCGCCCGAGCCGACGGGCTCGAGCGGTGCGAGTGCGCGACGCTTCACTTGATGTAGCTCGCGTCGTAGAGGGCCGCGTAGTTGTCGGGCAACTTGCGGATGACGCCGGCTTCCTTGAGGATCACGGACGCTTCCTTCATGAAGGGCACGATCTGGCTGGCGAAGAACTTTTCGTTGTCCGCGCGGTTGGCCCAGCGCAGCAGGGAGGCCGATTCCTTGAATTGCTGGGCCGTCTGCTTGGATGCCGCGCCCATGATCGTGTAGGCCTGGTCGGGATCCTTGGTGATCATGTCCAGCGCGTCGAAGTAAGAGTCGGTCAGCGCCTTGGCCGTCTTGGGGTTGGCCTTGAGCCACTTGGGCGAGCAGCCGACCGTGTCCATGATCATGGGGTAGTCGAGGGTGGTGGCCAGGATGTGGCCGACCTGGGGCTTGTCGCGCACAGACGAGAGGTAGGGTTCGTAGGTCGAGGCCGCATCGTTGCTGCCGGCGATGAAGGCCTGTGCGGCGGCATCGGGTTCGAGTGTGACCACATTGATATCTTTCATGGACATGTGGTTCTTGTTCAGCACCCATGCCACCAGGAAGTACGGCGAGGTGCCGGGCGCGCTGACGGCCACGCTCTTGCCTTTCAGGTCGGCAATGCTCTTGATGCCGTTGCGCGCCACGATGCCGTCCGCGCCATAGGACTTGTCCATTTGGAAGATCTGCGTGATGGGCACGCCGTTGGTGTTCCAGGCCACATGCGTTTCGACGGTGGTCGCGGCGCATTCGATCGAACCCGAGGCCAGCGCCAGGTTGCGCGATGACTGCGGGATCATCTTCAGGTCGACTTCGATGCCGTGCTTCTTGAAGATGCCTGCCTTGTCGGCCAGGATCAGCGGCGCAAAGCCGGTCCAGCCCGAAATGCCCAGGGCCAGCCTGGTGTTTTCGGCGGCCATGGCCGGTGTGGCGATGCCGGCGCTCACTGCGGCGGCGACGGCTAGTCTTCCGAATGATCGAATCATCATGACGTGTCCTGTAGGGGGAGGAGATCCAACGCCTCATGGCGCCAGTCGCGGCTATTTTCGCCACATTATTCTCAACCTGTCTATACAATCCAGGCGGCGCTGGGCTAGGACTAACCCTGGGCTGCCGCGATCGGGGCGTCGGCCTTGTGCTTTCGCCGTCCATGCAAAGTCCGGGAAAATCGTCGTGGTCGCGGCTGGCGGGCATTCAGGACCATAGCGTTAAAATGTGGCCATCATGTCAGCTATTTCAGCAAAAAAGGCCCCCAAGGGCCGCGTCGTCGTCGGCATGTCGGGCGGCGTCGATTCCTCGGTCACTGCCTGGCTGCTCAAGCAGCAGGGCTACGAAGTCGTCGGCCTGTTCATGAAGAACTGGGAAGACGACGATGACTCCGAATACTGTTCCACCCGCCAGGACTTGCTGGACGCGGCCAGCGTGGCTGATCGTGTGGGCGTGGAGTTCGAATACGTCAATTTCGCCACCGAATACAAGGACCGCGTCTTCGCCGACTTCCTGCGCGAGTACTCGGCGGGGCGCACGCCCAACCCCGACGTGCTGTGCAATGCCGAGATCAAGTTCAAGGCCTTTCTGGACCACGCCATGTCGCTCGGTGCCGAGCATATCGCCACCGGTCACTACGCACGCGTGCGTCGCGCCGACGGTGCGTCGGGTTCCGAATACCAGTTGCTCAAGGCGCTGGACGGCACCAAGGACCAAAGCTATTTCCTGCACCGCCTGAACCAGGCGCAATTGGCGCGCACCCTATTTCCCCTGGGAGAAATACCCAAGACCGAAGTGCGTCGCATCGCCCATGAGATCGGGCTTCACAACGCCGCAAAGAAAGACTCGACCGGCATCTGCTTTATCGGAGAGCGGCCGTTTCGCGAATTCCTCGGGCGCTACCTGCCCACTGCGCCCGGCCCCATCCTCACGCCCGAAGGCCAGAAGGTCGGCACGCACCACGGCCTGTCGTTCTATACCCTGGGCCAGCGCAAGGGCCTGGGCGTGGGCGGGGTCAAAGGCAGGCAGAACGAGGACGGCACCGCGCAGGCCTGGTATGTCGCCCGCAAGGACCTGGACAAGAACATACTTTACGTGGTGCAGGGCCACGACCATCCCTGGCTGTTGTCCGACGCGCTTCTGGCCCAAGACGCCAGCTGGGTGGCAGGCCGTCCGCCCGAGGCGGGCGCTTATGGCGCCAAGACGCGTTATCGCCAAGCCGATGCCGCTTGCGCATTGTCCGCCGCGCAAGGCGCGCAATTCATGTTGCAGTTCGATCAACAGCAATGGGCCGTTACGCCAGGGCAATCGGCCGTGCTTTATGACGGCGACGTGTGCCTGGGGGGCGGAATGATTGCTTGATTTTGTTGCGTGGCGTCAGATCACCGGCACCGTATCGACGAACGACTGGCGTACCGCCAGCTTGTCGAACAGCCGGGCCAGGTTGGTCTGGGAAGTCCGCCAGTCCAGATCAGGGAAGCGCAGGTCCAGATAGCCCAGCGCGCAGCCGACAGCGATATCGGCCAGCGTGTAGTTGATTCCCATGCAGTACGGATTTTCGCCCAGGCTCTTGTTCATGGCATCGATGCTGGCATGGATTTTGCCGTAATGCCGTTCAATCCATTCGGCGCTCTGCTGGGCCGCGGGACGCATGCGTTCTCTGACGATCATGATGCTGGCGTCCAACAGACCGTCGGCGATGGCCTCCCAGCACTTGACCGCGGCGCGCTCGCGGCCGGATTGCGGCAGCAGGCGCGCGACGGGAGAGAGCGTGTCGAGATATTCGACGATGACGCGCGAGTCGAACAGGGCGCCGCCGTCTTCCATCACCAGGCATGGCACCTTGCCCAGCGGGTTGTACTTCTGGATTTTCGTGTCGGGCGACCAGACGTTTTCGATTTCCACCTGATAGTCCAGCTTTTTTTCGGCCATGACGATCCGAACTTTGCGGACGTAAGGACTGGTAAGCGAGCCGATCAGTTTCATGAGTGACAGAATGCGAAGTCGAAAATACGAAGTCAGAAAGCGGGCGAAGTATAGCAGGGGGGCCTCTATTCCTGTATCAATTTGGTCGCAGGTGGGTCCGGGGCGATGCGCCATTGCGACAGTCAGGGCGGGTGGGGGTGGTAAAATTTCGCGCTTATTTTCTTAGCGAATCCGCCATGCAAATCGCCCAAGCGCTCACCGAACTCAATGCCCTGTCGCCGCTGGACGGCCGTTATGCGGCCCGGGGCAGTGCCCTGCGCGGCTTGCTGTCCGAAGCAGGCTTCATGGCGCACCGCGTCGAAGTCGAAGTGGCCTGGCTGATCGCCCTGTCGGACGCAGGCCTGCCCGAGCTGGCCCCCTTCAGCGAGGGCGCGCGCGAACGCCTGGACGCGCTGGTCGCGGCCTTCTCGGAAGACGATGCGCAGCGCATCAAGGAGATCGAGCGCGTCACCAACCATGACGTCAAGGCCGTCGAATACTGGATGAAGGAAAAAGTGATGGGCGACGAAGAACTTTCGCGCGCCGCCGAATTCATCCACTTTGCCTGCACCTCGGAAGACATCAACAACACCTCGCATGCGCTGATGCTCGTGCGCGCGCGCGAACAGGTGCTGCTGCCGCGTCTGCGCAAGCTGGCTGCCAAGCTCGCCGAAATGGCCGTGGTCCACTCGGCCCAGCCCATGCTGTCGCGCACCCATGGTCAGCCCGCCAGTCCAACCACGCTGGGCAAGGAAATGGCTAACGTGGCCGAGCGCCTGACGCGCGCCATCGCCGCCATCGAGGCGGTCGAGCCCCTGGCCAAGATGAACGGCGCCACCGGCAACTACAACGCGCACATGTCGGCCTATCCCGAAGTGGACTGGCCCCAGTTCAGCCGCAAGGTCCTGGCCGGTTTGGGTTTGACGCAAAACCGCCACACCATCCAGATCGAACCGCACGACTGGATGGCGGCGCTGTTCGATGCGGTCGCGCGCGCCAATGTCATTCTTCTCGACCTGGACCGCGATATCTGGGGTTACGTGTCGCTGGGTTATTTCAAGCAGCGCTTAAAGGAAGGCGAAGTGGGTTCGTCCACCATGCCCCACAAGGTCAACCCCATCGACTTCGAAAACTCCGAGGGCAACCTGGGCCTGGCCAATGCCGTGCTGCGCCATCTGGCTGAAAAGTTGCCGGTGTCGCGCTGGCAGCGCGACCTGACCGATTCGACCGTGCTGCGCAATCTGGGCGTGGGTTTCGGCTACAGCCTGGTGGCCTGGGACTCCTGCCTGCGTGGCCTGGACAAGCTGGAGGTCAACACCGCTGCCATCGACGCCGATATCGACGCTTGCTGGGAGGTGCTGGCCGAGCCGGTTCAGACGGTCATGCGCCGCTATGGCCTGCCGCAGCCCTACGAACAATTGAAGGCTTTGACGCGCGGCAAGGGCATCAACCAGGAAGGCCTGCGCGAATTCATCACCGGCCTGGCCTTGCCTGAGGACGCCAGGCAGCGCCTGCTGGCCATGACGCCGCGTTCCTACGTTGGTCTGGCGGTGGAGCTGGCCCGCGCGGTATAGTGTTCGAACTGCCTGCAGCGCCAAGGAGATTGCTCATGCGAGAATTTGCGGCCGTTATCGGCTCCACCCTGATTCTGAGCCTGGCGGCGCTTGCCGCCGCCCCGGCTCATGCGCAGTTCGCCAGACCGCAGGATGCGGTCAAGTATCGCCAGTCGGCGATGACGCTGATGGCGGCACATTTTGGCCGCCTGGCCGCAGTGGCGCGTGGCGCCGCTCCCAACGATCCGGCGCAGGTGAAGGAAAACGCCCATGTGCTGCAGATGCTCGCTTCGCTGCCTTGGTCGGCCTATGGGCCGGGCATGCAAGGCGGTGACAGCAAGTCAAATATCTGGAGCAATCCGGCGGACTTCAAGCATAAGCGTGAAGTCCTGCAAACCCATATTGCGGCCTTGTCGGCCGCGGCGGATGCGGGCGATATCGCCAAATTGCGTGCAGCGGTGGGAGCAGTGGGGGCAAGCTGCAAGGCCTGCCACGACGCCTATCGCAAATAGCGGTGCGCGGCGTCAGTGCTGCACGCTGCGTTGCCCCTGGGCATCGTAGTCGCCAGGCTTTATCGTCATCGGGTCGACGATGCGGCATTGCGCGTTGCGGATCTCGTCCGTTTTGCTCAAGGGCGTCACCTGCCACGAACGGGTGAAGCTGGCGCCAGCCAGCCACCAGGTTTTTTCCGCCACGCATTCCATCAACGTGCATTGGCCGGGCGCAGCCAAGCCCGGAAATGCGCAATGGGCGCTGGGTCCGCCTACCCAGGTCAGGCTGTAGGTGGTTCGCGTTCCCCATAGCTTGCGCCCACCCTCGCTGCTGAACGCCAGGAGCTGGCTCCGCGGGACGCCGTAAGTCTGGCCTTGGGCAGTATCCTTGCCGTAGTGCGCAAAGAACTCGAACGGATGCCGGAACCCGAACAGCAGTATCGCCGCAGCCACCAGCAGCCAGACCAGGCCGGCTAGCGGCCAGGCCAGCAGATCGCGACCATATCCCAGCGGGCGTATGGCTATCGTCGCGACGCCGCTTGCCACTGCCAGCGCGCCCAACAGTAGCGCCAGATGCGCAACCGTCCAGTGCGCGGTCCGCAGGTATTGACCGATATGCGGCTTGAACGCGCAGAGAATTGCCGCCAAGGCGAACAGGGACGTAATCAGCGCGCACGCAATGAAGGCGGCCGACATCGGCTCCTTGAGCGGCTCCGTCTCGTCCAAGGCTTGGTCGCCGTCCGAGGTTTCGTCGTAGTCCGGTTTCATCGCGATCCCGACTCCGTGGCTAGGCAAGCCGCGGCAAGATCTTCGAGCGCGTTGCCCACAGCCTTGAACACCGTGATTTCTTCGGCACGTTGCCTGCCGGCGTGCTGACCCCGGCAAAGCTGGACCAACTGCGCGCGTATCGATTCTTTGCGCAGGACGCCTGCCTTGACCGGTTCGAGCAGATCGCCCGCCTTGAGCAATGCTTCGTCGGTGTCGACGAAAACCGAGGTGCCGACATAGCAGTCATTGTCGCTTTCGCGCATCGTGGGCTTGAAGCTGCCGATCAGGTCCAGGTGCGTGCCGGGACGCAGCCATTTGCCTCGGATCAGGGGGGCCGTCGACAGCGTCGCGCAGGAGACGATGTCGGCCTGTGCGACGGCGGTTTCGAGATTCGCGGTGGGTTCAGCGTCGTATCCGTCGAGCTTGAGCTGCGCGGCAAGCCGACGGGCGCTCTCCTGGCGGACATTCCAGATCAGGACGCGTCTGATGGGACGCACCGCGCTATAGGCTTGGGGAATCACCGCCGCGACCCGGCCGGTTCCCACCAGCAGCAGCGTCGATGCGTCGGGGCGGCTCAGGTATTGCGCCGCCAACGCCGAGGCGGCGGCCGTACGCCGGGATGTAATGGTGTCGCCGTCGAGCATGGCCAGGGGAACTCCGGTCTGCGCGTCCAACAGCAGGTAGGTCGAATGCAGGCCCGGCAGCCCGCGATCACGATTGCCGGGGTAGATCGACACGGTCTTCAGGCCGAGCTTGCGGCCAGGTTGCCAGGCGGGCATGAGCAGTAAGGTGCCGCTCGATCCGGGATCGCCGTTGTCGATGGTGTGCGCATGGCGCAAGGGAACTTCGCAGCCTTCCCGGAACATGGACCGTAGCGCTTCGATCAGGCCGGGCATGGGTAGGCGTTTCGAGGTCTCGTTCTGGTCGATTATCTGCATAAGCTGGAAAAAGAAATGCCGCTGGGCCGACCGCGGGCTACCCGAGAAAAATCATGAGCCCAGCGATCGTATCCAAAGCACGAAGGCCGCCACGCCGACAGCCAGAGCCAGCGCCCGCAACCGCACGCCGGCGCCGTCGGCGCTGGGGGGGGTACCTGCCGGCAGATGGTCGACAGGCTTGTCGCCCGCGATCATGGCGCGCACCAGGGGTTCTTTGCGGACCAGGGTGTGCCAGGCCACGGCCAGCAGGTGCAGGATCACCAGCGCGAGGATGATCCATTGGTTGGCCCTGTGCAGCGAGGTCAGGAAGTCGGCTGTCGATTCGGATACGGTGTTGTAGAGCGGGCCTTGGACCATGATGTCGTCGGAAGAAAAAAGACCCAGCACGGCCTGTACGCCCACATCGACCAGCATGGCCATCACCGACAGGGCGCCCAGTGGGTTGTGTCCGGCGCTCTTGGCCGTGCCGGCTGCCATGTCGCGCAGATAGGCCCATATCTGGCCAGGGCCTTTCACGAAGCCGCCAAAGCGGGCGTGGCGCGGGCCTATGAAGCCCCATATCACGCGAAAGATCACCAGACCCAGGGCAGTCAGGCCGAAGCGCACGTGCCAGTCCATATACAGTCCTCCCAGCTTGGCGCTGACGTAGGCGCCGACGATGCAGGCGGCAAAGCACCAGTGGAAGACGCGGGTGGGCAGATCCCAGATACGCACGTTGGGCATGGCGGCGGGCGTTGGAGTTGGAGGGCTGCGAGCAATGTAGCATCAAGGCGCCTGTCCGAGTGCGTAAAGCAGGGCGCGGGAAGGGCGTAGCGGCTATGATCGACCTTCTCTGAGGAAAGGCGCATGAACCGGTCCACCCTGATGCACGACAAGAATTTCCATGCTTTGCTGGCCCTGGTGTCGGTGGCTTTTGGCTGGGTGCTGTGGCCGTTCTGGGGCGCAGTGTTCTGGGGAACGGTACTGGCGATCCTCTTTAGCCCGGTCCAGCGCCGGCTGGTAGTGCGCTTGCGCGGCCGGCGCAATCTGGCGGCGCTGCTGACCGTGTTGCTGGTGCTGCTGGTGGCGATCCTGCCGCTGGCCTTCATCGCCGGATCGTTGGTGAACGAGGGCGCGTTGCTCTATCAGAGCCTGCGCAGCGGCAGCCTGGATTTCGGTGCCTATGTCCAGCAGGTCCAGGCAGCGTTGCCGGGCTGGCTGCACGATGTCCTGGCCCATTTCGACCTCTACAATTTGGACAGTCTGCGCAACAAGCTGAGCCAGGGCGCCATGCAGGCTAGCCGTTTTCTGGCGACCAAGGCTTTCAGCATAGGCCAGGACACGTTTCAGTTCGTGATCAACCTGGGCATCATGCTGTACCTGCTGTTTTTCCTGCTGCGCGACGGGCCCGGGTTGTCCCGTCGCATGCTGCGCGCGATTCCTTTGAGCGACGAGCACAAGGAGCCGCTGATGCAGAAGTTCACCACCGTGGTGCGCGCCACCGTCAAGGGCAATGTGGCGGTGGCGGCCGCGCAGGGCGTGCTGGGTGGCTTCATCTTCTGGGCGCTGGGCATCCAGGGCGCGCTGCTGTGGGGCGTGGTGATGGGTTTCCTGTCGCTGCTGCCAGCGGTCGGCTCGGCCTTGGTGTGGGTGCCGGTTGCAGTCTATTTCTTGCTTACCGGCGCTTTGTGGCAGGGCATCGTATTGGTGCTGTTCTGCGTGCTGATAATTGGCATGGTGGACAACTTTCTTCGGCCCCTGCTGGTGGGTAAGGAAACCAAGCTTCCAGATTATGTGATCCTGATTTCGACTCTGGGCGGCATGGCGCTAGTGGGCCTGAATGGCTTCGTGATCGGCCCGCTGGTGGCGGCTTTGTTCATGGCCGCCTGGGACCTGTTCTCACCGCACGAGGATTGAGACGCGGCGGCAGTATCCGAGTTGTAGGCTAGGGTCTGTCATCAATTGAGCCAAATGACGGCAGCGGCGAGATGAATGGCGCCAAGGAACGCGGTGCGGGTTTTATCGTAGCGCGTGGCGATGGCGCGGTACTGCTTGAGGCGGGCGAAGAAGTTCTCGATCAGGTGACGCGCCTTGTACAAGTGCCGGTCATAGTCTCGCTGGTGCTTGCGTGTGCGTAGAGAGGGGATGACGACGGACTTTCCAGCGCGTAACAGGGGTTCGATCACGCGCTGCTGCGCGTCATAGGCTTTGTCGGCCATCACTGTTTCCCCTTGCGTATGCGGCAACAGGGCATCGGCCCCTTCCAAATCCGAGGCCTGCCCCGGCGTCAGGTGAAAACGCGTTGGGTTGCCCAGCGCATCGACCGTGGCATGAATCTTTGTGCTCAGCCCCCCTCGGCTGCGTCCGATGGCTTGCGCCTGAGCCCCCCTTTTCCGCCTGTGCCATGCTGGTGGGCTCGCACAATCGTGGCATCTATCATCGCGTACTCGTTGTCCGCATCCTGTGCCAGCGCCTCAAACACGCGCCGCCACACGCCGCTACGGCTCCAACGCATGTGCCTCAGATGCACGACGCGGAAATCCCCGAAGCGCTCCGGCAAATCCCGCCAGGGTATACCTGCGCGATAGCGATACAGCACCGCCTCTACGAATAGGCGATTGTCTCGCGCGGTCACGCCAGCATGGCCCGCTCGCCCAGGCAGCAAACCTTCAATCCGCTCCCACTGATCATCTCGCAATGCATATCGTCTCGACATACGGCCGAAGTTTGGAACGCCTGGCCTAAAATCTCAAGCCATCAATTGATGACAGCCCCTAGGCCGCGGGTTGCAGGCCGATCACTGCCATGCCGGCCAGAGCCAGGAACGCGCCGGTCCAGTCCCAGCGGGTCAGCGCCACGCCGTCGACCAGGCGCAGCCAGAGCCACAGCGATGTACATGCCGCCATAGGCCGCGTAGACGCGTCCTGCGGCGGCTGGGTGCAGGGTCAGCAGCCATGCGAACAGCGCCAGCGATACGGCCGAAGGCAGCAGCAAACCGTAGCTGCGGTGTTGGGTCAGCACCAGCCATGCCAGATAGCAGCCGCTGATTTCTGCCACGGCGGTCATGGCCTAGAGCAGCACGAGATTGAGTAGCGGCATGGTGGTTCAGCGTTGCGTCGGCGCAGCCACCGGCCTGGCGCCGGTAATCAGAATCCTGGCAGGTGGCTCGGGCACCGTCGGCTCGGCGGCTATGGCCGGCCGGGCAGCCGGCGGCGATGCCTCGGGTCGGGCGGCCACGGGTTCGTCGGGGTGATGCGGCTGGATCTGCAGTATCAATTCCACGCGCCGGTTGGCCGCGCGGCCTTCGGGCGTGGAATTTGACTCGATTGGCCGGGTGTCGGCGTAGCCCACGGCGCGCAAGCGCTTTTCGTTCACGCCATCGCGTACCAGCGCTCGCAGCACGCTGGTGGCGCGGCTGGTCGAAAGTTCCCAGTTCGAGGGGAATTGCCGGGTTTTGATGGGCTGATTGTCGCTGTGGCCCTCCACCGACACGGGATATTGGGTGCGGTTGATGACCACGGCCAGCTTCCTGAGCACGGCCAGGCCTTCTGGGTTGAGCGTGTCCTGGCCCGAAGGAAAGAGCAACTCGTTGCTGATGCGAAAACTGATCGATTGGCTGTTGATCAACACCTGCACGTCCTTGCCCAGATTCTCCAGGCCCAGGTCCTTGATGGAGGGCGCCTTCATGGGCGCGGCGGACGGCATGGCCGGCTGTTCGGAGCGCGGCAGCGGACCGACGTCGGCCGGGTTGGCGGGTGGCAGTTCCCCGGGCAGGGGTACCTTGGACCAACTGGCCGGAACCAGCGGTGTTTCGTCGAATTTGATCGGACCTGCGTAGGCCGGCAATCCATGGCTGTCGACCGAACCGACCAGGACTGCGGGCTTATCGACCGGCTTGTGCGTTTGCGGCAGTCGGGAAATGCCCAGCATCACCACCAGCATGGCCAGCAGCAAAGTGAGCATGTCCAGATAGGTCAGCAGCCAGTTGTCCGATTCGTGATCGACGAGATCGGGCACATGCCAGCGCGCGAAACGGTCGCTATCCAATAGGCTCTGGCGGGCGGGAGAGAAACTGCGCTGACGCGTGGCTTCGCGCTTGCGCTGATCTACCAGGTCCGCCAGCGAGGGGCGGCGGCGCTGCTGGATGATGGTCGCAGGGCCATCGCTCATGACCGGCCCGTCACCTTCACGGACGGGACGCGCTGGCGGCGCGCGCGCCTTACGACGGGCGCCGCGGGGCCGCCGTCGTCGATTTCGTCGTCGACATGCAGCATGAAGGAGTTCAGGGTCTCGCGCACCAGAGCCGGGCCGCGCCTCTCGCACATCATCGAGACGCCTTGCATGATCATATTCATCAGCACGACACGCTGCTCGGTGCGGCGCTCGAGCTTGACGGCAATGGGCTTGCAGATCAGATTAGACAGTAGCAGTCCGTAAAACGTGGCCATGAGCGCGATGCTCAGGTGATGGCCGATCAGGTCCATGCCGCCGGTGCCCAGCACGGTCATCAGACTGACCAGGCCTATCAGGGTGCCCAGCATGCCGAAGGCCGGCGCGAAGCTGGCCATGGTGCGGAACATCTGGGATTCTGCGTGTTCACGGGCGCGCAGCCGGGCGATGCGCCATTGCAGCAGCTCGATGATCTGATCTTCGGGTGTGTGGTTGATGATGAGCTGCACGCCGGTGCGCAGGAAGGGATTGGTCACCTTTTTGAGCGCTTCCTCGGCTTTGTGCACATCCTCGTTCATCCACATCTGGGCCAGGTTGCTCAGTTCGTCGATGTCGCGCTGGATAGGGAGCCTGTCGCTGCGGAATATGGCGCGCAGCAGGTGGGGGATGCGCAGCACTTCGCGCATGGGGTAGCTGATGAACAGGGCGGCCAGGGTGCCGCCGATCACGATGATCAGGCCCGGCAGGTTCAGATAGGCCCAGCTGTTGATGGCCGAGAACACCAGCACCAGGATGAGGGTGATCAGACCGAGGACCAAGCCGATGAGAGTGGAAAGATTCATGTGTGCGCTGCATGCCCCATGGAAATCGGCCCGATGGGGGATCGGGCCGCCTCGGCTCGCAGCCGAGTTAGGGATATCCTAGTGGAATTCTAGCCAGCGCCGCGCCAAGGCAATCGGAGATAAAGGGGGTGAAAGATCAGGGTTTTGCAAGAAAAATTTTGTCAAACCTTCGCGGGCTCGGCGGCGCCTTCCCTTTGCCTCAGCCGGAAACGCTGTATTTTCCCTGTCGCGGTCTTGGGAAGTTCCTCGATAAAGTCGATTTCCCGGGGGTATTTGAACGGCGCGAGCCGGGTCTTGACGTAGGCCTGCAGCGACGCGCAGGTGGCGGACCCGGCCTCGTTGCCGTCGCGCAGCACCACGAAGGCCTTGGTCTTGACCAGGCCGTCCTGGTCGGCCACGCCGATTACCGCGGCCTCGAGCACGGCCTCGTGCTGGATCAACACGTTCTCCACCTCCACCGGCGACACGTACTGGCCGCTGACCTTGATCATGTCGTCGCTGCGGCCGGCGTAGGTGTAATAGCCCTCGGCGTCGCACTGATATTTGTCGCCGCTCTTTAGCCAATCGCCCAGGAAGCACTGGCGGGTCTTCTCGCGGTTGTTCCAGTACATCAAGGCGGTGCTGGGGCCCTTGATGTACAGATCGCCGATGGTGCCCGGCGGCACCGGTTGACCCTGTTCGTCGCGCAGTTGAACCTCGTAGCCCGGCACGGGCTGGCCGGTGGTGCCGTAGCGCAGCGCGCCTGCGCGGTTGGAGATGAAGATGTGCAGCATCTCTGTCGAGCCGATGCCGTCGAGGATATCGCAGCCGAAGTGGCGCGTGTAGCGCTCGCCGATGTCGCGCGGTAGCGCTTCGCCGGCCGAGGTGCACACGCGCATCGCCACGTGTTCGCGCGGCGGTAGGTCGGGCGAAGCCAGCATGCTGGCGTAAAGTGTGGGCACGCCGTAGAACACGGTGGGGCGGTGTTCGGTCAGGCGCTTGAACACGGCCTGAGGCGTGGGGCGTTCGCCCATCAGCACCACGGTGGCGCCCACCGACAGCGGGAAGGTCAATCCGTTGCCCAGGCCATAGGCGAAGAACAGCTTGGCTGCCGAAAAAGCGATGTCGTCTTCGTGTATTCCCAGGACGGGTTTGCCATACAGCTCGGCCGTATACCAAAGGTTACCGTGGGTATGCACTACACCCTTGGGTTTGCCGGTGGAGCCGGAGGAGTAGAGCCAGAAGGCAATTTCGTCTGCCTGCGTGCGCGCCGCGGCCACGCAGGGCGCGGCCGCAAGCAGGGCTTCGAGTTCGGCCGCGCCGGTCGGCAGTGCTTGCACGGGTTGCGACACCACGACGTGGGCGACATCGTGCCCCCCATGCGCCAGCGCAGCCTGCAGCATCGGCAGCAGGCTGCCCGAGACGAATGCGGCACGCGCGCGGCTGTGCTGCAGCATATAGGCGTAGTCGTCGACCGACAGCAGGGTATTGACCGCCACCGGTACCACGCCCGCATGCAGCGCGCCCAGAAAGGCCACGGGCCAGTCCACCGTGTCGTGCTGCAGCAGCAGGACGCGTTCTTCACGGCGCAGGCCCAGGCCTTGCAGTAGCCCGGCAAAGCGCGCCACGCGCTCGGCCAATTCGCCATAGCTCAAGCGCCGGCTGTCGTCGATATAGGCCGTCTTTCCGGCGCGCGTGGCATTGAGTTCGGTCAGATGGCTGGCGAAATTGAGTTCGGCAGGGCAAGTGGTCATGAGGAGTCTTATCCGGGTTGATTCAATCACGGGTGAATTCGATGGCGCCTTGCGGCAGCAGATACAGCACGAGGGCGCGGCCCCCGTTTACCGTGGGGCTGTGCGCCGAGTCCGGGCCGTAGACCAGCCAGCCGGCGTCGTGGCCGTCGAATCGGGCCGGGCCGGCCAGCGGCATGATCAAGTCGATTTCCCCGTTCGGGTGCGCATGGTATGGGCCGGCCAGGTTGTCCATGTCCACCACGTCGACCGAGTAGCCGGCCAGATCCTCGGCCGGCTTGATGACGCGGCCGTAGCGGATGCCGGCGGCCTCGTGCTTGCACATCCAACCGGCCGCAACGGCGCTTTTGCAGGCTTCGAAAATGCCGCGGTAGACCGCACTGGTCGGACCGAATTCGCGGTTGAGCCGGTCCTGCAGTGCCAAGTTCAGGGCATGGCCGGCGATGCTGTCGGTGACTTCGCGCATCAGCCCGCGAAATTGCTCAGGCGTACTCATAATGTCTCCCTTACACTCTGGCCCGTTTCGCATGCGCGCTACGCCCGCTTGCCGGCCTTTATCTATTGTGTGGATGGAAAAATAATGCGCTTTTATGGACGGGTCAAGCAATATAATGCATGATGTGAAAAAATCCTTCCTACCTCAGGAGCGGGCACGACCATGAGCGAAGCGCTAGACCGGGTTTCTGCCCCGCCGCCGCGCGAAACGGTTTTTCTGGCAGCTCTGGGCGAGCGTGTGCGGCGCCTGCGAGCCATCCGCGGCATGACGCGCAAGGGCCTGGCGCAGGCCACCGGCGTGTCTGAGCGGCACTTGGCCAACCTCGAGCAGGGGGTGGGCAATGCCTCGATCCTGGTGCTGCTGCAGATCGCCCGGGCTTTCGGCTGCGCCCTGGCCGAGTTGGTGGGGGATGTCACAACCGGTTCGCCTGAGTGGCTGTTGATCCGCGATCTGCTCGATGGCCGCGGCGAAGATCAGTTGCAGCGCGCGCGCGAGGCGCTGACGCAGTTGTTCGGCGTTGGCGTCGAGCGCGCGGGGCGCATGCGCCGCATCGCGCTCATCGGCCTGCGCGGCGCGGGGAAATCCACGCTGGGCCAGATGCTGGCCGACGATCTGGACTATCCCTTCGTCGAGCTGAACCGCGAGATCGAGCGCGTGGCCGGGTGCGGACTTCTCGAGATCCACAATCTCTATGGCCCCAGCGCCTATCGTCGTTACGAGCGCCGTGCGCTCGAAGAGGCGATGCAGATCTACCCCGAAATGGTGCTGGCCACGCCGGGTGGTCTTGTGTCCGAGCCGGCCGCCTATAACCTGCTGCTCGAGCGCTGCTACACCATTTGGCTGCGCGCCACGCCCGAAGACCACATGGGTCGGGTCATGGCGCAGGGCGACTTCCGGCCCATGTCGGGCAATAACGAAGCGATGGCCGACCTCAAGCGCATTCTATCCGGCCGCGAGGCTTTCTATGCCAAGGCCGACCTCACCTGGAACACCAGCGGCAGGTCGCTGGATGAGAGTTTTGTCGGCCTGCGGGATCAGGTGCGCAAGGCGGCGGGCGCCTTGGTATAGAAAAAGATTGATTTCTGCATTTTAGTGCATTATTCTGTTGTTCATGAATTATTGTGCTTATTGAATATTTCGGTAAGCACCCTGAAGGAGACAGGCCATGAGCAGCACGACCCCCCAGGTGGACTTTCGCACCGACCCCCAGCAATACCGTCACTGGCGCCTGAGCTTCCAAGGCCCGGTCGCCACCCTGGCCATGGACGTGGCCGAAGACGCCGGCCTGCGCCCCGGCTACAAGCTCAAGCTCAATTCCTACGACCTGGGGGTGGACATCGAGTTGCACGACGCCTTGCAGCGCATCCGCTTCGAGCATCCCGAGGTGCGCACGGTTGTGCTGACCAGCATGAAGGAACGCATCTTCTGCTCGGGCGCTAATATCTTCATGCTGGGCCTGTCCTCGCACGCCTGGAAGGTGAACTTCTGCAAGTTCACCAACGAAACCCGCAACGGTATCGAAGACTCCAGCCGCCATAGCGGCCTGAAATTCATCGCGGCGGTCAACGGCGCCTGCGCCGGGGGCGGCTACGAGCTGGCGCTGGCCTGCGATGAAATCCTGCTCGTCGACGACCGCTCCTCGTCGGTGGCGCTGCCCGAAGTGCCGCTCCTGGGCGTGCTGCCCGGCACCGGCGGCCTGACCCGCGTGACCGACAAGCGCCGCGTGCGCCACGATCATGCCGATATCTTCTGCACTTTGGTCGAAGGCGTGCGCGGCGAGCGCGCCAAGGCCTGGCGCCTGGTCGACGAAGTGATCAAGCCCGCGCAGTTCGGCGCCGCCGTCCAGGCTCGCGCCCTTGAACTGGCCGCTGGCAGCGACCGTCCGGGCGAGGGCGCGAGCGGCATCGAACTGACACGCCTGGCGCGCACCGAAGATGCCGACGGCATCGCCTATCAATATGTGGACGTGCGCATCGACCGCGACAAGCGCCTGGCCACCTGGACGGTACGCGCGCCGCAAGCGCCGCTGCCGCAGGGCATCGAAGCCATCGTCGCCGCGGGCGCCTCCTGGTGGCCGCTGCAGGTGGCACGCGAACTGGACGACGCCATCCTGCACCTGCGCACCAACGAGCTGGAAATTGGCACTTGGGTCTTCAAGACCGAGGGCGATGCGCAGGCCGTGCTGGCCGCCGACGCCGACCTGCAGGCTCACGCCGGACACTGGTTCGTGCGCGAGACTGCGGGCATGCTGCGCCGTACGCTGGCGCGCCTGGACGTGACCTCGCGTTCGCTCTTGGCCTTCATCGAACCGGGGTCGTGTTTCGCCGGCACGCTATTCGAACTGGCTTTGGCTGCCGACCGCATCTATATGCTGGACGACGCCCAGGCCGAGTCGCCCGCGGCCATCGTGCTGGGCGAGCGCAATTTCGGCGCCTATCCCATGGTCAATGGCCAGAGCCGCCTGCAGCGGCGCTTCTACGACGAGGCTGGCCCGATGCAAGCCGTACGCAGCCGCATCGGCCAGGCCATCGAGCCGGGCGAGGCGCAGCGACTGGGCCTGGTCACCTTCACGCCCGATGAGATCGACTGGGAAGACGAACTGCGCATGGTGCTGGAAGAGCGCCGCGCGCTGTCGCCCGACGCGCTGACTGGTCTGGAGGCCAATCTGCGCTTCGGTCCTGGCGAAACCATGGAGACCCGCATCTTTGGCCGCCTCACGGCCTGGCAGAACTGGATTTTCAACCGTCCCAACGCGGCCGGCGAGAAGGGCGCTCTCAAGCTTTACGGCAAGGGAGAGCAGGCTGCTTTTGATTGGAACCGCGTCTGACCGCACCCGATTTCCGCGCACCGTCAACGACACACCGCGGGCCGGCCCGACACCGGTCCGATAGAACCAGGAGACACCTCATGTCCGGCATCAACTACAGCGAGAAGATCCCCAACAACGTCAACCTCTCCGGCGACCGCGCGCTGCAGCGCGCCCTCGAACATTGGCAGCCCAACTATCTGCAGTGGTGGCAGGACATGGGGCCCGACGGCTCGCACAATTTCGACGTCTATCTGCGCACCGCGGTCAGTGTCGAACCCGACGGCTGGGCGCATTTCGGCCACGTCAAGATGCCCGACTATCGCTGGGGCATCTTCCTCGCGCCGCAGGACGGCCAGCGCAAGATCCATTTTGGCGAGAACATGGGGCGCGAGGTATGGCAGGACGTGCCGGGCGAGCATCGCGCCAATCTGCGCCGCATCATCGTCACGCAGGGCGACACCGAACCGGCCTCGATCGAGCAGCAACGCCACCTGGGACTGACCGCGCCGTCGCAGTACGACCTGCGCAACCTGTTCCAGATCAACGTGGAAGAGGGCCGCCACCTGTGGGCCATGGTCTATCTGCTGCACCGCTACTTCGGTCGCGACGGTCGCGAAGAAGCCGACGCGCTGCTCGAACGCCGCTCGGGCGACACCGACAATCCGCGCATCCTGGGCGCCTTCAACGAGAGGACCCCCGACTGGCTCGCCTTCTACATGTTCACCTATTTCACCGACCGCGACGGCAAGTTCCAGTTGTGCGCGCTGGCCGAATCGGGCTTCGACCCGTTGGCCCGCACCACCAAATTCATGCTGACCGAAGAAGCGCATCACATGTTCGTGGGCGAATCGGGCGTGTCGCGCGTAATCCAGCGCACCTGCGAAGTGATGAACCAACTCAAGACCGACGACCCCGCCACGATACGCGCGGCCGGTGTGATCGATCTGCCCACCATTCAACGCTACCTGAACTTTCACTACAGTGTCACTATCGATCTGTTCGGCGCGGACCAATCGTCCAACGCCGCTATCTTCTACGGCGCTGGCTTGAAGGGACGCTTCGAAGAAGGCAAACGCACGGACGATCACCAGCTCAAGAACGACACCTACCGTGTGCTGCAGGTGCAGGACGCCAAATTGGTCGAGGTCGAGGTGCCCATGCTCAACGCGCTCAACGAAGTGCTGCGCGACGATTTCATCCGCGACTCGGTGGCCGGCGTGGGGCGCTGGAACAAGGTAATCGAGAAGGCGGGCATTCCCGTGCGGCTGACGGTGCCGCACAAAGCGTTCAACCGCCAGATCGGCACGCTCGCGGGCGTGCGCGTCTCGCCGCAGGGCGAGGTGCTGGGCGATGCGCAGTGGAAGGCCAACGTCGACCGTTGGCTGCCCACGCCGGAAGACCGCGCCTTCGTCGCCTCGCTCATGGGCCGCGTGGCCGAGCCCGGCAAGTTCGCCAACTGGATCGCGCCGCCGGTCATGGGCATCAACCGCAACCCCGTGCAGTTTGAATACGTCCGCTTCAACTGAGGTTCATAATCGGAAGGCGCCGGCTCACCCGCCGGCTTGCCAATAGGCCGATCCTGCGATGGAAGCAAAAAGATGAGTGCGCCCCTGCCCGCCGAAGTGTTGAAGCAGCATCTGATCGATCCCGAGATATGCATCCGCTGCAACACCTGCGAGGAAACCTGCCCGGTCGATGCGATTACGCACGACGGTCGCAACTACGTGGTGGACCCGGCCATCTGCAATGGCTGTATGGCCTGCATTCCGCCGTGTCCGACCGGTTCGATCGACAACTGGCGGCTGATGCCGCGCGAAGAGGCCTACAGCCTGCAAGACCAGTTCAGCTGGGACGAGCTGCCTCTCGAAAAGCCGTCGTCCACCGGGGGCGAGGCCGTCGCGGCGCCGCTCCAGAATTCGCGGGACGCCTCCGCGCGCGCGGCGCAAGCGCCGGCATTTACGGCACCTGGTTCGGTGCTGCCGCCGTGGTCGGCCGCGCATCCTTACGTGAACCTTTACGCGCCCAAGGCGCCCATCACTGCGACCGTAGTGGGCAACTATCGCGTCACTGATGCCCAGATGGGTAGCGATGTGCATCACATCGTGCTCGATTTCGGCAAGCTGTTCTTCCCCGTGCTGGAAGGGCAGTCGCTGGGCATCCTGCCGCCGGGCGCCGACGCGCAGGGCCGCGCGCATTTCGCGCGCCAGTATTCAATCGCCAGCCCGCGCGACGGCGAGCGTCCTGGCTACAACAACCTGTCCCTGACGGTCAAACGCGTCACCGAAGACTACGACGGCAAGCCCTTGAACGGCCTGTGCTCGAACTATCTGTGCGATCTGTCCAAGGGCGACACGGTGCAGGTCATCGGCCCGTTCGGCAACAGCTTTCTCATGCCCAACCACGCGCGCGCCAATCTGGTGATGATCTGCACAGGCACGGGTTCGGCGCCCATGCGCGCCATGACCGAGCATTGCCGCCGCCGCATTGCGCAGGACGTCAACGGCAAGCTCATGCTGTTCTTCGGCGCGCGTACAGAGCGCGAGCTACCGTATTTCGGTCCCTTGATGAAACTGCCCAGGGACTTCATCGACATCAATCTCGCGCTTTCACGCGAGCCGGATCAGCCCAAACGCTATGTGCAGGACGCGCTGCGCGAGCGCGCCACCGACGTGGCCGCGCTGCTGGCCGACGAAAACACCTACATCTACGTCTGCGGACTCAAGGGCATGGAAGAGGGGGTGCTGCTGGCCTTGCGCGAGGTCGTTGGCGCAGGTTGGGACGCCTTGCATGCCCAGTTGCGTGAGCAGGGGCGCCTGCACCTGGAGACCTATTAGTTTCGGGATATTGTGGGATTTTTGTATACAAAAATTGTTAGAATTATCCGTAGCGCGCTAGCCCGGCGCGGTTGCGGAGTCCCGCCATGCCCGACCCTACCGTCCTTAGCGCAACCGCGCTGGGCCCTGTAATCCTCGCCCAGGCCCACGAGCTTGCCAAGCATTCGGACGACTCCGATGGCCTGACGTGCGCCTACATGACCGCGGCGCACCGCAAGGTCGCGGCCCAATTGGCCCTGTGGATGCGCCAAGCCGGGTTCGATGCCGTGCGGGTGGATGAGGCTGGCAATGTCGTCGGACGCTATCGGGCCTGTCCCCGGGTCCAGGCGCCGCCTCTGGTGGCCGCCGGCAGCCACTACGACACCGTGCGCAACGGCGGCCTGTACGACGGTCGCCTGGGCATCTTGCTGCCGATGGCGCTGGTGGCCCAGTGGCATGCGCGACATTGGCGTCCGGATTTCGATTTCGAAGTCGTAGGCTTTGCCGAAGAAGAAGGCGTGCGCTTTGGCAGCACTTTTTTGGGTTCGTCCGCCTACATCGGCCGGTTCGACGCCGCCATGCTGGCGGCGCACGATGGGCTGGGCATATCCATGGCGCAGGCGTTGAACGACGCGGGCCACGATCCGCGGGCGCTTGCCGCGGCGGGCGCAGGCGCGCGCCCGGACCATTACTTCGAGGTTCATATCGAACAGGGGCCTGTGTTACTGGCGCGCGGACTGGCCGTGGGAGTGGTCAGCGCTATCGCCGGCGCCACGCGCAGGCGCTTCACGCTGCAGGGCCGGGCCGGACACGCGGGTACCACGCCTATGGACATGCGCCGCGACGCGGCCTGCGCCGCAGCAGAGATCGTGCTGGCGATCGAAGCGCGTTGCCGCGCCCATCCGGAGCTGGTCGGCACCGTCGGCAAGATTGAAGTGCCTGGCGGCTCCATCAATGTGGTGCCGGGTCGATGCGCCTTCACGCTGGACCTGCGCGCACCCGTGGACGCGCTGCGCGACGCTGCGCTGGCCGATATTTTGTCGGCGGCCGGAGAAATCTGCGCGCGGCGCGGCATCGAGCTGGAATCCGAAACCCTTATGGGCGTGCCTGCCACGCCCTGCGACCAGCACGCCCGCGCGCTTTGGCGCGAGGCAATCGCCGCCCAAGGGCTGGAAGTCTGCGAACTGCCATCGGGGGCGGGGCACGACGCGATCAAGATGGCCGAGGTTGCGCCGGTGAGCATGCTGTTCGTGCGTTGCGGCAACGGCGGCATCAGCCATCATCCGGACGAAACCGTCAGCGCTGCCGACATCGACACCGCTGCGGTCGTCACCCAGGCGTTCCTGTCGCGGCTGGCATGAGCCGACGGGCCGCGCCCGGGCGGCCCGTGTCCGCGCGCAGGCCTCAGTCGGCGCGCAGAATGTCGGCCAGAGTATGCGCCACCACCCGGGTCGCGCCGTAGAGATCGTTCAGGCGCAGGTTTTCGTCGGTGTTGTGGCCGCGCGCCTCCATCAGTGTGCGCGGGCCCGCGCCATACAGCACGGTGGGGATGCCGCGCTGGGTATAGTGGCGCGCATCGGTGTAGAGCGGTACCCCTTGGACGGGCACATCGACGCCGAAGACCGCCTCTGCATGCCGGCGCAGCGGTTCGATGAGCGCCGCGGCGCCCGGCAGCTCCACCAGCGGTTCGGTCAGCAGAAGGCGCCGCGTTCGGACCTCGATGCCTTGCGCGCAGGCGCGGGCTGCCTCGGCGATGACCGCACACAGTTCGGCTTCTGCCTGCGGGCCGGACTCTTCGGGAATCAGGCGCCGATCGAGGCGGAAAGTCACCAAGTCGGGCACGACATTGGTATTGATTCCGCCTCGTATCAAGCCGATGGTCATGTTCGGCGAGCCGATGCCAGGCACTGCCGATGCGGCCTCGCCCAGGCCGCGCCGATAGACATACAGCGCCTGCATGATGGCATTGGCCGCCTGCAGGGCATCCACGCCGGTATGCGGCATGGCCGCGTGAGCCTGACGGCCGTGCACGCTGACTTCCAGATGCAGGCAGCCGTTGTGCGCAGTGGTGACGTGATAGGCAAACCCGGCGGAAATCGCCAGGTCGGGACGGCTGGCACCGCTATCGAGCAGAAAGGCCGGGCCGTTGAGGCCGCCGGCCTCCTCGTCGTAGGTCAGGTGCAGCTCGATGGCGCCGCGCAGGCGTGCGCCTGCGCGCTGCGCCTCTCTGAGCGCGAGCAGCGCCCAGGTGTATGTGGCGAAGTCGGACTTGGACACCGCGACACCGCGCCCATACATGACCGCCCCGTGCCGCGGGTCCTGCTCGATCTGCGCACCATAGGGTTCGCGCGTCCAGCCCTGGCCGGGCGGCACCACGTCGCCGTGGGCATTGAGCGCGACGACCGGACCGTCTTCGGAAAAAGCGTGGCGCACGATCAGGTTGATAATCGAGGCCATGCCTTGCTCGCGTACGCGTTCGATGTCCGGGGTATAGCGCTCCACCGGCAGCGCCAATCCGGCCAGCAGGCGCTCGGCCAGCTCTGCATGGGGCGCGCAATCGCCGGGAGGGTTGTCCGAGGGTTGGCGCACGAGCTCGGCCAGGAATCGGGTCTGGGCCGGCTGCTGAGCCAGGAGGAATGCGTCGATGGAGTCGAAGATCTGCGTGGACATGGGAAGAACCGAAGCAAGAGGAAAACGGCGCGTGGGCGGCGCCGCAAGAGGCCGATTTATTGAATGCAAAAATTGTATTCAATAAGTGTAGTTAAATTTTAGATAGACTATCGCTGCCATGAAGCCGACCTCCACCGCCAAGCCCCCCGATTTGAGCGCCGAACAAATCGCGCGCAGCATTTCCGATGCCATCGTCGCACGCCAACTGCCCCCGGGCACGCGTTTGCGCGAAGAAGCGCTGGCGCGGGCCTACGGGGTCAGCCGCACCAAAATCCGCGCCGCGCTGTTGATGCTGTCCAAGGACAAGCTCATCCGCACCATGCCGGAGAAGGGGGCGTTCGTCAGCAAGCCCAGCGCCGCCGAGGCCCGCGAGATCTACGCAGTGCGCCGCATCCTGGAAAGCGCGCTGGCGCGCGAGTTTGTTTTGTGCGCCAAACCCGTCGACTACAAGCGCATCGACCTGCACCTCAAGAACGAACGCCAGGCCATCGCCGGGCCGGACGTGCATCTGCGCAATCAATTGCTGGGCAGGTTTCACATCCTGCTGGCCGAAGTGGTCGGCAACACGGTGCTGACCGAGATGCTCCAGGAACTGTCGGCGCGCAGCGCCATCATTACCGTGTTCTACCAATCGACCATCGATGCCGGCTGTTCGCACGACGAGCACGTTGCGTTCATCAAGGCTGCCAAGACGGGCGACGCAGCGCGGGCTTGCGAGCTGATGGTGCGGCATATCGAGCACGTCGAACAAAGCCTGAAATTCACCGGCGAACACGACGGCGGCGTGGACCTGGTTTCCGCGTTGCTGGCCTGAGCGGGCCGCAGTCACAGGCCCAGGAATTGCCGCAGCTCGGCTGTTTGCGGCGCGTTGAACAGTTCCTGAGGCGCACCGGACTCGTGGATGCGGCCCTGGTGCATGAATACGACGCGGTCGCAGACTTCGCGCGCAAAGCGCATCTCGTGCGTCACCATGAGCAGCGTCATGCCGTCGGCCGCCAGCTCGCGCACCACGGCCAGCACCTCGGCCACCAGTTCCGGGTCCAGGGCAGAGGTAATTTCATCGCACAGCAAGGCCATCGGCTCCATGGCCAGGGCGCGCGCGATGGCCACGCGCTGCTGCTGGCCGCCGGAGAGCTGGTCGGGCCAAGCGTCGAATCTGTGCAGCAGGCCGACGCGATCGAGCATGCGCCGCGCCGTGGCCTCGGCTTGATCGCGCGGCACCTTCCGGGTCACCATGGGCGAGAGCATGACGTTGCGCCCGACGGTCAAGTGAGCAAAGAGATTGAACTGCTGGAAGATCATGCCCACCTTGAGCCTGAGGGCGCGCAGGCGCAGCTCGTCGGCGGCGACCTGCGCGTCGGCGACCATGATGGCCCCGCTGTCCGGCGTTTCCAGACCATTGATACACCGCAGCATCGTGCTTTTGCCCGAACCGCTCTTGCCGATGATGGCCACGACCTCGCCTGCGTCCACGCGCAATGTCACGCCCTTGAGTACTTCGTTCTCGCCAAAGCGTTTGTGCACATCTTCAAGCGCGATCAGCGGCATGTTGCAATCTCCTTTCCAGACTATGACTCAAATAGGACATGGGCCAGCACAATGCGAAATAGATCAACGCCGCATAGCCATAGACCGTGAACGGCTCGAACGTCGCATTGGTGATGATGGTTCCGGCCTTGGACAGTTCGGTGAAACCGATAATGGAGGTGAGCGCCGTGCTCTTGACGATCTGCACGGAAAAACCCACGGTCGGCGCAATCGCCAGCCTGAGCGCCTGGGGCAGGATGACATGGCGCATCTGCTGGAAATAGCCCATGGCCAGGCTGGCTGAGGCTTCCCACTGGCCGCGCGGCACTGACTCGACGCAGCCGCGCCAGATCTCAGCGAGAAACGCCGAGGCCCACAGGATGAGCGCCATGCCGGCCGCAAGCCACGAAGGCACGTCCAGTCCGAATAGCGACAGACCAAAAAAAGCCAGGAACAACTGCATCAGCAGCGGCGTGCCCTGGAATAGTTCGATGTACAGGCGCGCAGCTGCGCGCAGCCCGTTATGGCGCGAGGTACGGGCCAGCAGCAGCACCATGCCCAGTATTGCCGCGCCGGCAAAAGTCACCAGCGAAAGCACCGCGGTCCAGCGCGCGCCCAGCAGCAAGCCGCGCAATATGTCCCATTGCGTGAATGCCGTCATGCGGATCTCCTGCCGAAATACCAATGTCCGAGCAGCAGCAGGATCTGCCGGGTCAGCAACGACAGCGCCAAGTACAGGCCCGTGGCCACCAGGTACGACTCGAACGCGCGAAAGTTGCGCGACTGGATGAAATTGGCCGCGTAGGAAAGGTCGGGCGCGGCAATCTGCGAGCAGACGGCCGAACCCAGCATCACGATGACAATCTGCGACACCAGCGCCGGCCACACGCGGCGCAGCGCCGGCTTGATCACTATGTGCATGAATGTCTGGACGCGCGACATGGCCAGGGAGGCGGCGGCCTCGAACTGCCCGCGCGGTGTGGCCGCGATGCCCGCGCGGATGATCTCGGTGCAGTAAGCCCCGAGATTCAAGGCCATGGCCAGGCAGGCGGCGTTCATCTCTCCCATGTGGATGCCCAGCGACGGCAGGCCGAAGAAGATGAAGAACAACTGGATCAGGAAGGGGGTATTGCGCACCAGTTCGACATAGGCGGTGACGGGCCTGCCCACGAGGGCCGGGCCGTGCGTGCGCGCCCAGGCGCCGGCCACACCCATGAGCAGGCCGAAGACCGCGCCGAAGACGGTCAGCTCGACCGTCACGGCCACTCCCTTGATCAGCACGGGCGTATAGGCCAGCACCGCGCCGAAATCAAACTGATAAGCCATCGTGACCCCTTGATCCGCCGGTTCGTTCACAGATCCTTGGGCAGCGGCAGGCCGAGCCAGTGTTCAGAAATCTTGTTCAGCGCGCCGTCCTTCCTGGACTTGGCGATGATGGTGTTGACCTCCTTCATCAGCGCCGGCTCGTCTTTGTTCATGCCGACATAGCAGGGCGAATTGCTGATCAGGAATTTGGGCTGAGGTTCCTTGGCCGGATGACGCGCGACGATGGCCGCCGCCACGACATTGCCCGTGGCGATCAACTTCACCTGCCCTGACAGGAAGGCGGTGATGGTGGCGTTGTTGTCTTCATAGCGTTTGATGTCGGCCGTGGGCGGAGCAATCTTGGACAGCGCCAGGTCTTCGATGGCACCGCGCGTCACTCCGATCGTCTTGCCCGCCAGATCGGCGGCGTCCTTGACCTTCACGTTGGCCGGGCCGAAGACGCCGTTGTAGAAGGGGGCATAGGCGTCGGAGAAATCGAGGACTTTGGCGCGCTCGGCATTCTTGCCTAGGCTGGAGATCACCAGGTTGACTTTGTGCGTCTGCAGGAAGGGGATGCGATTCTCGCTGGTGACCGGGACCAGATCGATCTTGACGTGCATCTGCTTGGCGATCAGGCGCGCCATGTCGATGTCATAGCCCTGCGGCTGCATATCGGTGCCCACCGAACCGAAGGGTGGGAAGTCCTGCGGCACGGCAACCTTCAGGACGCCGGCGTGGCGGATGTCAGCCAGCTCATCCGCATGGGAAACAGCAGACGTCAGCATCGTCGCCGCGGCACAAAAAGAGAGAAACAGCTTTCTGCGGTTCATCGTCGTATCTCCAGGGTGGTAAGTAAGTTTGGAAAAATGCACACCATATCGGTATACAAAAACCAAAGCAAAGACTGTGCCAACTTGGCGGCGAAGGCGTCCGGCACGGCACTTCGGAAGTGTCGTGCCTCGTGCTGTGCGGGGATGAACCGCAATGGCGCATAGTTGCACCATTATGGCGCGCCCGGCGCTGCGGCCGGCGTCAGCCCAGCTTGCGCAGAAAGGCGATTACAGCGCGTCCCGCCCGCTCGGTGTCTTCGGTGGCGATGCTTTCTTGCGGGCTGTGGCTGATGCCGCCATTGCCGCAGCGGGTGAACAGCATGCTCACCGGTGCGACGTCTTCGAGGATCTTGGCGTCGTGGCCCGCACCCGACGGCAGTTCGAATGCAGGCTGGCCCAATTCGGCCAGCACGGCTCGCCACATCGCGCGATGCTCGGTCGAGCAAGGCGCGGCGGCCACGGTCCAGGGTGCCTGGGTGTCCTCGATGCTGACATTGCGGCGGGCGCATATCTCCTGGATCTTGCGCTCGATGTCGGCCGCCGCCGCGTCGCGCGTGGCGTCGTCCGCGGCACGGATATCCAGACTCATCCGACAGGCGCCCGGGATCACGTTGACCGACCCGGCGGGTACTTCCAGCATACCCACGGTGCCCACCAGCGTCTCGGTCTGGCTGCAGCGCTCTTTCACATAGAGCCTAATTTCTGCGGCGGCGCAGGCGGCGTCGCGGCGCATGCGCATGGGCGTAGTGCCGGCGTGTCCGGCCCGGCCCTTTAGCCGCAGCCTGCGGCGCATGCTGCCCGCGATCGAGGTAACCACACCCAGCGCCAGGCCGGCATCGAGCAGCACGGGGCCTGCTCGATGTGCACTTAGAAATAATGCTTGATGCGCGTTGTGTCGACAGCGGCCTGGGCGACGTCGTCAGGGTCCAGGCCGGCATCGGCCATGCTCTGGCGCACAGTCGCCCTGGGCGTCGGCCAAGTCCAGCCAGGCGGGGTCGTAGCAGCCGATTACATTGCCCACCGCATCGGGCCTTACTGTATCGAAACCGGCCTCCCGCATCCACTGGCCTATCTGCCTGGCCGTGGCGCGCCTGGCCGTGGCGCGGTGCGCGCCAGTCAGGTAAGTGCAGGTCAGATTGCCTTGCTGGTCGGACCAGGCCGCCAGCGTGTCGGCCCAGGACATGACGAGGGGGCCATATTTCAGTGTGTCTTGGGGTTGCATCGTGTCGGGATAATCCGGAGTCAGCCAAGCCACTATTTAAGCGCAACCTCCGGCCATGCGGGTATCGTTGCGGTTCGTGTGCGTGCATCCGTCGGTGCCGCGATTTTTTTGAGTTCCGGGACTACTGTCAAGAACCGCAAATTGGCATCGGTCGTCAGTTTGGCGCTGACCTGGCTAGGTTTACGATCAGGCCAAATGGACCGGACCGGTGCTGTGCTTGCCGGGGACCGAAGTCCGGTGCACAACCCCTTGCCAGGTGGTGGAGACAAAGTGATCCGATTCCGTTCGCTCCAAGCGCAGGTCGATGCGCTGTCCAAGAAGCTTCTGGCCCAGTACTCCGAGGCATTCAGGCTGGATCCTTCCCATCCGGTGGAAATCAAGGGCCGCCAGACGCCCTTGATGCTCAACGGCGACCGACCGGTCAGCCTGCAGTGCGACGTGCTGGATCGCTTCGAGCAGCAGACGGGCAGCGTCGCATCCATCCTGGCGCGAACGGGCGACGATTTCATCCGCGTGGCGACCAGCGTGAAAGATTCCCAGGGCAACCGGGCGCTGGGTGTCGTGCTGGATCGCTCGCATCCTGCCTATGCGCTCAACCAGGCGGGTAAATCCTATTTCGGCAATACCACGTTGGCCGGACGCAAATTCGTCTTCGACTACCGCCCCATCTACGATGATCAAGGGCGCATCATCGGCATCTTCGCGGTCGGCCTGGACATCAGCAGATTCCGCATCCTGTCACTGGCCGAATCGTTGGGCCTGTCGGCCTTCGCAATGGCGCTAGTGCTGCAGGCCGGGCTGGATTTCCTGACCGCGGCATTCAAGAGTCGGTCGGGCAGTCTGAATTGGATCAATGCATGGTCCAGCCTGGGGATGGCCTGCCTTTTCGGCCTGGGGGTCTATGCCGTCATCCAGCGCAAGGTAGGACGGCAACTGCAGGTGGCGCAAGCCGCAGCCCGGCTGTTGGCCAGTGGCGACCTGTCGAGACAGATCGCGGTCAAGCGCGGCGACGAAATCGGTTTGCTCTTTGACGCGCTGAACGGCATCAATACTGGCCTGGCCAACCTGGTCAGCAATGTGCGCACATCTACCGACACCCTGGCCGTGGCGTCGCGCCAGATCGCGGCGGGCAATGCCGAGCTGTCCTCGCGCACCGAGACGCAGGCCAGCTCTCTGGAGCAGACCGCCGCGGCCATGGACCAGCTTACCTCTACCGTGCACAGCAACGCCGAGAATGCGGAGCAGGCCAACCGCCACGTGGGTTCGACGTTCGAGCTGGCCAGCCAAGGATCTTCCCTGATGGGGCAGGCGGTGGCCACAATGCACGGCATCCGTTCGTCCTCGGGCAAGGTGGCCGAGATCGTCGGTACCATCGAAGGCATCGCCTTCCAGACCAATATCCTCGCCCTGAACGCCGCGGTCGAGGCCGCGCGCGCTGGCGAACAGGGCAAAGGCTTCGCGGTGGTCGCGGGCGAGGTTCGCACGCTTGCCCAGCGCAGCGCCGAAGCGGCCAGGCAGATCAAGAGCTTGATCACGGACTCGGTGGGCAAAGTCAACGAAGGCAGCCAGTTGATCGACCAGGCCGGTCAGACCATGACGCAGATCGTGGCCTCGGTGCAGGAAGTGACTCAACTGATGTCGGACATTCACCGCGCCGGCGCCGAGCAGAGCACTGGCATCGAAGAGGTCAACCGCGCCGTCTCGCACATGGACGAGATGACCCAGCAGAATGCGGCGCTGGTCGAAGAGGCCGCCGCGGCGGCGGCCAGCATGCAGGAGCAGGCCGGTTCGCTCGCGCGCTCGGTGGGCGTATTCAAGCTGGCCCTGTAACAGATTAGCTCTGCAGACGCTGGGGCTCGGGCAGGATCGGCGGGAAAAAGACTCCAGGAGCCGCTATGAGGCCTGGAGGTGGAACAAAAAATCACCTCGCCAGCTTTTCCCTGCTTGAATCCGGCGCTATCTCGCCAGCGTGAACTTCTCGACCAGGCTCGTGAGCGACTTGGCCTGATCGTCGAGCGACTGGGCCGCCGCCGCTGCTTGTTCGACGAGCGCCGCGTTCTGCTGGGTGCTCGAATCCATTTGGGAGATCGCGTCGTTGATTTCCTCAATGCCTGAACTCTGCTCGGAGGTGGCAGCCGAGATCTCGTTCATGATGTCCGTCACGCGCTTGACCGCTTGCACGACTTCATCCATCGTCCGGCCGGCTTCTTCTGCAAATTGCGAACCGTTGCCGACGCGCTCGACCGAGGTGGTGATCAATTCCTTGATTTCCTTGGCTGCCGATGCGCTGCGCTGGGCCAGGCCGCGCACTTCGCCGGCGACCACCGCGAAGCCTCGGCCGTTCTCGCCGGCGCGCGCAGCCTCGACCGCGGCGTTCAGGGCGAGGATGTTGGTCTGGAATGCAATACCTTCGATTACACCGATGATGTCGCCGATGCTTCTGGCGCTTTCATTGATGTCGGTCATGGTGGTCACCACGCGCCCGACCACCGCGCCGCCTTTCTCCGCGATCTCCGACGCATTGTTGGCCAGCGCGCTGGCCTGCTTGGCGTTCTCGGCGTTCTGGTGCACCGTTGAGGTCAACTGCTCCATGCTGGTGGCGGTTCGCTCCAGCGCTATCGACTGTTGCTCGGTGCGCTTGGAAAGGTCGAGGTTGCCCATCGAAATCTCGCCCGCGGCGAGCGATATGGTTTCGGCGCTTGTCGCGATCTCGCCGACGATGCCCGACAGGCTGCCTTGCATGTCGTGCAGCGCCGCCAACATGCTCGAGTTGTCGTCGCGCTTGAGTTTTATCTTGCCTGACAGGTCGCCCGCCGCGATATGGCTGGCGATGGCCTTGGCATAGGCGGGCTCGCCGCCGAGTTGCGTGGTCAGGCGCCGCACTACGACCTCGCTGATGACAAAAGCAAGCAAGATGAGCGCGATCGTTATCGCGGCAATCATGACGAACGACGAACGGTAGATGGAATCGGAGGCGTCGATGGTCGCCTTAGCGGCAAGGCCGCACTGCTGCACGAGATCGTCGATGGTCTTCTCGAGCTTGCCAGTCTCCACCAGTAGCGACACATCCTGCATGCCGACCTGCCAGTTCATCTGCGAAAGATCCAGCGACTGGGCTTGCACCAGTTTGACGAATTTGCTCAGATCTTGGGCCCAAGTCTTGCTGCCGGCGTCGAACTGTTTTGCCAGCCCGACCGCCTTGGCGTCCGACGGGTTCAGGTGTTGCGACAGCGTTTCCATCTGCGCCGTCAGCTTCAATACGTTTGTCTGGATGTCGTTGCCCAGATCCTGGCGTTCTTTCGTGGTGGTCGCGGTGAGCAGCATCTTTTGCGCCCGGCTCGCCCGCAGCATCGCTGCGCGCGCTTCCTCTGCCGCGAGGCTCACGACATAGCCTTGTTCGTAGATCGATTGGGTTGAATCGTGCAGGCGGCTGTTTTGCTTGAGAGAAAATGCGCCGATTGCAAATGTACCTATCAACAGCAGCGCGAAGGCGAGTCGGAGCATCGATTTGACCGCCATGCCTGCTCGGCGGGAGCGCGGTCTCCTTTTTGCCGTTGCCACGCTTTCCGGTTGCCGGCTGTTTGGCAGAAGCCTCGCATCGGGGTGTTTTCCGAATGCAATCGCGGGTACTTTCATATTGCCTCTCGCTCAGTGAGATTTAATGCTTACATGGCCATATGACATCCCATACTTTGACGGCCATGATTCGACCCGAATTTTATTAATAAAGGGCTGGAGTTTTAATAAGCAAAAACCCCGCAAATTCAACAATTTGCGGGGTTTTTTTCATGGCTTTTCAATGCATGACATTCCATGCATGAAACATATGCGGTGGTGCCCAGGAGAGGACTCGAACCTCCACACCTTGCGGCACATGGACCTGAACCATGCGCGTCTACCAATTCCGCCACCTGGGCACATCTTGCTTTGAGCAAGAATATTATTCTAGTTTTTATCCCGTCCCTGTGTCAAATCAGTCGGCGTGGTGATGTGCATATATGTAAAAAATATCACATTGCGAATGTGAGTTCTGTGATTTATGGTTGCTACACAAAATACAAAAAGTAGTGATGACGCGGTATTTCGACAGGTTTGTTGCAAATTCAATATGAATTTATTTGCATATTCCAAGGCAAGTGTCGGACTGCCGTGCAACCCTCATACGGAGACAATCAATGAACAGTGCCTATGACTCAACCGGCCATGCCGCGCCGTTCTTTTCGAAGGAAGCGACCATCGCCAAACCGGGATTTTCCCGCTGGATGGTGCCGCCCGCAGCGCTGGCGGTGCATCTTTGCATCGGGCAAGCCTACGCATTTTCGGTATTCAACGGCCCGCTGACCAAGGTGATCGGCATCGAAAAGTCGGCGCCGGGCGACTGGCCGCTGACCACGCTGGGTTGGATTTTCTCGCTCGCGATCTTTTGTCTCGGCCTGTCCGCTGCGTTCGGCGGTAAATGGCTCGAACGCGTCGGGCCGCGCCTGGCGATGTTCGTCGCCGCCTGCTGTTTCGGCGGCGGCTTCTTGATTTCGGCCCTTGGCGTCAGTCTGCACCAGATATGGCTGTTGTATCTGGGCTACGGTGTGATCGGGGGTATCGGATTGGGCATAGGTTATGTTTCGCCGGTGTCAACATTGATCCGCTGGTTCCCCGACCGCCGCGGCATGGCGACCGGCATGGCGATCATGGGTTTTGGAGGCGGCGCAATGATCGCCGCGCCCTTGTCGGTAGCGCTGATGAATCATTTCAAGAGCGCCACGAGTGTGGGCGTTGCTCAGGCCTTCGTTGTGATGGGTATCCTTTACTTCATTTCGATGGTGATCGGCTCGCTCGCGGTCCGCGTTCCACCAGCGGGCTGGAAGCCGGCAGGCTGGACGCCGCCTGAGACCACGCAGCACAAACTGATCACGGCCAATCACGTGCACATCGACCAGGCGCTCAAGACGCCCCAGTTCTATCTGATCTGGCTGGTGCTGTTCTTGAATGTGACGGCCGGCATCGGCATTCTGGGACAGGCGTCGGTCATGATCCAGGAGAGCTTCAAGGGCGTGGTAAGCGCAGCGGCGGCGGCCGGCTTCGTCGGGTTGCTGTCCCTGTTCAATATGGGAGGGCGTTTCGCATGGGCCTCGGCGTCGGACTGGGTCGGACGCAAGAACACCTATTACATTTTCTTTGTGCTCGGCGCGATCGCCTATATCAGCGTGTCAATGTTCGCGGGCGGCGGCAATGTGCCAATGTTCGTGCTGACCTACTGCATCATCATTTCGATGTACGGCGGCGGTTTCGCGACGGTGCCGGCCTATCTTGCCGACATTTTCGGCACGGCCTATGTCGGCGGCATCCACGGCCGGCTTTTGACTGCATGGGCTGCAGCGGGTATCGCCGGGCCAGTGCTTGTCAACTACATCCGCGCCTATCAGGTCGCGCATGGCGTCGTGAAGGCGGACGCCTACACCATGACTGTGCACATCATGGCGGGGCTGCTGGTCGTAGGCTTCATGTGCAACGTGCTGGTCAAGCGCGTCAATGAGCGCCATCACATGACCGACGCGCAGTTCGCAACAAACTGACAGGAGACGCGAAGATGAACGATGCAAGCAATCAGGTCCACCCGACCAACAAGCCCATGCTGGCCGTATTCTGGCTCTATGTGCTGATTCCCCTCGTATGGGGAGTCGTCAATACGCTCAACCAGGCGCTCAAGCTGTTTAGCTGAGGCGCCGTTTCCCGGTGCCGAAAACAGGCATCGGGGTGCAGTCCGATTGCCATCCCTCCCGAAGGGTGCGCATCCCGGCGTGCGCGTGGGCACATTGCGAATATTCGCCCAGGTCGCTCTGGGCTTCGTGACCCTGCCAGGCGCGTGCCGGCATACCCATGCGCGGCATCCCTGTGGTGTCGCCCCCTAGCCTGGCAACCACGATTCGAATCTTTTCTTTAGGTACAGTCCCAGGGCTAGGTCGTCGGCCAGGCCGAGTTTGCGCATGGCCCGGCGTTTGTGGCTGCTGATGGTCTTCTTGCTGCGCGACAGACGCCGGGCCGCCTGAGTAACGGACAAGCCCTGAGAAATATGGCGCAGTACCTCGGTTTCTGTCGCGCTCAATTGCGCAGCGACGTCGTCCGGCCTGCCCGGACGGATGCGCCCGCCGATACTCAGATGGAATTGACGCGGTTGTTGCGCGGCGGCATGGACCATGTCCCGGATCAGTGGTTCCGGATCGGCCTTGGATAGATAGCCGCAAGCGCCTGCGCGAAAAGCCGGGTAGGCCGTGCTTCGGGCCGGATCGGCTGAAAGCGCGACCACGGCCATCTTGCTGGCGCGGCGCCTGATGCGACGGATCAGGCTCATGCCGTCGCAGGCGGCGTCGGGCAAGTTGTAGTCGACGATGGCGACATCGCAGCGCAGCTGGGCCAGGCTTTCAAGAAAGCGGTCAGCCGAGGTTTCGGTCAGCACGACCTCGATTCGCGCATCCTGGCTCAGGCAGGTAGCCAATCCAATGACTGTCACGGGGTGGTCATCGAGGATTGCGACGCGAAGGCAGCGCATGGCAGCGGGCCGCCCGTCTGCGGCCATTTGGGAAGCGGGCAGGGAAGCCGGACCTGAAGGTTTGCGCATGGAGAAGGGTGGCATAGGCAGGCCTGAGTCTTTTCTTAATAAATGCTGAATTCATTGGGATTGCTGATGTTACATGGACCTTTCATTTTTCTGTCTTATGGGATTGTATTTCGGACTGAGTTCCATTCTCGATCATGCTTTTCGGAAAGAATCGATCTGAGTCGGACTTGTCCACGCGCGCTGCGTTATCGGGCCATCTCCTCGCATAAAGCGCTACAATCGATCAGTACGGCATGGCAATCAAAACGAACGCGGCGACCGGCCGCGTTCGTCGTTTCTGGAAATTACTTCGATGCTACAAATCACGCTGCCCGATGGTTCTGAGCGCCAGTTTCCTGGCCCCGTCACAGTTGCGCAGGTTGCGCAGTCCATCGGTACCGGGCTGGCCAAGGCAGCGCTGGGCGGCCGCGTCACGGTCACGGGCGGCAATCCCAGTCTGGTCGATACCAGTCATCGTATCGAGCAAGACGCTGCCCTTGCCATCATCACCGCCAAAGACGCCGACGGTCTTGACTTGATCCGCCATTCCTCGGCGCACCTGCTGGCCTATGCCGTCAAGGTGCTGTTTCCCGAAGCCCAGGTCACCATTGGTCCGGTGATCGAGAACGGCTTCTATTACGACTTCTCGTACAAACGGCCCTTTACGCCCGAAGACCTGCAGGCCATCGAAAAGAAGATGACCGAACTTGCCAGGAAGGACGAAGTCGTCACGCGCGAAGAATGGAAGCGCGACGATGCCGTGGCCTATTTCAAGGGTATCGGCGAGGCCTACAAGGCCGAGATCATTGCCGCGATTCCAAGCGATCAGACCATCAGTCTGTATCGCGAAGGTCAGTTCGTTGACCTGTGCCGCGGCCCGCACGTTCCGTCCACCGGCAAGCTCAAGGTGTTCAAGCTGATGAAGGTGGCCGGCGCCTACTGGCGCGGCGACAGCAACAACGAGATGCTGCAGCGCATCTACGGCACCGCCTGGGCGACCAAGGAAGAGCAGGACGCCTATCTGCACATGCTGGAGGAGGCCGAACGCCGCGACCACCGCAAGATCGGCCGCGAACTGGACCTGTTCCACATGCAGGAAGAAGGCCCGGGGCTGATCTTCTGGCATCCCAAGGGCTGGGCCTTGTGGCAGCAGGTCGAGCAGTACATGCGCCGCGTCTATCAGGATAACGGCTACCAGGAAGTGAAGGCGCCGCAGATCCTCGACCTGTCGCTGTGGAAGAAGACGGGCCACTGGGACAACTATCGTGAAAACATGTTCACGACCGAGTCCGAGAACCGCATGTATGGCCTCAAGCCTATGAACTGCCCGGGCCATATCCAGATTTTCAACGCCGGGCTGCATTCGTACCGCGAACTGCCGCTGCGCTACGGCGAATTCGGCCAATGTCATCGCAACGAGCCGTCGGGCTCGCTGCACGGCATGATGCGCGTGCGGGGCTTCACGCAGGACGACGGCCACATCTTCTGCACCGAGGACCAGTTGCAGCAAGAGTGTGCGCACTACACGACGCTGCTGCAGCAGGTCTACAAGGACTTCGGTTTTACCGAAGTCCTCTACAAGGTGGCTACGCGCCCGGAGAAGCGCATCGGCGACGACGCCACCTGGGACAAGGCCGAGCATGCGCTCATGGAAAGCCTGCGCGCGACCGGCTGCGACTTCGTCGTGGCCCCTGGCGATGGCGCTTTCTACGGCCCCAAGATCGAATACACGCTCAAGGACGCCATCGGCCGCCAATGGCAGTGCGGCACCATGCAGGTGGACTTCTCCATGCCCGTGCGCCTGGGGGCCGAATACGTCGACCAGAACGACCAGCGCCGTGCGCCGGTGATGCTGCACCGGGCCATTCTAGGGTCGCTGGAGCGGTTCATCGGCATGCTGCTCGAAAACTACGCCGGCGCGATGCCGCCCTGGCTGGCTCCGGTGCAGGCCGTGGTCTGCTGCATTTCCGAACCATCGGCCGATTATGCGGCGCAAATTACGCAAACCCTGAAAAAACAAGGCTTTAGGGTTGAGCCAGATTTGCGTGGTGAAAAAATCACCCGTAAAATCAGGGAGCACAGCCTGCAAAAGGTTCCGTATATCCTCGTCGTGGGCGACAAGGAAAAGCAAAACGGCACGGTTGCCGTGCGTGGTCTGGGTGGTCTGGACTTGGGCGTCATGGCGCTCGCGGACTTCACCAGCCGCTTGTCCGAAGATGTCGCCACGCGCCGCAGTCTGCCGCAAGCCGCAGCCGATCAGGCATGACGCCACGGCCGCATATTTGATTAACTACTAGGAGTTTTCAACATCGCAACTGAAAAGAGCGTACGCATCAACGGTGAAATCCGCGTCCCCGAGGTGCGTCTGATAGGTCTGGAGGGAGAACAGCTCGGCATCGTCAAGATCGCCGATGCGTTCCGGCTTTCCGAACAGAGCGACGTGGATCTGGTGGAAATCGCGCCCAACGCCGAGCCCCCAGTCTGCCGTCTGATGGACTACGGCAAGTTCAAGTACCAGGAACAGAAGCGCCAGGCCGAGGCGCGCTCCAAGCAGAAGGTCATCCAGGTCAAGGAAGTGAAATTCCGTCCTGCAACTGACGAAGGCGATTATCAGGTCAAGCTGCGCAATCTGCGGCGCTTCCTGGAAGAGGGCGACAAGGCCAAGGTCACGCTGCGCTTTCGCGGCCGCGAAATGGCCCACCAGGAACTAGGTATGCGTGTTCTCGAGCGCGTGCGAGACGACCTGACCGAACTGGCGCAGGTCGAGGCCATGCCCAAGCTTGAGGGCCGCCAGATGGTCATGGTGCTGGCGCCCAAGAAAAAGGCCAGCGGCAAGGTCGAAGTGTCGGTCTGATCCTGCGCTGACAGGTTTTTGCAGCAAACCCACGGCCCGGCCGTCCGCAATGGATGGCCGGGTCGTCGTGCTTGTAGGGGTATGCCTTTGCCCGCAGCTAAATTCAGTTACCATGAATCGGGTATGAATCTCGGGTAGAAAACCCCATGCATGTCTTGTTCATTATCGATCCTTTGCCGCTTCTGAAGGCGTACAAAGACAGCTCTGTCGCCATGATGCGGGCCCTGGTCGCGCGCGGGCATACGCTCAGCGTGGCGCTGCAGGGTGAACTCTATATCGAGGCCGGCATTGTGCGCGTGCGCGCCACGCCCATTAGCCTGGTGTCGGGCGCTGACCCGCACGGGCATGCCTGGTGGAGCGAGTCCGGTCCGGCCGTCGAGGCGTCTTTGAAGGACTTCGGCGCTGTCCTGATGCGCAAGGATCCTCCCTTCGACATGGAGTATGTCTACTCCACGCACCTTTTGGGCTATGCGCAGGATCAGGGCGCGCGCGTATTCAACAGCGGTGCGGCTATTCGCAACCATCCCGAGAAGCTGGCCATTACCGAGTTTCCCGAACTGGTTTCGCCCACGTTGGTCACGCGCGATATGGACCGCATCCGTGCTTTCCATGCGCAGCACGGCGACGTTATCGTCAAGCCGCTGGACGGGATGGGCGGCACGGGCATATTCCGTCTGCGCGCCGAAGAACCCAACCGCAACGCCATCCTGGAAACGCTGACTGGCAACGGCACGCAGACCATCATGGCACAGCGCTACATTCCCGAGATCGTCAAGGGCGACAAGCGCGTGCTGCTGATCGGCGGCGAACCCGTGCCTTACTGCCTGGCGCGCATTCCGCTGGCCGGCGAGACGCGCGGCAACTTGGCCGCCGGCGGGCGCGGCGTGGCCCAGCCGCTTTCCGATAGCGATCGCCGTATCGCTGAGACGGTAGCCAGGCGCATTGCCGGACGGGGCCTGCTGCTGGTGGGCCTGGACGTCATCGGCGATTGTCTGACCGAAGTCAACGTCACCAGTCCGACCTGCTTTGTCGAGATTACCGAACAGACGGGCTTCGACGTTGCCGACTTCTTCGCTCAGGCGCTCGAACGCGCCGTAGCGTGAGGGAAAGGGGGCTGAAATGACGGGCATCGTCATCGTCGTGCACGCTCCGTTGGGCGAGGCTATGTCCGAAATGGCCCGCCATGTCCTGGGCGACAGCGTTGCCGATTCGCTGGCCGTGCACGATATCCTGCCCGACGATCAACCCGAGGATCGGGTGCCCCAGGTCCTGGCTGATATCCGGCGCCTGGCGCGCGAGAACGGCGCGCTGGTGTTGACCGATCTGGTGGGCGCCACGCCGGCCAATATCGCCAAGCGCGCGATAGTCCAGGCCCAAACCGAGGGGTTTACTTGCTGCCTGCTGGCGGGCTTGAACACGCCCATGCTGCTTCGGGCATTGACCTATCGCAGTTTGTCACTAGCCGAAACGCGTGAAAAAGCCTTGGCAGGGGGCGTACAAGGCTGTCTACAGGTAGACTAGTTGCCAATTCAAAAAAACGTATTGATATGGGCTTCTTATGGCTACTTCAGACATCGTCATCAGCAACAAGCTTGGTCTGCATGCTCGGGCCGCGGCCAAACTTACCCAGCTAGCCAGTCGATTCAGCAGTGAAATCTTCATTTCGCGCGGTGCGCAGCGCGTCAATGCCAAAAGCATCATGGGCGTGATGATGCTCGCCGCGGGCCTGGGTACCACGGTGCGGCTGGAAGCCACGGGCGGCGATGCCGATCAGGCCTTGTCGGATATTCAGACTTTGTTCGATGAAAAGTTTGGTGAGCACGAGTAACGCAATCTTCGACGGTCCGGTGTTGGCCGATCCTCCCGGCGCGGTGGTGGCCTTGCGCGGCAAGGGTGTGGCACGGGGCTATGCCATAGGCCGTGCGGTCGTCATGGGCGCCGCCGCCCTCGAAGTCGCCCACTACCGCATTGCGCCCGATGACGTCGAAAGCGAGTGCCGCAGGCTGCGGGATGCGCTGACGCGTGCCCAGGCCGACCTGCATCATCTGGCCAACAACCTGCCCGAGGACGCCCCGCGCGAGCTGGGCGCCATGCTCAACGTTCACCGCCTGCTCCTGGGCGATCCGCTCCTGGCTGACGAGGCCCAGGCGCTGATCCGCGACCGTCACTACAACGCCGAGTGGGCGCTCACGGCCCAGGGCCAGTTGCTGGGTGAGCAGTTCGACGCCATGGAAGACGAGTACTTGCGCGAACGCGGCGGCGATGTGCGCCAGGTGATCGAGCGGGCGCTGCACGTGCTGTCGGGCACTCCGGCGCTGCTGCCCGAAGAGACGGTCTGCAGCGGTGGCGGCGGCGAGCCGCTGGTGGTGATCGCGCACGATATTTCTCCGGCAGACATGCTGCGCCTGCGCGGTGCGCGCTTCTCGGCGTTTGCCACCGATCTGGGCGGGCCTACCTCGCATACGGCTATCGTGGCGCGCAGCATGGGGGTGCCGGCCGTGGTGGCCATGGGCAACGTGCGCGACATCGTGCGCGATGGCGACATGATCATTGTCGACGGTGCCTCGGGCACCGTGCTGATCAACCCATCAGAAACCATGCTGGCGCAATACCGCGGGCTGCAGCGCGTCTACGCCGACGAGCGCGCCGAACTGGAGCTTCTGCGCGACGAGCCTTCGATCACGCTGGACGGCATCAGCGTGAAGCTGGAAGCCAATATCGAGCTGCCCGAAGAGGCTCCCGCTGCGCTGGCCGCGGGAGCGCAGGCCATCGGCCTGTTCCGCAGTGAGTTTCTTTTCATGGGGCGTGCCGAACTTCCGGGTGAGGAAGAACAGTATCAGGCCTACGCGTCGGTGGTGAGAGTCATGGCCGGCAGGCCGGTCACGATCCGAACCCTGGATATCGGCGCCGACAAGACGCTGGACGACGAAGTCACGGTGGCCACTAATCCGGCGCTGGGTCAGCGCGCGATCCGCTACTGCCTGGCCCGCCCCGAGATGTTCGCCACCCAGCTGCGCGCCATTCTGCGTGCCTCCGCGCACGGGCCGGTGCGCCTGCTTATTCCCATGATCGCGCATATGCACGAGGTGGAGGCAACCTTCGCTGCCGTCGCGTCGGCGCGGCGCGAACTCGATGCGCGCGGGCAGGCATATGCGCTCCATATTCCCGTGGGCGCCATGGTCGAGATCCCGGCCATGGCTATTGCCATCGAGCCTTTCGTGCAGGTGCTGGACTTTCTGTCTATCGGTACCAACGACCTGATCCAGTACGTGCTGGCCATTGATCGGGGCGATCATGACGTCGCCAGCCTGTACGATCCGTTGCATCCGGCGGTGCTGCGCCTTCTGGCCCATACCATCAATGCCGGCGAGCGCGCCGGCAAGCCGGTGGCGGTGTGTGGCGAGATGGCGGGCGATCCGCGCTACACGCGCCTGCTGCTTGGCCTGGGCCTGTCGGAGTTCTCTATGCATTCGCAGCAGTTGCTGGATGTCAAACGCGAAGTGCGCCGGGCGCATTCCAACGCGCTGCGTGCGAAAGTGGCCAATGTACTTAACCGCGCCTTGCCGGTGGACTTGGCAAGGCTGGAGCAGGCCTGAACTGGCCCGGCCAATTTTTTATTGAGATTTGGACCACCTTGCGGGCATGCTCTGTTGCGGCGCGAATTCTATAGGACTAAGATCAAGCGGAGTGTTTCATAAGGAGAACACCATGCGAAGCGTCATCTCCAGTTGTGCCAAGCGTTTGAAAGCCTTGCCAAAGACGCTGCGCGTCTATCGGCGAAACATCGAGGAAATGGCGAACATCGCAGCGTGCATGTTGGTTCAGAGCATGTCGCATAAAGCCTCGCGGCGCATGAGACCCGTTCCGATCCGCATCGACGAGTATCGCGACAGGCGCCGCTGAGCGCAAACCATTTTCTTCGCCCCGAGCGGCCAGGTATTTGAGCTTGGTCGCTTTTTTGTCGCCAGACACCAATCGGCGACGCTGGCATTCGGCCGAGCTTTTCAATGTTAAAGTCCATAAGTACGCTGTATTCATGAAATAACTTCGAATACGCGCTTTATGGGCGAGGTTTTGCCATGCACGAGGATGACCTGAGCGACAGTGAAGTACTGGAACTGCACGTCGGTACAAGCAGTCCTTGCTGGCGCCTGGACAGCGACAGCAATGCTCTGGAACTGGCGGCGGTCCGCGGCCTGGCGAATACTGGCGTGGCGCTCGATTCGGACCAGGCTGCCGGAATCCGCAGATTTACGGGCGTCACCTCCACCATCGAGCTCGACATTTCCCTGTTTGGCCGGCCGTTAAAGCTGCACCTGGTAGGCAGGAAGCTTGACACGCGCAATTGGGCCGGCACTGCGTCCGCCTATACGGATACCCGCGCCGTCGCGCGCGATCTCACGCATGGTTTGGCTTTCGCCGAGTTGGTCGTCTCCGAAGTCAATTCGCTGGTCGTGGTGCTCGATTCCAATGGGATCATCCAGCGTTTCAACCGCCTGTGTGAAGAGGTCCTGGGCAAGCGCGAAGAAGACGTCATCGGCAGGAGCGCTTATGAATTGTTCATGACGCCGGAGCAGGCCGAGCATTCAAGCAAGAACATCACGGGTTTCTTCGAGAACGACGAGCCGTTCGACGTAGAGCGCTACATCAATACGGTCAATGGCCCGCGCCTATATCAGTTCCGCAATAAATTCGTGCAAAGCGGCAGCGGAGTCGAGCAGCGGTTCCTCATTTGTTCTGGCGTGGACATCACAGAGGAGCGCAATGCGCAGCAGCGGCTGACCGAATTGGCCAACACCGATACGCTGACAGGCCTGCCCAACCGGCATGCGATCACCGAGCTGATCCGTGCCGCGCTGGCGACGGGCAAGAACGATGCCTCGCATCAGATCGGCGTTCTGTTTCTTGACCTCGACAACTTCAAGCGCGTGAACGATCATTACGGACACGTCGCAGGTGACGGCTTGCTTACCAAAGTTGCGGCAATCGTCAGCGGCTGTCTGGGGCAAGGCGCGACGCTTGCCCGCCTGGGCGGCGACGAGTTCGTCGTGCTCTCGGAGCGGGTGACCCTTGAATCGCTCGAAACCACCGCGCGTACCATCATCGAGCAGCTATCCGCGGCGGTCCGCCTGGATGAGCTAGTGGAGCTGTACACGAGCTGCTCGGTCGGGATCGCGCTGTATCCGCAGCATGGCGACACCGTGGAGACACTGATCAGAAATGCCGATACGGCGATGTACGCCGCGAAAGAGGCGGGCAAACATACTTATCGGGTTTTCACGCAAGAGATGAACCAGAAGGTCGCGAGGGCGATGTGGCTGGACATCAATCTTCGCAAGGCGCTCGAAGAAGGGCAGTTCGTGCTGCACTACCAGCCGCTGGTCGATGCCGCGACGGGCGATGTGCGCAGCGTCGAGGCGCTGATACGCTGGCAATCTCCTGATCGGGGGATAGTCGGACCGGGTGAATTCATCCGCCACGCCGAGGAGTCCGGGCTTATCGGCCCCATAGGCCGCTGGGTAATGTCCGAGGCCGCGAAGCAGGCCATGATCTGGAAGGAGAAAGGCCTGAATTTGCGCGTGGGGATCAATGTCTCGGCGCTGCAGTTGGCCGATGTGAATTTCGTGGCCCATTTCAGGGGTGTTCCCGGCTGCATCGGACCCGAGGGCAGCTTGCTGGACATTGAGCTGACTGAGAGCTGCCTTATCGAGAACCAGGACCGCGTGCTCACGCTGATGCGGCAGTTGCGTGAAATGGGTTCAAAAATTTACCTCGACGATTTCGGCACGGGATATTCCTCCTTGGCCCAGCTCGCGCGGTTACCCCTGGACGTGATCAAGCTCGATCGCAGCTTCGTGACGGGCATTGATGGCGATGCAAGCGCGCAGGAACTCGTACGTTCGGTGGCGTCGCTTGCCAAGGCCTTGGGGTTTTCGGTGGTGGCCGAAGGCGTAGAGACCAAATCCCAGGACGCATTCATCCGTCAGGTCGGGATCGAGTGCGCGCAGGGCTACATTCATGCAAAGCCGATGCCCGCCCACGATCTCGAGGCCTGGATGCTCAAGAGGAAAAAACTCAGGCTCATCGCTTGAGTTTTTCCCTCTCGCGCCACAGCGCTTTACACCCTTCGATCAGGGGGCGGGCCGCAGTCGGGAAACCCGCCGGTTCTGCAGCATCACCAGCCGCTCCATGTAAGCGAGATCCTTGGTCTCTATCGCGAATGTCGCATTGACCCAGTCTTCGGTGATGTCTATCAATTCCGATCGTGAGAGGGGCTGCACGCGCTGTCGGGCGCGTATAAGTGCCCGGGTGCTGTTGAGCTTGGGGCGTATCACGTCGATGAACGTGCGCGTCGCGAGGAATGCCGCGCCAGGCTCGAAGGTCTGGTCGGCCAGTCCCTGGTCTGCGAACCATTCGCCTGTATGCGATTCCCCGCTGCTGATCAGTTCCTCGGCCAGGCGCATTCCCGACTTGCGCGCGACGAGCGAATAGCCGCCCATGCCGGGGAAGAGGTTGAAAGCGACCTCCGGAAAGCCGAGTTTGACGTCCTTTTGTACAAGTACGTAGTGATGGGCGAGGGCGGCCTCGAGCCCGCCGCCCAGCGCGCTTCCCTCGACCATCGAGATCGAGATCGCGCCGGTGCCGAAGCCTGTATACATTTCCCAGATGCAATCGATGCATGACCGTGCATATGCCATCAGGGTGTCGCGTTGTCCGGAACGTATTGCGTCGACAAAGAAGCTCAGGTCGCCGCCGACATTGAAGAGCTCGGGAACCAGCGAGCCGGTTACCCAGAAATCGAATCGTAGTTTGGATTCCCGCGCGACACGTGCCAGGTGCAGTATGTCGGAAAGCAGCCGCTGGTTGAAGCAGGGGCGGGGCTCGGAACGGAGCATCATCCACATGATATTGCGCTCCTTTTCGTAGAATGCGGCCAGTTGCGACATATCTCCAGCCTCGTGAAATGGGCGGCATGCCGGGTGGTTTTGCAATTGCATGATTTTCCTTGCAGAACTGTGCTTGGGTTTGGTTTGCACCGCCCAAGGCCTTTTCCGCTATTGACTCGCGGGACCGGGCGGCAGCGCTATTGTTCCGTGTACACAGCCGATGGGAAGATCGAAGTGCTATCTTTGTGTGCAAAGGCCTTGCGGGAAGCCGATTCGACGATGCCCCTATGCGGCCCGAATCGCGAGAGGAGGCGATGTTTTTTATGGCGATTTTTCCGGAGTTTTTCCATGAGTCTGCTGTTTTCCCCTATATCCCTGGGTCCCCTTGCCCTGGACAACCGCATCGTCGTTGCGCCGATGTGCGAATACTCCGCCGAGCAAGGCTGCGCCACCGACTGGCACATGATCCATCTGGGACACTTGGCCTTGTCCGGCGCGAGCCTTTTGATCGTCGAGGCCACGGCCGTCGAGGCCATCGGCCGCATCACTCCTTACGATCTGGGCTTGTATGACGATGCTGCCGAAGCCGCCTTGGGCAGGGTGGTTCAGGCCATCCGCCGGTATTCGCCCATCAAGCTGGGCGTGCAGATTGCGCATGCGGGGCGCAAGGCATCAAGCCAGGCGCCCTGGGAGGACGGCCAGCAGATTCCTGTTGCCCAGGGCGGCTGGCACAGCGTGGCGCCGTCCGCATTAGCGCATGCGCCGACCGAAGAGGAACCCCTGGCCCTGGATGCGGCAGGGCTGATCCGCATCAGGCAGGCTTTCGTCGACACGGCGCTGCGTGCCGTCCGGCTTGGTTTTGACTTGATCGAACTGCACAGTGCGCACGGCTACCTGCTGCATCAATTCCTGTCGCCGTTGGCCAACCAGAGAAGCGATGACTATGGCGGTTCCCTGGAGAACCGCATGCGCTTTCCGCTGCAGGTGTTCGAGGCGGTACGCCAGGCGGTGCCGGCGAACGTGGCGGTCGGCATGCGCGTTTCGGCCACCGATTGGGTCGAGGGCGGTCTGGATGTGCCCCAAGTCGTGGCGTTTGCCCAAGCCTTGAAAGAACGCAGCTGCGACTTCGTGCATGTTTCCTCCGCCGGCGTCTCGCCCCTGCAGAAAATTCCGCTGTCGCCGGGATATCAGGTGCCGTTTGCCGAGACTATCAAACGCGAAGCGGGCATGCCCACCATTGCCGTGGGGCTCATCACCGAGGCCGAACATGCCGAGCAGATCCTGCAGAATGGCCAGGCCGACATGGTGGCCTTGGCGCGCGGCATGCTTTACGACCCGCGCTGGCCTTGGCATGCCGCCGCCAAGCTGGGAGGTTCGGTCGATGGGCCTCGCCAGTATTGGCGTAGCCAGCCGCGCGAGCTCAAGACGCTGTTCCGCAATGCGTTCTTCGGCCAGCGCTGAGCGGCATCAGCCCCTGCCCGTGCTACCGAAGCCGCCCGCGCCGCGCTCGGATTCGCCGAATTCCTCGACCACGTTCCAGCGCACCTGCTCGATAGGCACGACCACGAGCTGGGCCAGGCGCTCCATCGGGTTGAGCGTGAAGGATGTGCTGCCGCGGTTCCAGGTCGAGACCAGGAGCTGGCCTTGGTAGTCGGCGTCGATCAGCCCGACCAGATTGCCCAGCACGATGCCGTGCTTGTGGCCCAGGCCCGAGCGCGGCAGGATCAAAGCCGCGTAGCCCGGATCGGCGATGTGGATGGCCAGGCCGGTGGGCACCAGTATCGTGGCCCCCGGGACGATTTCGATGGGCTCGTCCAGGCACGCGCGCAGATCCAGTCCGGCAGAACCAGGCGTGGCGTAGCCGGGAAGGGCGTCGCGCATGCGGGAATCAAGGATTTTGACGTCTACGGATTTCATGGGTCAGGCTGTGGGAGGACCTTCGGGGGGAAGTGTCAGGACGGTGGAAGGACGTCGGACAGCGCGCGAGGCCGCCAGCAGCATCAGGCCGACGATGAGCAGAAAGCCTGGCATGATGAAATCGTCGGCCGTTTGCACTGCCTGTACGAGCGCGGCGTGCAATTGTACGAAAGCGGTAGCCAGAGCCGCGATGGCGCCGATGAAAAGAATCGCGGCCCAGCGTCGCTTGGCAACCGGCGAGGTCGAGGTCTGAACCGCTGGGTCGGTCATGGGAGGCTCGAGCGGGGCCGGCTCAAGGTTTGGGCAGACGCGCTGCGATTTCGGCGACGAGCCTGCGCGCCGCGTCCAGCTTGGTTGCTGCTGGCAGAGAATGCATGCCCCGGTCGTCGAATAACGCCAATTCAGTGGCGTCGGCGTCCATGACGTTCTGTGCCAGATTACCTACCAGTAATGGTAGGTTCTTGCGGCGGCGCTTGTCCTCGGCGTGCTCGGCGAGGTTTTCGGTTTCGGCGGCAAAGCCCACACACCAAGGTCCGCGCGCCAGTCCAGCTACATCGGCCAGGATGTCGGGGTTGGCTTCGAACTCCAGTTGAGGGGGGCCACCCCTGGTCTTCTTGATCTTCTGGGTGCTGGCGTTCTTCACGTACCAGTCTGCCACGGCGGCCACCGCGATAAAAATGTCGGCGCTGGCGGCCTCGGCCATGACGGCCGCGTGCATCTGCCGCGCTGTCGTCACCGATACCCGCATGACCCCGTAAGGCGCCGGCAGGGCCGTGGGGCCGCTTATCAGCGTCACACGGGCGCCGGCCTCCTGCGCGGCGCGAGCCAGGGCGTAGCCCGTCTTGCCTGAAGACCGGTTGCTCAGTACCCGCACCGGGTCTATGGGCTCGGCCGTGGGGCCGGCTGTCATCAGCACATGCTTGCCGGCCAGTACTTTGGGCTGGAAGAATGCGATGACCTCTGAAAGTAGCTGGTGCGCTTCGAGCATGCGGCCATCGCCGACTTCGCCGCAGGCCTGGCTACCCGAGTCCGGGCCGAGTAGGGCAATGCCGTCGGCGCGCAATTGCGTCACGTTGCGTTGCGTAGCCGGATTGGCCCACATCTCGCGGTTCATGGCGGGGGCTGCCAGCAGCGGGCAGGCGCGCGCCAGGCACAGGGTGGAGAGCAGGTCCGACGCTTCGCCGTGGGCCAGCTTGGCCATGAAATCGGCGCTGGCCGGGGCAATCAGCACCACGTCGGCCCCGCGGGTCAGGTCGATGTGCGCCATGTTGTTGGGCACACGGGGATCCCAGGCGTCGAGAAAGACCGGCCGGCCGGACAGGGCCTGCATGGTGACCGGGGTAATGAAGTGGGTGGCGGCCTCGGTCATGACCACGTCGACCGTGGCACCTTGCTCGGTCAGGCGGCGCACGAGTTCGGCGATCTTGTAGCAGGCGATGCCGCCGGTCACGCCCAGGACAATGCGCTTGTTGATGAGATCCATTGCGGGCAACCCCGTAGCAAGAGACTAGCGCTTGGCGCGGCCGCGGAGCAGCTCGTCGACGATCAGCAGCACGGCGCCGCAGGTGATGGCAGTATCGGCCAGATTGAAGGCAGGATAGTACCAGTCGCGCCAGTGGAAAAGCAGGAAGTCAATGACGTGGCCGTAGGCAATGCGATCGATCACATTGCCCAGCGCGCCGCCTAGGATCAAGGCCAAGGCAAAACTCAATAGCGTGCGGCCTGCCGCCGCAGGGCGGGCCTGCCGGCGCAGCAGCCAGACGATCAGGAGCGCGGCGGCCAGGCCCAACAGCGTGAACAGCCAGCGTTGCCATCCCGTTTCCGAAGCCAGGAAGCTGAAGGCCGCACCGTGGTTGTAGACCAGGATCAGGTCGAACACTGGCAACACCTTCACACGCTCGCCATAGGCCAAGAGGTGGTCCATGGTCAGCTTGCTGGCCTGGTCCAGGACAATGACCAGCGCTGCCAGCACCAGCCAGCGCGTCCAGCTTGAGCGGTTCGTGCCCGTCGGCGCGGTGTTCATTTTGGGCCGCCCGGGTTCAGGCGAATTCGCGCGGCTCGCCCGCGCCGAACAGATTGGCCAGGCAGCGGCCGCACAGATCGGGGTGGGCGGCATCGGCGCCCACGTCGGCGCGCCAGTGCCAGCAGCGCTCGCATTTCTCGTGCGTGGTGGGCGTGATCGTGATATCGAGTTCGCCCGTGCTTTCGTGCACGGTGGCGCGCGAGGTGATGAGCACGAAGCGCAGGTCGCCGGCCAGGCTGGCGAGCCAGGCGCGGTCTTGCGCGCTGGCCTTGATATCAACTTCAGCCTGTAGGGACGAACCGATGCTGCCGGCGGTGCGAACTTCCTCGAGTTTGCGTAGCACTTCGCCGCGGATCGCGCGTAGGCGCGACCATTTGGCCGAAAGAGCTTGCGCGTCGTCGTAGGCGGGCAAGGTGTGGTAGACCTGGGTAAATATGGTGGTGCGCGCCGCGTCGTCGGCTTGGTTCCTGAGCGCCGAACCCAGCAGGATTTTCCAGGCTTCCTCGGCCGTGAACGACAGGATGGGCGCCATTACCTTGAGTAGGGTCTGCGTGACGGCGAGCAGCGCGGTTTGTGCCGAACGGCGCGCGTGGCTTGCGGCTGCTGTGGTGTAGAGACGGTCTTTGAGGATGTCCAGGTAGAAGGCGCCTAGGTCTTCCGAGCAGAAAGTCTGCAGGCGCGAGACGGCCGGGTGGAAGTCGTAGGTCTTGTAGTGCCTGGTGACCTCGGTCTGCATCTGCGCGGTCATGTGCAGGGCGTAGCGGTCGATCTCGAACAGCTCTTCGTACGGCACGGCCTGGGCAGCATCGAAGTCGGCCAGGTTGGCCAGCAGGAATCGCAGCGTGTTGCGGATGCGGCGATAGGCCTCGACCACGCGCTTGAGGATCTCATCGGAGATGGCCAGCTCCCCCGAATAGTCGGTGGATGCCACCCACAGGCGCAGGATCTCGGCGCCCAGCGTGTCGGAGATTTTCTGCGGTGCGACGGTGTTGCCCACCGACTTGCTCATCTTGCGGCCTTGGCCGTCGACGGTAAAGCCGTGGGTCAGCAGGGCTTTATAGGGCGCGCGGCCGTATAGCATGCAGCCGGTGAGCAGCGACGAATGGAACCAGCCGCGGTGCTGGTCCGATCCTTCCAGGTAAATGTCGGCGGGCCAGGCCAGGCCTTCGGCGTGCGAGCCGTTGAGATCGTGGTCCTTGCCGCCCAGCACGGTGGCATGGGTCGAACCGGAATCGAACCACACGTCCAGCGTGTCCTTGTTCTTTTCGTACTGATCGGCCTCATCGCCCAGTAGTTCGCGCGGATCGAGCGTCTGCCAGGCTTCGATGCCGTGCTGTTCGACCCGCAGCGCAACCTGCTCGAGCAGCTCCGGCGTGCGCGGGTGCAGTTCGCCGGTCTCCTTGTGCAAGAAGAAGGCCATGGGCGTGCCCCATTGACGCTGGCGCGACAGCGTCCAGTCGGGGCGATTGGCGATCATATTGTGCAGGCGCGCGCGACCCCAGCCGGGGTAGAAGGCGGTCTCATCTATGGCCCTGAGCGCGCTTTCGCGCAGCGTGGGACCGCCGTCCTTGGGTTCGACGTCCATGCCGGCGAACCACTGACTGGTGGCGCGGTAGATGATAGGCGTCTTGTGGCGCCAGCAATGCATATAGCTGTGCGTGATCGGCGCGGTGTGCATCAGCGAGCCGGCTTCGCGCAGCATTTCAATGATTTTGGGATTGGCTTCCCAGATCGTCAGCCCGCCGAACAGCGGCAGGGCGCTGGTGTAGCGGCCATCGCCCATGACGGGGCCGATGATGTCGTCGTCCTTCAGGCCGTGCGCCTTGCACGAGACGAAGTCTTCGATGCCGTAGGCGGGCGACGAGTGCACGATGCCGGTGCCGGTGTCGAGCGTGACATAGTCGCCCAGATAGATCGGCGAGAGGCGGTCGTAGCCCGCGTCCACCTTGGCCAGCGGGTGGTGCATTTTGATGCCGGACAGCGCTTCGCCCTTGGCTGTGGCGATCACCTCGCCCTGCAGCTTCCAGTTCTGCAGGCAGGCTTGTACGCGCTCGGCGGCCAGGAGCAGCAGCGGGCCGTGGGCCGGCGCGGGCGAGACCCGTACCAGCGCGTAGTCGAATTCGGGATGCAGGTTGAGCGCCTGGTTGGCGGGGATGGTCCAGGGCGTGGTGGTCCAGATGACGACGGCGCCATCCTCGATGGAGGGCAGGCCGAAGGCGGACGCCAGCGCTTTCTTGTCCGCGAAGGGGAAGGCTACGTCGACGGTGGGATCGACGCGGTCGGCGTATTCGACCTCTGCTTCAGCCAGGGCCGAACCACAGTCAAAGCACCAGTTCACGGGCTTGAGGCCGCGAAACACGTAGCCCTTTTCCATGATGCGGCCGAGCACGCGGATCTCGTTGGCTTCATTGCTGAAGTTCATCGTGAGATAGGGGTGGTCCCAATCGCCCAGCACGCCCAGGCGCTTGAAGTCCTTGCGCTGGCGTTCGATCTGCTCGTAGGCGTAAGCGCGCGCTTTGGACTGCATTTCGGCTGTCGGCAGGTTCTTGCCGTACTTTTTCTCGATCTGGATTTCGATGGGCATGCCGTGGCAGTCCCATCCGGGCACGTAGTGCGCATCGTACCCAGCCATATTGTGGGTCTTGACGACGATGTCTTTGAGGATCTTGTTGACCGCATGACCCAGGTGCAAGTCGCCGTTGGCATAGGGAGGACCGTCATGCAGCACGAAGCGCGGGCGGCCGGCGCTGGCGGCGCGGACGGCGGCGTAAATGCGCTTTTCTTCCCATTCGGCCACCCAGGCTGGCTCGCGCTTGGCGAGGTCACCGCGCATGGGGAAGGAGGTATCGGGCAGATTGAGGGTGGTTTTGTAGTCAGACATGGACAGCAAAATAGGCACGCGCATTGCGCGCATCTTCGGCAATGGCGGCGGTCAGCGCAGGGAGATCAGGGAATTTTTCTTCGTCCCGCAAATGGCGCAGGAATTCAATCTGCACGAGTTTACCGTATGCGTCAGGCTTGCCATCGAGCACATGCACTTCGAGCAGGACCCGGCCGCCGTCCTCGACGGTCGGGCGCACGCCCAGGCTGGCCACCCCCGGCAGCGGCTTGCCATCCAGGCCCAGCACGCGCACCACATAAATGCCTGAGCGCGCTGCGCAGCGCGGCGCTACGCGCAGGTTCAGGGTGGGATAGCCCAGCGTGCGGCCCAGTTTCTGGCCATGGACGACGTGGCCGCTCAGGCGATAAGGGTGGCCCAGCAGGTCCTGCGCTCGCGGTAGGTCACCCACGGCCAGCGCGGTGCGGACCTCGGAGCTGGAAATGCGGTGGCCGTGGGCGTCTGCCACGTCGGCCAGGGTGCGGACCTCGAATCCGTGAACCAAGCCCGCCTCGCGCAGCAGTTCAATGTCGCCGCTGCGCTTGTGGCCAAAGCGAAAGTCCTCGCCGACCAGCAACCAGCGCACGTTCAGATCGCGCACCAGCAGATCTTCAATGAAACTGTTGGCCGACATGGCGGCCAGGCGCGCGTCGAAGCGCTGCAGGAAGGTTTCCTCGCTGCCGGCCTGGAACAGGGCCGAGAGCTTGTCGCGCAGGCCCGAGATGCGGGTGGGAGCGAGCTCCGGACGTTGGTAAATAGCGGCGAAATACTCGCGCGGATGCGGTTCGAAGGTCATGACCGCCGGCACCAGGCCGCGGGCCTGGGCCTGCTGGCTCACGCAGGCCAGTATGGCCTGATGGCCGCGGTGCACGCCATCGAAATTGCCGATGGTCAGGGCGCACGGGGCGCGCGGGGCGGACGAGGCGGTACAGCGGAAGATGCGCGGCATGGGTTTCACAGGCGAGAGTTTACAATTTCAAGACTTCCCCGATTTTCCGACTCTGAATTTGGAACCCATCTTGCCGGATTCCGACGATTTTTCGTCCGCCACCACCGCCGCATCGGGCACCCGCCCGCGCCGCTTCGTCATTCTCATCTCGGGCCGCGGCAGTAATATGCAGGCGCTGGTCCGGGCCTGCCGCGGCGAGTCCTGGCCGGCTGAAGTCGTCGCCGTGATCTCAAGCCGTCCCGACGCAGCGGGCCTGGACTGGGCGCGCGGGCAGGGCATCCCCGCCCAAGGCCTGAGCCACAAGGACTACCCCAGCCGCGAGGCTTTCGACCAGGCGTTGGCGGCTCAGATCGACCGCTACCGGCCCGACTATGTATTGCTGGCCGGTTTCATGCGTGTGCTCACCGCCGGTTTCGTGAGCCGCTATGCCGGCCGCCTGGTCAATATCCATCCCTCCCTTCTGCCGGTCTTTCCTGGCCTGCATACGCATGCCCAGGCGCTGGCCACCGGAGTGCGCGTGCATGGCTGTACCGTGCATTTCGTCACGCCGGTGCTCGATCACGGACCCATCATCGCCCAGGGCTGCGTGCCGGTGCTGGCCGGCGATACGCCCGAGACGCTGGCCGAGCGCGTGCTGTGCGCCGAGCACACCGCTTACCCGGCTGCAGCCCGTTGGCTGGCCGAGGGCCGCGTCGCGTTGACTGCGGATCAGCGGGTCGAGGTCGCGGGCGACCCGCAACGCCTTTTCATGTTGGAAATACAATGAGCAAATCCCAAGCATCGCGTGTGCGATCCGGCCCTCCGGCCGCAGCCCGCTCCGACCGCGGCCCGCGTTTCGAGAGCGATGCGCCTCGGCCTGCCGGCCTGCGCCTGCCGATGGCCGCCATTCGCGTTGAACAGGTCCAGCGCGTGCTGGGCGAAGTGTTGCAATGGGAGAATCCGGCCGACCTAGTGCTGTCGTACTGGCTGCGCGCCAATCCCAAGCTGGGCGGACGCGACCGCAGCGAACTGGCCGAGGCGGTCTATGACGTGCTGCGCCATCTGCGGCGCTACCGCCGCATGGCCGAGTCGGGCGTGGGGAATGCCGAGCGCCGGCTCGCCATCCTGGGAGTGGCTGCCACACGCGGCGAGACTGCCTTGCAAGACGGTCTGCTCCCCGAGGAGGCCGAATGGCTGAGCCACGTGTTGCGCATCGACCCGGCCACACTGGCGGCCGAGGTGCGCTACAGCATGCCGGATTGGTTGCTGGAGCGCCTGGCGCCCATGCAGGATGCGCATGCGCTGATGCAGGCGCTCAATCAACCCGCGTCGCTGGATCTGCGGGTCAATCCGCTCAAGGCCGAACGCGACCCGATGGTGGCAACGCTGCGTGCGATACCCCAGGCGGCGCGTTTCGAACCTGGCCCCATGATGTATTCGCCCTGGGGCATCCGCGTGCTGGGCCACCCTTCGGTCAACCGCTGGGAACAATTCGCGAATGGTGGCCTGGAAGTGCAGGATGAAGGCAGCCAGCTACTGGCATTGCTGGTCGGCCCCAAGCGGGGCGAGATGATCATCGATTTTTGCGCTGGCGCAGGCGGCAAGACCCTGTTGCTGGGCGCGCTGATGCGTTCTACCGGCCGGTTGTATGCCTTTGATGTGTCGGCGAGCCGGCTGGCGCGTGCCAAGCCGCGCTTTGCCCGCAGCGGCCTGTCCAATGTCGTGCCGGTCGTCATCGACAGCGAGAACGATACGCGGGTCAAGCGCCTGGCCGGCAAGGCCCAGCGCGTGCTGGTCGACGCGCCTTGCAGCGGTGTCGGCACGCTGCGCCGCAATCCCGATTTGAAATGGCGCCAGCATCCGTCGGCCCTGGCCGGACTGACCGATCTGCAGCACCGCATCCTCAAAAGCGCCGCGCGCTGCGTAGCTCCCGGCGGGAGGCTGGTCTATGCCACCTGCAGTCTGCTTGAAGAGGAAAACACCCGCCAGGCCGAACGCTTCCTGGCTGAACACCCGGACTTCGAACGCCTGGATGCGGCGGCTTTGCTGGCCCAGCGCGTGCCGGGCCTGACGCTCGATGGCCCCTATATGCAGTTGCGACCGGATCTGCATGGTACGGACGGTTTTTTCGCCGCTGTGTTCGAACGCAAGAAAGCCCCCTCCCGGAACGAAGCGCAGACCATCGAGGATGGCGAGCCGTCTATTGATGTGGGGGCGGTGGACCCGGATTGATTCTCAACCGCGCGTTGCCATAGTCCATGCGGGGATACTTGCCATGAGGACCCCAGCGTTGCTGAAAGGTGACCGACCACGACATGTAGTCCAGTCCTGGCTTGTTGGCTGTATACAACACCTGGGAAATGGGCAGCACCTTCGAGCGCACGGCGCACTGGGGTGAACTGGTGTTGACCACGCCCAGGATGCGCGCCACGGTGAGCGTACCCAGGGTGGGTTTCTGAGTAATGGTGATAATGGGCGCGCTCAAGGCACTGCAGCCGGTGCCGCTCAGTTCGAAGTAATTGGCCAGCACCATCTGTTGGCCGGGCTTGAGCGGCGCGATTTGGCCCTCGGCCATGGCGGGGGCGGCGCCAACCAGGGCGGTCGCGGCCAGCAGCGCACACGCAAGGCTCGGTTCATACATTCTTAGTCCTTGATTTTGCATGGGAAGTATTTGAAATTTAGCTGTCAAAAGGGGCCTTGGATAGGCTAAACTAGCCCAAATATCTTTTGATACTTTACGTATACCTCTACAGAGGCGGAACCACAGATTTATGGATCTCATTTCTTCTTTCCTGGTGGGCGGACTGACTCAGGCGCATTGGTGGCAAGTCGTCATCTATACGCTGGTAATGACCCACATCACCATCGTTGCCGTCACGGTCTTCCTGCATCGCAGCCAGGCGCACCGGGGGCTGGACTTGCACCCGGCCGTGATGCATTTCTTCAGGCTCTGGCTGTGGATGACCACCGGCATGGTCACCAAGGAATGGGTAGCCATTCACCGCAAGCACCATGCCAAGTGTGAAAAAGAAGGCGATCCGCATTCGCCCATGTTGTTCGGCATCTGGAAAGTGCTGTTTCGCGGTGCCGATCTGTATCGCGTCGAGGCCGCCAACCAGGAAACCGTTGCCAAGTTCGGCCACGGCACGCCCAGCGACTGGATCGAGAACAATCTCTACGCCAAGCACAGCCTGATGGGCGTGCTCATCATGCTGGCCATCGACATCGCCTTGTTCGGCGCCATCGGTCTTACCGTGTGGGCCGTGCAGATGGCCTGGATTCCCTTCTGGGCTGCTGGCGTGGTCAACGGCATAGGTCATTACTGGGGCTATCGCAATTTCAACAGCCCGGACACCAGCACCAACGTGTTTCCGTGGGGCTTCATCATCGGCGGCGAGGAACTGCACAACAATCACCACGCGCATGGCACTTCGGCCAAGTTCTCGACCAAGTGGTTCGAGATCGATGTGGGTTGGGGCTACATCAGCGTGCTGCGCGTTTTGGGCCTGGCCAAGATCAAGAAAGTCGCGCCAAAGCTCAAATTGGATCCTGGTACCCGCGCTATCGATCTGCGCACGTTGCAAGGCGTGATCACCCACCGCTACGAAGTTATGGCCCGCTACGCCGATATCGTTCGCCAGGCTGCCCGCGAAGAGCTATCCAAGCTCCAGAGCCGCTCGGACCGCGTCCGCCTGCGCCGCTCCCTGATCCGCAACGAAGAAGTGCTGCAGCCCGAGCAGATCGCCGAGGTCGACAGCGCCATCGCCCAGCATCCCATGCTCTCCACCCTGGTTCAGATGCGCCGTGAGCTGGGTCGTCTCTGGGAGAGTTCCAGTGCCAGCAGCGAACAATTGTTGGCCGATCTGCAGGCCTGGTGCCAGCGCGCCCAGAAGAGCGGTATTTCCGGGCTGGAGCAGTTCGCCATTCGCCTGCGCCGTTACGCGGCATAATTACCCGTACTGGTTTTAGGTTTCGGCCCCCGGTTGGGGGCCGAATTATTTCTGGGGTTCCATTTTGCTGGACAAACTCAATTCCGAACAGCGGGCCGCGGTCACGCTGCAGGCGCAGCATGCCCTGGTGCTGGCCGGAGCCGGCAGCGGCAAGACACGGGTGCTGACCACCCGCATGGCCTGGCTCATCCAGACCGGACAGTCCAGCCCATTCAGCCTGCTGGCCGTCACCTTTACCAACAAGGCGGCGCGCGAAATGCTTGCGCGCATGACGGGCATTCTGCCGATCGATGCGCGCGGCCTGTGGATAGGCACTTTTCATGGGCTTTGCAATCGCATGCTGCGCGCGCATCATCGCGACGCTGGGCTGCCGCAGACTTTCCAGATCCTGGACACGGCCGACCAGTTGTCGGCAATCAAGCGCCTACTCAAGGCCCACGGCGTGGACGATGAAAAATACCCGCCGCGCGATGTCCAGCGCTTCATCAATAATGCCAAGGAGGGCGGTGAACGCCCTGGCCAGATGCAAGCCTGGGATGCACACAGCCGACGCCTGGTGGAGCTGTATCAGCTTTACGAGGAGCAGTGCCAGCGCGAGGGTGTGGTGGATTTCGCCGAACTGCTCTTGCGCGCCTACGAACTGCTGTCGCGCAACGCGCCGGTGCGCGAGCATTATCAGCGCCGTTTTCGCCACATCCTGGTCGACGAATTTCAGGACACCAACATTCTGCAGTACAAGTGGCTGCGCCTGTTGGCTGGCGGCGGGGCGAACATCTTCGCGGTGGGCGACGACGATCAGTCTATCTACGCCTTTCGCGGTGCGCATGTCGGCAATATGGCTGACTTTGAGCGCGACTACGCGCGCGGCACGGTCATCCGCCTGGAACAGAATTACCGATCCTACGGGCACATCCTGGATTCGGCCAATGCGCTCATCGGTCATAACAGCGGCCGCTTGGGCAAGAATCTGTGGACAGAACAAGGCGAGGGCGAGCAGGTGCGCGTCGTCGAGCAGCCCAGCGACGCCATGGAGGCGCAATGGCTGGTCGACGAAGTGCGTGCCCTGGTGGCCGAGGGGCGTGCGCGTCGAGAGATCGCCGTGCTCTATCGCAGCAATGCGCAGTCGCGCGTTCTGGAACACAACCTGTTTTCAGCCGCCATTCCCTACAAGGTTTATGGCGGCCTGCGCTTTTTCGAAAGACAGGAGATCAAGCATGCGCTGGCCTATTTGCGCCTGATGTCCAATCCGAACGACGACACTTCATGGATGCGAGTGGTCAACTTTCCCGCGCGCGGCATCGGTGCGCGCACGCTGGAGCAACTGGCCGACGCCGCCCGCGCGCACGGCACCAGCCTGCACGGCGCGGTGGCCATGGTGCCGGGCAAGGGCGGTTCCAATCTCGCGCAGTTTGCCCAGCTCGTAGCCCGCCTGGCCCAGGAAACGCGCGAGCTGCCTCTGCCCGAACTGGTCGAGCACATGCTCGATGGCAGCGGCCTGGCTGCGCATTACAAGACTGAGCGCGAGGGCGCCGAGCGGCTGGAAAACCTCAACGAACTCATCACCGCCGCAGCGGTGTTCGCCAACGAAGAAAATTATGACGGCTTGCCGGCTGGCATAGCGCCTGCCGCGAGCGGCGACACGGACACCCCCTTTCCTGCTATCGACGCCGACGGCGTGGTCGCGGTGGGCTTGAACCCGCTGGATGCCTTCCTGTCGCACGCCGCGCTCGAAGCCGGCGACAATCAGGCAGAGGCCGGGCAGGACGCCGTGCAGTTGATGACGGTGCATGCGGCCAAGGGCCTGGAATTCGACGCGGTCTTCATAACCGGCCTGGAAGAAGGTTTGTTTCCGCACGAAAACAGCATCCTCGAACAAGCCGGGTTGGAGGAGGAGCGCCGTCTGATGTACGTGGCTATTACCCGGGCGCGCGAACGGTTGTACCTGACCCTGGCGCAAAGCCGCATGCTGCACGGCCAGACGCGCTATGCCATGCGTTCGCGCTTTCTCGATGAAATTCCCGAACAGCACCTGAAGTGGATCACGCCCAAGGCCGGCCTGGTCCGAGGCGGATCGTGGGGCGACGATTTCAACGGCAACCGCCGTGGCGCATCGGCATCGCCGGGAAGTTGGCGCGCAGACGCCTTCGGTCGAGCGCATGCCAGCGCCGTCGCGCCTCGCGCGCCGCGCGGCGTGTCCAGCGGCGTGCAGGTGGGCGATGCGCACTATCGCATCGGCCAGGGCGTGCGCCATGCGCGGTTCGGCGACGGCATCATCATCGGGTTGAGCGGGGCAGGGCAGGATGCCCAGGCGCAGATCCAGTTTCGGGATGCGGGAGCCAAGACCCTTGCACTGGGGATCGCCAAACTCGAACTGATTACCTGACAATTCGGCGCATTGCGCACGATGCGCCGCAACGGCACCGTGCATCTTTATCGCGGCGCGGCCTTGGCCATTTCGGTCGTGCCCGCCCAACCCTGGCCCTGGTATAGCGGCCGGCCCTTGGCCGTCGCGTGCAGGATTAGATAGCCGACGCCGCGCCGGGCGAACTCCGCCTCGGCCAGGCGCATCAGTTCGCGGGCCAACCCGCGCTTTCTGTGCGCGGGCTCGACAAAGACGTTCAGGACATAGCCGCGTTTGTCCTGCGTCGGGTGCGCAGGGTGCGGCGGCCAGTCGATCAGCATCAGGCCGATTCCGGCAACAGGCACACCGTCCTCCAGCATGGCATAGCCGAAATACGAGCCGTCCAGCAAGCGCGGCCTGACCCATGCGCGGAAATGCTCGGTCATGGGCACAAGCACATCATCGCTCCTGCCCGCATCGCGAAACATGTCTTCGCGATGGCGGCAGACAAGATCGAGGTCGTCTATGTCGAGTGCTCGTATGTCCATGGCGATCAATCGTCGGGGAATTCCCATTTCTGGGCGCTGGCGCCCGCCAGTTCCTGCACACGTTTTTCGTCCTGGCCGAATTCCGCGGCGACCCCGCTATACGTGATCGCCCCCCGGTCCAGTACGTAGGCGCGATCTGCAACCCGGATTGCAGCGCGCACGTTCTGTTCGATCAGCAGCACCGCGGTGCCCTCGTTGCGCGCAGCGACAATGATGTCAAAGACGTGCTGCACGATCAGCGGCGCCAGCCCCTGCGACGGCTCGTCGAGCATCAGCAGCTTGGGGTTGAGCAGCAGGACGCGCGCTATGGACAGCATTTCCTGTTCGCCGCCTGACAGCTGTCCGCCCTTGTGTCCCTTGCGCTCGGCAAGCCGCGGAAAAGCTTCGTATACGCGGGCGATATTCCACGGTCCGGGACGATCCACCGGTACCTTGAGGTTTTCGTCGACGGTCAGGTTGGCGAAGACGCGGCGCCCCTCGGGCACCAAGCCAACGCCCAGGCCGGCGATGCGAAACGGCGGCAGATGGGTGGAGTCCGTGCCGAATATCTTGACGTGGCCGGCGCGCGCCGGCGTCAGCCCCATGATGCTGCGCAGCGTGGTGGACTTGCCCGCCCCGTTGCGGCCCAGCAGCGTCACCAGTTCGCCCTCTCTCACCTCCAGATCGATGCCGTGCAGGATATGGCTCTTGCCGTAGTAGGTGTTGAGCTGATGTATCTCAAGCGCCTTCACGTGCATCCCCCAGATAGGCGACTTGTACTTTCTCGCTGGCTGCGATTTCGTCCGGTGTGCCGCGCTCCAGGACTTCGCCTTCGGTCAATACGGTAATGCGATCGGCCAGGTTGAAAATGACGCGCATGTCGTGTTCGACCAAGACGATGGTCAGCTTCTGCGAGCGATGCAGCCGGCGTATCAACAGGGCCGTATCGTAGGTTTCCTGGTTGCCCATGCCTGCCGCCGGTTCATCAAGCAGCAGCAGCTTGGGTTTCAAGGCAAGCGCCATCATGATTTCCGTCGAGCGCTGGTCGCCGTGCGACAGTTCGCCGACCTGCCGGTCCGCCTTTTCGGTCAAGCCGCTCATGTCGAGTAGCTCGTCGACGCGCTCCTGCGTCTGGCGTGTCTGCTCGCGGGAACGGAAAAGCCTGAGCCTCAGACCTTGTGTCACCTCGACGGCAACACGCAGGTTTTCGCGCACGCTCAATTCGCGAAAGACCTCGGTGATCTGGAAGGTCCTGGCCATGCCCATTGCCACGCGGTTTTGCGGCGGCACGTCCGTGACATCGGCACCATCGAATACGATGCGCCCTTTTGTGGGCCGGTAGAAGCCGCTGATCATGTTGAAGAACGTGGTCTTGCCCGCGCCGTTGGGACCGATGATCGCATGCAGTTCGCCGGGCTCGACTGTGAG
>NZ_KB907784.1:900000-1144901 GCF_000382185.1 Bordetella sp. FB-8 | reverse complement strand
CGCGACGCTGCCAGCGATTAAATCGGCAGCATGACTGCCTCGGGCGTTCCACTTATAAATCTCACAATACTGTCCAAACAAACGAGGCCACCTCTCGGTCATGCAGCGTACGGAGCCTGCGGGAGGCAGGCTGTCTGCCAGCCGTGCCAGGTGCTTGGTTTCTGCGTCTTTGCCATTGAGTATGCGCCCATAGACAGACCATTGGATCATGTCGTAGCCGTCGTTGAGCAGAAACCGGCGAAATTGAACATAGGCGCGTTTCTCGTCCTTGGTGACCATCGGCAAATCGAAGAAGACGATCAATCGCATGTAGCGCCTCGTCTCGATTCCCATATCAGTATTCCAGCTGGTGAGGCTGCAATCCGATCAAGGTGGGCAATTCCAAGGTGGCCTGCTCTGTTTCGTAGGTTCTGACGAGGCTCTCCGCTGCGTATTCCACCGCAGAAAGCACGGACATCTTTCCTTGTGGCATGCCCACGTCAATGTTGAGCAGCGCGACGAGCGCCTGCTTATCCTCCGTGCTCAATTCCCCTTCGGCTGCGGTATGTCGTTTGGCCACATGGAGATCGACAAGGGGACGAAAGGGTTCGATAAGATCATCAGCGAGGTTGAAGGCGTTTTGCTCGCTGGCGTGAAACAAGCCGATGGTGGGGTGCAGGCCATGAGCCACTAGCCCTCGTGTTATGGCGCCTCGCAGTACCGCATATCCATAGTCCAGCGCCGAGTTGATCCATTGTTCCGCGGCGCGGTGAAAGCCGGCCCCGAAGAGTTGCGGGAAATAGAACGCGGCCGCTTGTCCTTCCAGATTGTCTGGATCGCCAGAACGTATGCGCCTGGCATAGGACTCCATGCGCTCTACACCCTCTTTGCCGCAAAGCTTCAAACAAATCGCTTGATTCTCGATCTTGCTGTGAACAACGGATGCCCAAGCCTGCTTGGCTATCGGGCGCGCGATATCGAGTTGCTTGCGCATCATCCGCGTGGTGCGCGAGTGCGACAGGAAAGGCAGGAAAACGCCGGATGGCTGGTGATTACTGCCGGTTGCGTAGAGTCCGATACCGTATTCGGCGCAGGCTGACAGAACCGGGTGGGTAAGCGTGATTTCGCGATGATTGAGGACAATGACGGCGATGTCCTCGAAAGGCACGAAGGCGGTTTCTTCCTGCTCGATGGCAAGCGAGTAATGTTCCCGCCGCAGTTTGGCTGGGCGGGAGATCATTACACTACGCCAGACCACGGCGTTTCTCCGGTGGGGCGGGGTAGATATTGCCCAGAATGTCGATGTGGAATTTTTCTACATGCAATGCCGTTTTTACGCCGACACCTCGGATCAAACCATCTTTTCCTATTGCGACGTTGCGATCATGTGCCCATAGACCTATAGCGCCTGTCGAGCGATCACAGCCGGCGAAATAACCCTGTTGGGTCTCATTTTTTAGAGACACGCGGAGGAAATCGTTAGGATGTAAGGAAAACTCGAAATCAAAATTTTGCTCATCGATGGGTGTCCATTCGCCTTCATCCTTGTAAGCAACAATCGCTCGATTCGGCAATTCCTTCGCGACCACATGATGCACATAAACAGGCACCAAATGGTATTTCCCATCCTTCTTGTGCCTGAAAAAATCCACGCGCAACATCGTATCGTTCTTGGCAACTCCACCGCGAATCGGAATTCCTGATAGTTTCTCGTTCACCATCGTTACGGTGCGCACTATGGGGCCAGTCGGATTGCCTTCACGGTCTGGCTTGTACAAGGGGTTGTTCGGCGGAAAAGCTTTTTCGCCTTTGCCGCCATGTGCTTCAAGACGAGCACGGATGGCGGCATACAATTTTTCATTACGATGCGGATCGCTCAGCTTCTCCATGTCCTTGAGAGTCAGGTCAGAAAGTTTGACCTTTTCGGTAACGCGCTGAGGGGCGTCTTTCGTTGGCGCTTTTCGGTAGATGGTGTCTTTGTGCGCCGCTCCGCTATTGCGGCGCTGCGGGGCACGGGAAACAAACAAGGGGCGCAAGGCGTCCCGCGCTTCTCTCGGATAAGCGAGGCGCTCGGCTTCGTCTCTGAGCAAAGTCAGATTGTCCTGGTTTAAGCGGATCAGCAATTCTTCGCGGAAGAATTCCCAAGGCTTCGGGAAGTGCTGTTGAAGTTTTGCTAAAAGAACCGAATCGCGGATTTCTCCAGTTTCTATGTCGATGACATTGCCGGCCTGTTCCAGTTCTTTGCGGCGTGAATAATCGGACAGGCGTTTGACGAGACCATGTCCGCAAGCCGCAATGACGGCAGCATCGAGTGCGTGATGGCGGTCGCTGTCGCTGCGCACTTTGATCAGTCCCCAGCGTGTGCGCAGGAATGATGTCAACTGACCACTGAGTACGACGCAGCGCTTATCCCCGCCCTCGGCCAGTTGCAAGTGGCGTTCGACATAGTTCTTGAAGAATTTGCATATGTAGCGCGTGTCGTTGAGATTGCGCTCCATGAAATCTCGGGATTCTTCCTTGCCGAAATTTTTGCGCAGCAGGCGGCTGCGCTTGGCGAGGCGGTAGGACTTGTTGCCTTCAACGTAGGCGACGAAAGTGTGCCAGCGCGCGCTGTCGTTTTCTCCGTCCAGATATTCGTAGGGAGTACGGTTGCCTTTATTGCGGTTTTCCCTGCTGAGCACCAGCACTTTGTTGTTTTTGCTGTCGTCATAACTACGGGAGTAGGGCAGCACATGATCGACTTCGGCGTATCCGGGTTCTTGCAAGACCGAATCGAGATCCAGTGCCTCCAGAGAGTAAGCGCACTTCCCGTGCTGCTCGCGATACAGTTGATATTTCTCGAATTCGCGGCCTTTGGCGGGAATTTTGAAGTCTTCCGCGAAACGAAGCTTGTCTTTTTCGTTGCGTTCCCGGAATTCGTCCTGGGCTTTCTTGACTTTGCTGCGTTCATCCATCGGACGCGATAGATCTCGTGCCATTTCGATATGCACGGCGGAGGGAGAGCCGTATTTCCGTACCAATGCATTCAGGACCTTGCGGGCCTGATTGAGCGAGCGCAGCACGACGGGGTTGCGCGGAATGTCTTCCTTATCGTCGAATACCATGCGGCCGTCTTTATCGCGTCCCGAGTAAAACGGCGGCAGGAATTTATTTTGACCTTCCCCGGTCTTGAACAGTTGACTATGGTGGTAGCCAGCCTGTACGCAGGCTTCGTCGTAACGCAAACCTGCTTCCATATGCGGAACGATCTTGCGCAAGGCCTTGAACGACAGGTTGTGGAATTTGTCGAAGCTGATTCCACTCAATGCTTCGATCATGCGCTCTGCGCCGGGTAAGGGCAGTTTGCGTAACTCTCGCTCCACCTCATCACCGTCTTTGAATACGCTGAGCGTCCAGGCAATCTGATCGAGCAGGTCTGGTTGACTGGCAATGCTTTGCCACTCGGTTTCCAGCGCTGCGTCTTTGAGGACCTTGCGCAGCTCTTGCCAAGCGGGAAGCCTGATTAGGCGTTCGGATTCAGGGTCTTTTGTTTTGCTTTCGCCTTGTTGTATGGGATAGGACAGGCCGGCGAACTTCGTGTCGTCTGGAATCAGCCCGTGCTTGATCAAAGCGGACTTCAACTGCTTGTACGTAAAATCGCCAACTTGTTTATAAGGCAGGGGCAACGCGGCTTGTCTTTCCGCTTCATTCAGAGGGCGTGCGTTGCCATCGATGATGATGCGCAGATTGTTCAGCCGTGTCAGCCAGACATGGCGTTCTGCCGCGTAGCTGGCCTTGGGGGCGCGGTATTCGGATTTTTCGAAGGTGCAGTGCCCCAGCATTTTGAGCAGGTCGTTGCCGGATAGGGGCGGTTTTTGTTCCCAGAACAAGCCGCTCTTGCGGTCGCCATTGCCAGCGATGCGCGCTTCGAGGTCCGGCGTCGCATGTGGATTGCCGTATTCACGCTGGCGCTCGAAAAGCAAGATAAGCTCATCTCCGAGCAGCAATCGGGATAACGCCTTGTTGTATTCGCCCTGCTTATTGCGCTGCGCTTCGGGGAATTCGGTCAGCACCATTTCGGCTGCGCTGCGATAGTTCTTTTCAGACATGCGGTGCTTGGTATCGGCGAGGCCTTGCTTGACTCGGCCACCTTCGGCGCTGTCCGACTCTGCTTTCTTTTGCTCCGCTTTGCTGATCCAGTGAAATCCACGGTGTTTGCAAAGGTGGTACAGCACACGCGCCCATTCATTCGGATCAAGCTTTCGGTCGAGACCCTCCACGCGCAACTGCCATGGGGAGGTTTCCGCGGGGCGTTGCAATGCCTGGGTATCGTCGATTAGCCCTGCCTGGTTCAAGAGGCGGACGAGCTTGGTCAGGCGCCATGCGCGTCGGCGCAAGCGCCGGCGCATCAGCCGCGCGGTACGACGGGCAAGATTGAGAGATTCGCCTCTGTCGGCAGTTTCCGCTTTGTCGAAACAGCGTACGCCTAGGTCGATGATTCGGCTCGTCCCGAGGACGCACCAGCCGACCGAAGCGACGCCGATGTCGAATCCGAAGGTCAGTGGCCCGAGATTTATTGTCCAAGGCTTGTCAGCCATTTATTCCTCCTCCATAATCGACCCCACTGTAGCTATCCGGGGTGAGAGCCGTTGCTACAATAAAGGTGAATAACCTGTATCCAGCCCAGCGGCGACCCCGCTGGGCTTTTCATTTGCCGGAACAGCGTGGGGGTCGTCTTTGCCTGGTTTCGCATAAAAATCTCACATGTGAAAGCAGTTTGCAAGATTTTGTCTGAGCTTGGGGTCCGTGTATACGGCAATCGACCCCAGTTTTGCGCTGTCCGAATCCCCCAGTACAATCTTTAAATCCTGAGGAGCGCTGCAACGTTTCCCACCGACGGCTCGATCCGTTCCGGGACCGCCAGGCTCAGGAAGTCTCTTTGGAACGTGGCGTCTGCCGCGTTTCAGCAACGGCGCTCACCTTTGTCGCATTGGCGTAAAGGTGGGCCTGTACATGTGTGTGCCTCCTATGCCGCCGGCGCGACGCCGAGTGTCGACTAATCTTTACCGGAGCACGAAACCATGACCAAATCCATCGACTACCTTGTTGCCGACATGGCGCTAGCCGATTGGGGCCGCAAAGAACTGGCCATCGCCGAAACCGAGATGCCCGGCTTGATGGCCATCCGCGAAGAGTTCGGACCCAAGCAGCCCCTGAAGGGCGCGCGCGTCGCCGGCAGCCTGCACATGACCATCCAGACCGGCGTGCTGATCGAGACGCTGGTGGCTCTGGGCGCCGAAGTGCGCTGGGCGTCGTGCAACATCTTCTCGACGCAGGACCATGCCGCCGCGGCCATCGCCGCCACCGGCACGCCGGTGTTCGCCGTCAAGGGCGAGACGCTGGAACAGTATTGGGAATACACCCACAAAATCTTCGAATGGCCCGGCGAGCAAGCCAACATGATCCTGGACGACGGCGGCGACGCGACGCTGCTGCTGCACCTGGGCACCAAGGCCGAGCAGGACGCCTCGGTGCTGGCCAACCCCGGCAGCGAAGAAGAACGCGTGCTGTTCGCGGCCATCAAGAAGACGCTCGAGCGCGATCCGAAGTGGTATTCCACCCGCCTGTCGCAGATCAAGGGCGTGACCGAAGAGACCACCACCGGCGTGCATCGCCTCTACCAGATGTCGCAGAAGGGCGACCTGGCCTTCGCGGCCATCAACGTCAATGACTCGGTGACCAAGTCCAAGTTCGACAACCTGTACGGCTGCCGCGAATCGCTGGTGGACGGCATCAAGCGCGCCACCGACGTGATGATCGCCGGCAAGATCGCCGTGGTGGCGGGTTTCGGCGACGTGGGCAAGGGCTGTGCCCAGGCCCTGGCCGCGCTGCGCGCGCAGGTGTGGGTGACCGAGATCGATCCGATCTGCGCCCTGCAGGCCTCGATGGAAGGCTACAAGGTCGTGACCATGGACGAGGCGGCCGCGCACGCCGACATCTTCGTCTCGGCCACCGGCAACTACAACGTCATCACCCGCAAGCACATGGACGCCATGAAGGACCAGGCCATCGTGTGCAATATCGGTCACTTCGACAACGAAATCGACGTCGCCTCGATCGAAGACCTCAAGTGGGAAGAGATCAAGCCGCAGGTCGACCACGTGATCTTCCCGGACGGCAAGCGCATCATCCTGCTGGCCAAGGGCCGCCTGGTGAACCTGGGCTGCGCCACGGGCCATCCTTCGTTCGTGATGTCCTCCTCCTTCGCCAACCAGACCATCGCGCAGATCGAGCTGTTCACGCGCAACGAGGCCTATGCCAAGGGCCAGGTCTATGTGCTGCCCAAGCACCTGGACGAGAAGGTTGCGATGCTGCATTTGAAGAAGTTGGGCGTGAAGCTGACGACACTGACCCCGCAGCAGGCCGACTACATCGGCGTGCCGGTGCAAGGTCCGTTCAAGGCCGATCACTACCGTTATTGATGCAGGCGGGGCGGTGTGCATGGCATGCCGCTTCGCAAGCCGGGGATCCCGGAGCAATCCCAAGCGTGGGGCGTGCGAACGCATCCGCTGCCAGCGGCGCGCATCGGAATTGCGCAGGGCAGCCTCGGCGCCTCAAGAAGCTTGTTTTTTTGACGCAGCCTTGTCATTCAATCAAGAACCCTGAAGGAGCATCGTTATGAATTTGATCCTGGTCTGGATACTGAACGCCGTGGCCCTGCTGGTCGTGGCCTACATATTGCCCGGCATTGCCGTCGCCAGCTTCGGCTCGGCGTTGATCGCGGCGCTCGTGCTGGGCCTGCTCAACATGCTGGTCAAGCCGGTTCTGGTGCTGCTCACCCTGCCCATCACTATCGTCACGCTCGGCCTGTTTCTGATCGTGCTCAATGCCTTGCTGTTCTGGCTCGCCGGCTCCATCTTGCGCGGCTTTCAGGTCAGCGGCTTCTGGTGGGCCGTGGGCGGCGCCTTTCTCTACAGCATTATTTCGGGCCTCCTGTCCCGCATCATTCCCTGACGGCCATCATGACCGATACGAATCCTGCCTACAGCCTTGAATTCTTTCCGCCGCGCGACCCGGCCGGGCACGAACGCCTGGTCGAGACCGCGAAGCGGCTGCTGGCGGTACAGCCCAAGTACGTCAGCGTTACCTTCGGCGCGGGCGGTTCGACCCAGGCCGGCACGGTCGAGGCCGTGCGCGCGCTGCGGGCGCTGGGCTGCGACGCGGCCCCGCATTTGTCGTGCATCGGTTCCACGCGCGCCCGGCTCAGCGAGATCCTGCAGGCCTACAAGTCCGAGGGCATCAAGCGCCTGGTGGCGCTGCGCGGCGATCTGCCTTCGGGCATGGGCGGCGACGGCGGCGACCTGCGTCATGCCAGCGACCTGGTGGCCTTCATCCGCGAACAAACCGGCGATTGGTTCCATATCGAAGTGGCGGCCTATCCCGAAATGCATCCGCAAGCGCGGGATGCCGCGAGCGATCTGAGGCACTTTGCCGCCAAGATCCAGGCGGGCGCCGACTCGGCCATCACGCAGTATTTCTTCAATGCCGACGCCTATTTCAATTTCGTCGAGCGCGCGCAGGCCGCCGGCGTGAGCGCGCCCATCGTGCCGGGCATCATGCCCATCACCAACTCCAGCCAGCTGCTGCGTTTCTCCGACGCTTGCGGCGCGGAAGTGCCGCGCTGGATACGCCTGCGCCTGGCCGAGTTCGGCGACGATAAGGCGTCCATCCGCGCCTTTGGCCACGATGTGGTGACGAGCTTGTGCGCGCGCCTGCTCGACGGCGGCGCGCCGGGCGTGCATTTCTATACCTTGAACCAGGCCGATGCCGCGCTGGGTATCTGGAAGGCGCTGACCGGCAAGGCTTCAAGCGCGCCCGGCTTGCTGACCGCTGCGCTCAGGCCAATGTCTGGAGCCTAGGGTCGAAGATTTCGACGCGGTTGCGCCCAGCCCGCTTGGCGGCATACAGGGCGGCGTCGGCCTGGTTGTAAGCCGTGTCGAAGTCGGTGCCGCGGGGATTGGCGCTCAGGCCGAAACTGGCGGTAACGGGGCGCTCGACCGGCGCGCCGAATGCGTGGCCGGTGATGGCCGTGCGCAGCGTCTGCGCGATGCCCAGCGCGTCTTCGGCGGGCACGCGTGGCAGCAGAACGGTGAATTCTTCCCCACCCACGCGGCCGACGATGCCCGTCTCGCCTATCGTGCCGCGCAGGCACTCGGTGACGCCCAGAATGACCCTGTCGCCCACGGGATGGCCGAACTCGTCGTTGATGCGCTTGAAATGGTCGATGTCCAGCACGATCATGACGGCGCTTTCCAGGGAAAAGACCTTGTTGGTCTGCTCGATGACCGCCCGGCGGTTGAAAATGCCCGTCAAAGCGTCGTGGGAGGCGTGGTATTCGAGCTTTTGGGTGAGCGTCTGCAGCTGGATGTTGAGCTCGTGCATCTCGCGCTCGGCGCGGTCGCTGTGGCCGATCATGCGCCGCGTCTGGCGCATCATGCGCTCGAAATGTCCGATCAGTTCGCCCAGCGCCTGCCGGTAGATCTGTTCGCCGGCATCGGACGCGTCGTGGATTTCGCGGGCCTTGCGCAGCACCTGCATCTCGCTTTCGAAGAGATCCGGCGGATTTCCTGCCGAGAGGTTTGAAGAGGCGCTGGATGTCATGGATGATTATTGCGCGGAAACGGGGCAATAGCTGATTTCGATCGCGGTGAAGTCGGCCTGCAGCTCCTGGCCGAACTCCAGGATCGTCTCGTCCTCGTCGTCGTGGTACCAGTTGAGCAGCACCGTGTTGCCGGCCTGTGCGGCCAGGTCCAGCGCCTCGAAGATGCTGAACAGCATCTTGGTGCTGGAGCTGTTGAAATACGACAGCGCGACATTCACGACGATTTCGGCGTTCTCGCGCAGGGCCAGGTAGGCATTCAAGGATTGGATGATCGGCGCATAGAACGCCGCGGAGTTTTCCGGATAGGATTCGCCGGTGATCGAAAGCTGGTTCTGGTCGAATCGAAAATCGATTTCGGGTGACGTTGCCGTAGCGGCGATGTAGAGGTTTTCCATGCGCGTATAACTGCCTAGATAATGGCTTTCAGGTGGAAAAGCGTCGTGTCTGGGTCGTCGTCCAGCGGGCGGAAAGCGAATTCCAGTGGCGCGCTCGCGTCGCGCGCCATGGTGAGAAAGCCCAGCCCGGCGCCTTTGCTGCTTTCCGGTGCTTCTTCGCGCAAGGATACCTTGTAGGCCTGCTTGATCTGGTCCAGCGTCATGCTGCGCAGGGGTTCGAGCTTGTCGTGCAGCGCCTCCACGCTGGCCGTCGCCATGGGGTTGATGCACAGCATCAGGTAATGTCCGTTCTCGACGCTGATGCATACGGTGCCCGCGCGCGCGATGCCTGGGGCGGTGCCCTCCGGCGGCAGGGCATCGGACGAATAATGCATGATGTTCTGCGCCAGTTCGACGAAGGACGAAAAGAGCCTGCGGCGCGTCGGCCCGGCAATGCCGGTGACTTCGAGCTGCAGCCTTACCACCTCGGCCATGGCCGCGATGATATTGTGCGAGAAATATCCCTTGTGATAGAAGAGCACATTGCGGCGCTGGGCCAATGTGAAGAATTCTTCGTTCTTGCCGAAAATGGGCTGGGGGCTCGTCATGATGCTTGATGGTCCTCGGTAATGCTAGGGCCTGTTAGTGGCGGCAGGCGCTAAATACGGGCGAAAAACAGGGTGAGGTCGTCGCGCCGGTTTTGAGGTTCTCGGCCTGTGTTCTGCCATTGCGCCAGCGCCTGCTGGAGTTTTTCGCAGATGAGCGTGGCGGGATCGGCGCGATGCGCCAGGATGATGTCGGCGGTGCGGCGCTTGCCAAAGGCGATCTGACGCGGGCCTCCGATCTGATCCGTCAATCCGTCGGTCGTGATGAAGAGCAGGCTGCCCTCGGGCAGTGCGGTGGTGCTTTGCGTCCAGACGTGATCGGCAGGGCTGTCGATATAGCCCACGCCCTTGCGCTGGCCCGGCAAGACTTCGAACTGCTCCTGGCCCGGCTTGAGGATATGCATGGCGATGCGCGCGCCGGAAAAGCACAGTTCGCGGCGTTGCGCGTCGAACCAGAAGAAGGCGGCATCCAGGCCGTCGTCCGACTGAGGGGTGCTGACGCTGTCGCGCACCTGGCTCAACAGCGTCTTGACGCTGCGGTTCACCGCGGCCAGGAGCGCCGCCGGATCGCGCGGGCCGAGCTGCTCGATGGCCTTGATCAAGGCCGACGATGCGATCAGGGTCATGAAGGCGCCGGGCACGCCGTGGCCGGTGCAGTCGGCCACGGCGCCGAACCAGCCGTTCTCGTGAGCCGAAAAATGATAGAAATCTCCGCCGACCACATCGCGCGGTTCCCAGGCCAACGCGCAATCCTTTGCCGCCGCCGCCAGGGTTTCGCTCGGCGCGCGCAGCATGGCGCGCTGGATCACGCTGGCGTATTCGATGCTCTGCATGGTCTGGCGGTTTTTCTCGGCCTGTATTCCGGCCACCGCGCGCATGAGACTCAGGCCGTTGCCCAGGCCGACGAAGCGGTTTTCGCGGGTGACGATGAAACCGTCGGTCAGCGCCTTTTCCCCGTATTCGATCGTCCTGCCGGTGAGGGTGTCGATATCCATGTCCTCATCGACGATGAGCGGTTCCTTGTCCATGAATGCGATGCAGCTTTTCTTGTCGTAGAGCTCCCGATGGAAGGGCTTGCTCATCTGCAGCAGGAAGATGTTGCGGTTGATCAGGCCGATGGGGCGCTGGTCTTCGATCACCGCCAGGCTGATCATGCCGCGATGGGCCGAAAACAGTTCCATGACCAATTCGTTGGTGCTCGACGCATCGATGGTTGGCACGGTGTCGCACAGATCGCCCGCGCGGCGGTGGCCTGTCGGTGTGATCCTGCGATGGAGAGGGGAGGGTGCTGTGCTGCGCATGCTGTGCGACGCTATCGAACCAGCCAGGAGCAGATGCTAATTCCTGGATATGTAGCAGATATGACAGTTTTGTTGTGATGCCGCCGTGCCGCCGTGCCGGCGCCCGATGCCGGTGCGGGGCGGCGCTATTGCGGCAGGCCCAACTGCGCCGGCGCGTCGTCCCAGGGCATCACGGTCACGTGCACGCTCAGCTCGTGCCCGCCGCCGCCGCGGATCACACCGCGCAGCGGCGTCACGTCGCCGTAGTCGCGCCCGTAGGCCAGGATGACGTGCTCGGTGCTTGGAATCAGGTCGTTGGTGGGGTCCAGGTCGAGCCAGCCGCCGTTGTCCGGCAATCCCGGGCAATGCACCGCCAGCCAGGCATGCGAGGCATCGGCGCCGATCAGGCGCGGCCGGCCCGCGGGCGGCTTGGACAGCAGGTAGCCGCTGACATAGCGCGCCGCCAGGCCCAGCGCGCGCAGGCAGCCCAGCATGACGTGGGCGTAGTCCTGGCAGACGCCGCGCTTTTCCTCGAAGGCTTCGATCATGGGCGTGGTGAGCTGCGTGCTGGCCGGCGCGTAGGTGAAGCGGGCGTGCAGGCGATGCATCAGATCGATGGCGGCTTGCGCGACCGGCCGGCCGGGCGTGAACGATTCCAGCGCGTAGTCGCGCAGCAGGCCGTGCAGTGGCACGTAGGGCGAGGGGAACGCGTATTCGGCTTCGGGCGCGTAGGGCGCGCCGGCACGGTAGCGCAGGCGCGCCGTGGCCGCCTCCCAGGACAGGCCGGCGGCCGGGTCCAGGTCGCGGTGGCGCCCGCGCACGAGGACGCGGCTGCATGCGCGCACGACCAGTTCTTCGTGCGGAGCCGACAGGGCGAAGATGCTGCGCCAGTTGCCCTGGGCGTCCAGGTCTTGCTGCACGCGGCCGGGCACCGGGAGGATATCCAGGGTGTGGACCTCGACCGTCTGGGCCTGGTCTTGGCGTGGACGCAGATAGCTCAGGTGATGCGCCAGTTCGACCGGTGCGTCGTATCGGTAGCGGGTCTCGTGGACCACGGCCAGGGGGCGGGATGCGGGCGTATTCATGGCAGGGCCTAGGTGGCGGCCAGGCTTTGGTCGACGTCGGCCGAGTGGCTGAAGTAGCGTCGGCTGATTTCGTCGGACAGGACGGAGGCGGCGTCTTCCAGGCGGCTCGCCAGGGCCAGCACCTGGGCGTAGCGGCCGTGTTCGTCGCGCTGGCATAGCCGTGACAAGGTCAGGCCCAGATCGGGCTCGGGCAGCAGGCCCGGCAGGTCGGCGCTGTTGCCGGGCAGGCGCGGCAGCGTGTTGCGCAGCATTTTCAGTGAACAGGCCGGCGAGCGCGGATTGTTGGCATCGAGCGCCAGCAGGTTGAGCAGCGCGGGGACTTCGTGCCGGCCCTGGTAATACGCGCGATAGGTGATGGAGCTGTCGAACAGTTGCAGCAGCAGGTTGAAGCCGCCATCGCGCAGGATGGCATTGTCCTCGAACAGGGTGGCCAGCATGCCGGCCATGGTGGCCAGGCGTTCGGTGTGGCGGCCGATAGTGAGCAGGCGCCAGCCGTCGTCGCGTGTCATGTGGTCGGTCTGCGCGCCCGTGATGGAGAGTATCTGGCGGTTGAGCCGGCGCAGGCCGCGCTGCACGTCGGCGGTGGTGCGCGGCGGTGCGTCCTGGTCCGCGTCTTCGAGTGCGGCGGCCGTGTCGCAGCGGTCGCCTGCGATCAGGCGGTGGTAGCGGTCGCCCGCCGAGACGATCAGTTGCCAGTGTTCGGGCGAGAGCCGGTCGCGGATCTGGCCGGCCGCGTGGGTAAGCGAGGACAGGTTGCGGCCGAAGCCGCGCTGCGGATCGCGGGACGCGAGCTCGGCCACCAGCGTGTGCTCGAACACGCGGATCGAGCGCGGCGGCTCGGCCGGCATCAGGCCGCTGCGCATGCACAGCCTGGCCAATGCGCCGGACAGAGGTTCGGGGTTCAGATCGCCGTTGAGCCAGCCGAGCGTCGCGTTGGCCAGGCGCGCGTCGTTTTCGATGCGTTCGGTATAACGGCCCATCCAGAACAGGTTCTCGGCGGCGCGGCTGGAAACCGGCCGGCGTACCTGGGCGATGTCTTCGGGCCGCATCGAGGCGGGCTGCATTGAGAACGGGTCGACCGGGCCGTCGGTGGTGACCCAGGTGTCCATGCTGCTGCCGCCGCGCTGCATGGACACGATGCGCTGCTGGCGGTTGGCGATGCGTGTGAGCCCGCCGGGCAGCACGTGCCAGCCGCCCTGCCCGTCGGCCAGGGCGAACAGCCGCACCATGGCCGCGCGCGGCACGATGCGGCTTTTGTGCCAGGTGGGGGCGTGCGACAGGGGCAGGTAGGCTTGCACGGTATGCGCATCGGGCGATTGCTCGATGCGCGCGCGCAATGCCCGCAATTGCTTCTCGTCGGCGCCGGCGCCGATCTGCGATTCGAAGCCCTTGCGCTGGCGGCTGCCGGGGTAGGTGGACTTGATGACCGCGCGGTCCAGCATGGGCAGCGCCTGCTCGCAGGCGGCGGCCTCGCCGCACCACCACGAATGCAGCGAAGGCAGCAGGAGGGGGGTGCCGGTCAGGCGCTTGGAGATGGCGGGCAGAAAGCCGTGCAGGGCCGGCGATTCCAGCGGCCCCGTGCCCAGCGCGTTGGCCACCAGCACGTTGCCGGCGCGCATGGCCTGCAGCAGGCCGGGGATGCCCAGCGCCGAGTCCGAGCGCAGTTCCAGCGGATCGCAGAAATCGTCGTCCAGGCGCCGCAGCAGGGCGTGCACGCGCTCCAGGCCGTGCAGGGTTTTGAGAAAGAGCTGGTCGTCGCGCACCAGCAGGTCGCTGCCTTCGACCAGGGTCAGGCCCAGATAGCGCGCGAGGTAACTCTGCTCAAAATAGGTTTCGTTGTAGGGGCCGGGGGTCAGGAGCGCGATGCGCGGGGGCGCGCCGTCGGCGCTGGCCGGGCTTAGCTGGTGCAGCATGTCGATCAGCCGGCGATAGCTGGTCGCCAGGCGCTGCACGCGCAGTTGCTTGAAGGCCTCGGGGAACATGCTGGAAATGGTGATGCGGTTCTCGAGCAGATAGCCCAGGCCGGAGGGCGCCTGGGTGCGCTGCGAGACCACGCGCCAGTTGCCGTCGCTGTTGCGCGCCAGGTCGAAGGCCACGATGTGCAGATACACCCCGCCGGGCGGGGTATAGCCGCGCAGCGGGCGCAGGTAGCCGGGGTGGCCCTGCACCAGGGCCGGCGGCAGCAGGCCCTGGGCCAGCAGGGTCTGCGGGCCGTAAATATCGGCCATGATCTGGTTGAGCAGGCTGGCCCGCTGCATCAGGCCGCGTTCGATCAGGCGCCAGTCGTCCTGGTCGATGATGAAGGGCAGCAGATCCAGCGACCAGGGGCGCGTGGGGCCGTCGGCATCGGCGTAGATGTTGTAGGTGATGCCGTTTTCCTGGATCTGCCGCGACACAGCCTCGGCATTGCGGTTCATCTCGCGCAGCCCTTTGGGGTCCAGCAGTTCGAAGAAGCGGGCCCAGGCCGGCCGCAGGGCCGCGGTGCCGGTCGTGCCGGCGGGCAGGCGCAGTTCGTCGTAGTGGCCGGCGCGCACCGGCAGGGCGGCGTGCAGCGCCAGTGAGCTGGCGTCGCGCGCGGGATCGGTCTGGAAAAGCAGTTGCGGCATGGAGTCGGGGAAGGGGCTGTTCACACCCGGCGGCATGCCGCCGGGGTGTGGGATCAGTCGTGCCGCAAATCCAGCGTGAACGGGAATTCGCGGCCGGGTACGGCGGGGGCCGCGGTCAGGCGGCCTGGTGTGTGGCCCATTTTACGGAATCGCGCCAAGCGGCGGCTTTCGGCCTCGTAGGCGTTGATCGGCAGCTTGTCGGGATTGAGCCCGCCGGGGTGGTCGACGAAGTACTGGCAGCCGCCCAGCGAATGGTGCGACCAGGTGTCGACGATGTCCAGAGTGAGGGGCGCGTGCGCGCCGATGGTCGGATGCAGCGCCGAGGGCGGCGACCAGGCCTTATAGCGCACTCCGGCCACGAACTCGCCGGCCCGGCCTGTGGGCTGCAGCGGCAGCGCGCGGCCGTTGACGGTGACGACGTAGCGGCTGTCGTTCAGGCCCGAGACCTTGACCTCGATGCGTTCCAGCGAGGCGTCGACATAGCGCACCGTGCCGCCGACGGCGCCTTCCTCGCCCATGACGTGCCAGGGTTCCAGCGCGCCGCGCACTTCCAGGCCAATGCCGCGCGCGGCGATCTCGCCATAAAGCGGGAAGCGGAACTCAAAGTGCGGCGCGAACCAGGCGGCATCGAAGGCATAGCCGGCCTTGTTCAAGTCGGCGATGACGTCCTCGAAATCCATCTTGACGAAGGTGGGCAGCAGGAAGCGGTCGTGCAGCACCGTGCCCCATCGGGTGATGGGCGCGGTATAGGGATGCTTCCAGAAGTGCGCCACCAGGCCGCGCAGCAGCAATTGCTGCGCCAGGCTCATGTGCGCGTGCGGCGGCATCTCGAAGGCCCGCAATTCCAGCAGGCCCAGGCGGCCGGTGCCGCTGTCGGGCGAATAGAGCTTGTCGATGCAGAACTCGGCGCGGTGCGTGTTGCCGGTGACGTCGACCAGAATGTTGCGCAGCGCCCGGTCGATCATCCAGGGCGGCACCTGGCCATAGGCGGCCAGCTGCTTGCGGATCTCCTGCAAGGCAATGTCCAGTTCGAAGACCTGGTCGTTGCGGGCTTCGTCCAGGCGCGGCGCCTGGCTGGTGGGGCCGATGAACAGGCCCGAGAACAGATAGGACAGCGAGGGGTGGTTGAGCCAGTAGCCCAGCAAGCTGGCGATGAGGTCGGGCCGGCGCAGGAAGGGGCTGTCGGCCGGCGTGGCGCCGCCCAGCACGAAATGGTTGCCGCCGCCGGTGCCGGTGTGGCGCCCGTCGACCATGAATTTTTCGGTACACAGGCGCGTCTGGAACGCGGCCTCATAGAGAAACTCGGTATGGTCGATCAGCGCTTCCCAGTCCGAGGCGGGATGGATGTTGACTTCGATTACGCCGGGATCGGGCGTGACCTGCAGCACCTTCAGGCGCGTATCGCGCGGGGGCGGATAGCCTTCGAGAACGATGCGCACCCCCAGCTGGGCGGCCGTGCCTTCCACGGCGGCGAGCAGTTCGAGATAATTTTCCGCATCCTGCAGGGGCGGCATGAAGATATAGAGGTTGCCGTTGCGCGCCTCGGTACACATGGCCGTGCGGGTGATCGAGGCGGCCGATTCGAAGCGCTTGGGGCGGGCTTGGGTGCCGCCTGCGTCTGGCGCATTCGCTCCGTTTGCGGCGGCGCCGGCCTGTGCGCCGCGCAGCTGGGCGCGGACTTGTGCCGGGCTGGGCAAGTCCGCGCGCGCGTCGAAGGGGTCGCGCTCGACGGTGAGCGGGCGCTCGGTTTGCGCGACCCACGGCAGCGAGTCCAGCGGCAGCCGAAAGCCCATGGGCGAGTCGCCGGGCATCAGGTACATGCGCTCGTCGCGCAGGAACCAGGGGCCGGTGACCCAGGCCGGACCGTCCAGGGCCGGACCCGGGCCGCGCTCAATGGGCAGGGCATAGCCCACGACTTTGTCCAGCTTCTGCTCGAACACTCTGCGCAGGCGGTCGCGTTCCAGCTCATCGTCCAGGCGCGCATCGAAGGGGTCGACGTTCACCGGCAGGCGCCGCTCGCGCCACAGGTAATAGAACACGTCCTCGTAGCCTGGCTGCATGTGGCGCGCATCCAGGCCGAGTTGGGCGCATAGCGCCATCATGAAGGCCTTGGCGTCGACATCGGTGTAGTGGCCGGGATGGCGTTCGTCGGCGAACAGCCTGGGGTTGTTCCAGCAGGGGTGTCCGTCTTCGCGCCAGTAGATGGACAGCGCCCAGCGCGGCAGTTGCTCGCCCGGATACCATTTGCCCTGGCCGAAATGCAGGAATCCGTTGGCGCCGTAGCGTTCGCGCAGGCGCAGCACCAGTTCGGTGGCATAGCCGCGCTTGGTGGGGCCCAGCGCCGCGGTGTTCCATTCGGGCGCATCGCGGTCGCTGGTGGCCACGAAAGTCGGCTCCCCGCCCATGGTCAGGCGCACGTCGCCGCTGCGCAAGTCCTCATCGATGACGTGGCCCAGGTCCTCGATGGCATGCCACTGCTCGTTGGTATAAGGTTTTGTGACGCGCGGCGACTCGAAGATGCGCGTCACTTCCATGGCGTGCGAGAAATCGACTTCGCATTCATCGACCGCGCCGGTGACGGGCGCGGCGCTGCCGGGCTCGGGGGTGGCCGCCAGCGGGATGTGACCCTCGCCGGCCAGCAGTCCCGACGTGGGATCCAGCCCTATCCACCCCGCGCCAGGCAAGAAGACTTCGCACCAGGCGTGCAGATCGGTGAAGTCGACCTCGGTGCCGCTGGGACCGTCCAGCGCTTTGACGTCGGGCGTGAGCTGGATAAGATAGCCCGAGACGAAGCGCGCGGCCAGGCCCAGGTGGCGCAGGGCTTGCACCAGCAGCCAACCCGAGTCGCGGCAGGAGCCCGAGCGCAGCTTCAGGGTTTGCTCCGGCGGCTGCACGCCGGGTTCCATGCGGATCAGGTAGCGGATTTCCTTGTGCAGCAGCTGGTTGATGCCGACCAGGAAGTCCACGGTGCGCTGCATGCGCTTGTCGACGCGTTCGAGGAACTGGTTCAGCAGCGGCGTGATGGGCTGCCTGGCCAGATAGGGCGCCAGTTCCCGCGCCAGGTCTTTTTCGTACCGGAAAGGATAGTGCTCGGCCGAGGCTTCCAGGAAGAAATCGAAGGGGTTGTAGACGGCCATCTCGGCGACCAGATCGACCGTGATATTGAACTCGCGCGTTTTTTCCGGGAAAGTCAGACGCGCCAGATAGTTGGCGAACGGATCTTGCTGCCAGTTGATGAAGTGCTGGCGCGGTTCGATCTGCAGCGAGTACGAGAGGATGGGCGTGCGGCAATGCGGCGCGGGCCGAAGCCGCACGACCTGCGGCGCCAGATTGACGGGCCGGTCGTACTTGTAGTGCGTGACGTGCTTGAGCGCGACGTGTATGGCCACCGGGATTCTCCTATTGCTGCTTGGCGCGTTGCACTTGCACGGTGATGGACATGGACTCTTCGCCGCCGCCGGTGCGCACCCCGCGCACCGGAGAGGCCGAGTCGTAGTCGCGTGCCGCTGCCAGCCGGCAATGGCCGTCGGAGGCGAGCATGCGGTTGGTGATGTCCACGCTGACCCAGCCCTGTTCGGGCAGCCAGACATCGGCCCAGGCATGGCTGGACGCCACGTCGTCCTCCACGTTGCCATAGTGGTAGCCGCTGACATAGCGGGCCGGCATGTTCATGCCGCGCACGCAGGCCAGGAACAGGTGCGTATGGTCTTGGCAGACGCCGTGGCCCAGTTGCAGCACCTGGCTGGCCGCGGTGGTGACATCGGTATAGCCGGGCTCGTAGGTCACGCGGTCGCAGATGGCGTTGGCCAGGACCAGCAGGTCCTGCGGCGTGCGGATCGCCTCGGGCACGGCTGTGCGCCAGAGCTGGCGGATATTGTCGTCGCACTGCGTGAGCGGCGTGGGCACGCAATAGGCCTGCAGCGGCAGACGGCTTTCGTCGCCGCGCACGATGCCCTGCACGAGCGGATCGATCTCGATCTGGCCGGTGGCGCGGATCTCGATTTCGCTGTGCGCTTGCGTGAGCGTGAGCGTATGCGTGATGTTGCCGTAGGCGTCGACCTGCTCGGTGAGCGGACCGGGGGCGGTGATCTGCCAGCGCAAAGCGCGCTGGTGATCGTCGGCGCGCGGCGTCAGGCGCAGCGTCTGGATGGTGTAGCTGGCCGGCGTACTGTAGCGGTATCGGGTGACGTGCTTGATCAGATGCTTCATGGCGATTCCTTCGGGGGGCTCAGTTCGATACCGACATCAGGAAGTCGTGGCCGATGCGGGTGCCCAGATCGTTGATGCGAGCCAGGAAGCGCTCGAGAAATCGGTGCAGGCCGCCGCGCATGATGTCTTCGATGCGGCCGTATTCGAGCTCGGCGCGCATCATGCCGGTGCGCCGCACGGTCTCGGCCGAGCGGTCGCCGGCGACGATGCTCAGGGTATGAAACAGGATCTTCACCGAGTTCAGCAGCGAGCGCGGCATGTCCTCGCGCAGGATCAGCAGTTCGGCCACGCGGTCGGGCGCGATTACGTCGCGGTAGATTTTGCGGTAGATTTCCAGGCCCGCCAGCGCGGACAGCAGCGCCGACCAGCGGTAGAACTCGCCGTAGGTGCCGGGGTCGATGCCGCGCTCGGCGGGGATGTCGTCGTCGCGTTCGTGGAACTTCACATCGAGCATGCGCGCGGTATTGTCGGCGCGCTCCAGGTTCAGGCCCAGGCGCATGAAGTACAGCTCCTCGTCGATCTGCATGGTGGCCAGCGTGACGCCGCGCGCCAGGTGGGAGCGGAATTTCACCCAGTCGAAAAATTCGACGGGATTGCGCTCGGGCAGGCCGCTTTCCAAGTGTCCCAGCAGGCCCAGCCAGGTGCTGTTGTAGGTTTCCCAGACTTCGGTGGTCAGGCTGCCGCGCACGGCGCGGGCGTTCTCGCGCGCGGCGCGCAGGCACGAGTAGATGGACGAAGGGTTCTGGGCGTCGCGCACCATGTAATGCATCACGTCGCGCGGGGTGATGGCCGGGTGGCGCGCGGCGTAGACGCTTTGCAGTTCGCAGATGCGCAGCACGGCGCGCCAGGAGTTTTCCAGCGTGTGCGCGTCCTGCGGCAGCAGCGCCATCTGCAGATTGACATTGAGCATTCGCGAGGTGTTGTCGGCGCGCTCGATGTGGCGGGTCATCCAGAAAAGATTGTCTGCGGTGCGGCTCAGCATATCAGTCTCCGAGCGGCATGCGGGCCGCGAGGTGGACAGTGAACGTAGTGAATGTGGGGCTCATATTCAGTCCTCCAATACCCAGGTGTCCTTGGTGCCGCCGCCCTGGCTGCTGTTGACGACCAGCGAGCCTTCGGTCAGCGCCACGCGGCACAGGCCGCCGGGCACGGTGCGGATGTCCTTGCCGCACAGCACGTAGGGGCGCAGATCGACGTGGCGCGGCGCCACGCCCGATTCGACAAAGGTCGGCACGGTGGAAAGGGCCAGCGTGGGCTGGGCGATGTAGTTCGTCGGATTGGCCTGCAGGCGTTCCCGGAAGTCGGCGATCTGCGCCTTGCTCGAGGTCGGGCCGACCAGCATGCCGTAGCCTCCGGCGCCGTGCACCTCCTTGACGACCAGCTCGGACAGATTGGCCAGGACGTGCGAGAGTTCCGCGGGCCTGGCGCACTGCCAGGTGGGCACATTGGACAGGATGGGATCTTCGGACAGGTAGAACTTGATCATGTCGGGCACGTATAGATACGTGGCCTTGTCGTCGGCGATGCCCGTGCCGATGGCGTTGGCCAGCGTGACGCGCCCGGCGCGATAGACCGACAGGAGTCCGGGCACACCCAGTGCCGAATCGGCGCGAAAGGACAGGGGGTCGAGAAAGTCGTCGTCGATGCGGCGGTAGATCACGTCCACGCGCTTGGGGCCGTGCGTGGTGCGCATGTAGACCGTATTGTTCTCGACGAAAAGATCCTGGCCCTCGACCAGCTCCACGCCCATCTGCTGGGCCAGGAAAGCGTGTTCGAAATAGGCCGAGTTGTACATGCCCGGCGTCATCACCACCACGGTGGGGTCCTCGATGCTGCGCGGGGCGACTTCGCGCAGATTGTCCAGCAGCAGGTCGGGGTAGTGCGCCACCGGCGCGACCTTGATTTTCGAGAACACGTCGGGCATGAGCCGCATGGACATCTTGCGGTCCTCGAGCATATAGGACACGCCCGAGGGTACGCGCAGATTGTCTTCGAGCACGTAGAACTCGCCCTGGCCGGCGCGCACCAGATCGATCCCGGCGATGTGGCTGTAGATGTTCTCGGCCACGTCGATGTCCTGCATCTCGGGGCGGTACTGCGAGTTCAGGAACACGTGCTCGGCGGGAATGATGCCGGCGCGCACGATGTCGTGCCCGTGATAGATGTCGTGGATGAACATGTTCAGCGCGCGCACGCGCTGTTTCAGGCCGGCTTCCAGGCGTTGCCACTCGTCGGCGGGAATGACGCGGGGGATGAGATCGAACGGAATGAGCCGTTCGGTGCCGGCCGCGTCGCCGGCTACCGAGAAGGTGATGCCGACGCGCCGAAAGCTCAGGTCGGCCTCGATCTGCCTGGCCGCCATGGCGTCGGACGGCTGGTCCGCCAGCCATGCCGCGTAGGCCTTGTACTGCGGTCGCACCTGACCTTGGGCATCGTACATCTCGTTGTAGGCCGCGGGACGGGGTAATGCGTCAGACATGGATCCTCCTTCTTCTATGCGCACTTTTTGCCGCCGGACGCCCCAGGGCGCAACAGGCCTTGGGGGAGCATTGAACAGAAGTCCGGCATGGGAACCCTTCCCTACAGGCAGCTTGAAGCGGCCCGGGTAGGTGCGTCAAACAGGGCTTACACCTATGAGCAAGCGCCATGCCAGGCAACTGGGCATGGATATTGATGAAAAAAGGGAGCGGATGCTTCGGGGTGAGGCATCATGGCACCGAAGTGGTGCAAAAGGGAATCAGCCGCCGAGTATGAAGCGCATGATGCGCGACTTGGGCGCGGCCGAGTCCGGCAGCAACGGCGCGCGCGGCACCCAGCCGTCGGGCGTGAGGATGGCGTCCAGGCGCCGGTCGTGCGCGGCCGGCTCGTAGTCGTCGGGCAGGCGGCATTCGGTCCAGGCGATGCCGATGGCGATGCAGTCGCGGCCGGCCTGCTCCAGCGCGGCCAGCGTGCGGTCGTAGTAGCCCCCGCCATAACCCAGGCGATCGGCGCGGTCGGTATAGCCCAATGTGGGAACGAGGATCACGTCAGGCAGGCACTCCGGGCCTTCGGCGGGTTCGGCGATGCCGTAGGCGCCGACTGCCATGGGGGCCTCGGGCGTCCACGCGCGAAACGCCAGAGGCTGGCCAGGACTCTTCACGCAGGGCAGGCAGACCTGCATTCCGTTTTCGGACCATTGTTCCAGCAAGGGCCGCAGATCGGGTTCATCGTCCAGGGGCCAGAAAGCCGCCACGCGGGAAAGCGCGCGGCCCGAGGGGGCCAGTGCGTCGCGGGCCGCGTTGCACCAACTGAACAGGCGCGCGCGCATCAGCAGCGCGCCGCGGTCGCGGTCGGATTCGTCCAGGGCGGCGCGTGTTTCTTTGAGTCGCGCGCGCAGCTCGGCTGCGGTATTCTGTGCGGAATTATTCAAGGAAAGGCAATGAAGCAGGATCTCGAAACGGCACAGTATCAGAAATCCGCTTCGACGGTCCGGGCCTCATCGACATGGGCAGTCAAGTATGTGCGCCCCTGGCTGCCGTTTCTGGCCGTTTTCATTTCCTCCTGCGCATCGGTCGATGCCCAGCAAAGCGGGGCGCGGGCCGGCCCGGGACAGGCCCACGCCAGCGCGTCCGCCGCAGCGACGGCTGCCGCAGCAACGGCTGCCGCAGCAACGGCTGGCGCAGCAACGGCTGCCGCAGCGACGGCTGGCACCGCGCTTGGAGCGCCGCGGATCTTTCATGCCGCGATCCAGCCGCCTGCCGTGCAGGCGGGTTTGCCGCCGTCGCCCGACACGCCGGCGCGCGAGGCCCTGGTGGCCGCGCACGATGCCAAGGGCAGCCCGCAATGGCCCAGCCTGCTGCAGGCCGCGGCGACGCAGGCGGGCGGCGATCCGCTGGGCATGTATGCCAAATATTGGTTTTTGCTTTACGGCCTGGCCAATCCGCAGTCGAACCCGAACGCATTTGACAATGCGCGACGCTTTATGGGCGCCTATCCCGATACGTATCTGGCCAACCGCATGCGCGGGGACCTGATTCTCGATGCGGATGCGCGTGGCGATTTCCAGGCGGTGATGAGTCTGGGCGAGCCGGTCCATCCCAGTGCGGCCGTGGCTTGCGCCCGGCTCGATGCCCAGCATATGACGGGCCAGCGCGCCACGGCCGCGCAGGCGCTGGCGATCTTTCGGCCCGTGCACAGCTGCTGGCAGCTGTACGATCAACTGGTGGCCGACCGCGTGCTGGGCTGGGACCCGATCATGCCGCAGGTGCGCGATGCCATCGAGGAAAACCGCATTCCCGAGGCCAGGCATCTGGCGCGCTATATTTTCGATGCGCGGGACGCCAGGACGCTGGACGTGCTGCTCAAGGATCCCCTCAAATGGCTCGCTCACCGCAGCAAGTCGGTGGTGGGCCGCAACGAGAAGGCGCTGGTCTCGATCGCGCTGGCGCGGCTCGGTCGCCAGAACCTGGACACGGCGGATGCGTATTTCCGCGCGCAATGGCAGCCGTACATGGCCAAGAACGAGGTGGCCTGGGTGCGCAGCCAGTATGCCTTGATGGCCGCCTATGCGCAGGACGACCGTGCCGACCGCTGGTACCACGCATTGGGCAATGCGCCCTTGACCGAAAACGGCCAGGCCTGGCGCGTGCGCAGCGCCTTGCGCGAGCCCGACATCGATTGGAAGTGGGTGGTCGACTGCATAAACCGGATGCCGGCCCAACAGCGCGCCCAGCCGGACTGGGTGTATTGGCGGGCCCGCGGCCTGGCCGCGCTGGGCCAGGCTGAAGCGGCCAGGCAGGCCTATGCCAGCATCGCCGACAAATTCGATTTCTACGGTCAGCTGGCGACCGAAGCCTTGGGCCGCGCCATCGTCCTGCCCCCCGAGGCGGCCCCGGTGAATGCGCAGGAGATGGCCCAGGCGCGCCGCAATCCCGGCCTGATACGCGCCGTGCAGCTGTTCCGCCTGGGGTGGCGCCGCGAAGCCGTGCCGGAATGGAACTACGCGCTGCGCGGCATGGACGACCGCCAGCTGCTGGCCGCTGCCGAATTGGCGCGCGCCGAAGGCATCTACGACCGGGTGGTCAACACCTCCGACCTGACCCGCTCCCAATTCGACTTCAATCAGCGCTATATCGCACCCTTTGACAGCAAGGTAGCCGCCAAGGCCCTGGCGATTTCGCTGGATCCGGCCTGGGTCTATGGCCTGATCCGCCAGGAATCCCGCTTCGTGACGGACGCGCGTTCGCACGTGGGCGCAGCGGGCCTGATGCAGATCATGCCCGCCACCGCCCGCTGGGTAGCCAAGAAGATCGGCATGACCGATTTCGATCCCTCCAGCGTCCACGACTTCGATGTGAATACCGAACTGGGCACGCAATACCTGAGCATGGTGCTGCAGAAGCTGGATGGTTCGGAACTGCTGGCCTCGGCCGGCTACAACGCCGGTCCCGGCCGGCCGCGCAACTGGCGCGCCGCCTTGACCCATCCGGTCGAGGGCGCCATCTTCGCCGAGACCATTCCTTTCAACGAAACGCGCGACTACGTGCAAAGGGTCATGGCCAACGCCACCTATTACGCGTTGCTCTTTACCGGACGGCCGCAGTCGCTCCAGGCGCGCCTGGGCCGGATCGCCCCCCTGCAGGTGCTGGCCAAGTCAGACCCGCAATGATCTGCGGCGATGCTTTCCCCGATCCGGCCACCGCGGGCCTGCAGGCCTATGTGGTGGGTGGGGCCGTGCGCGACGCCTTGCTGGGCCTGCCTGCCGGCGATCGCGACTGGGTGGTGGTGGGTGCGACGCCCGAGGACATGGTGCGCCGCGGCTTCGTGCCGGTGGGCGGGGATTTTCCCGTGTTCCTGCATCCGGCCACCAAGGAGGAATATGCGCTGGCGCGCACCGAGCGCAAATCGGGACGAGGGTATCAAGGCTTCACTTTCTATACGGGCGCCGACGTCACGCTCGAGCAGGACCTGCGCCGCCGCGACTTCACCGTCAATGCCATGGCGCGCACGCGCGCCGGAGAATTGATCGATCCGCTGCACGGGCAGGCCGATGTGCGCGCACGGATTTTTCGTCATGTGGGCGAGGCCTTTGCCGAAGACCCGGTTCGCATTCTGCGGCTGGCGCGGTTCATGGCGCGGTTCGTCGACTTTGCGGTGGCCGACGAAACCATGGGGCTGTGCCGGCGCATGGTCGAGGCCGGTGAGGCCGATGCCCTGGTACCCGAGCGAGTGTGGAAGGAAATGTCGCGCGGATTGATGTCGGCCAGGCCGTCGCGCATGTTGGACGTGCTGGCGGGGTCGCAGGCACTGGCCCGGGTGATGCCCGAGCTGCAGGCTTGGGGGCCGGCCGGCGCGGACGTGGATCGCGCCGCGGCGCAGGACTTGTCCTTACCCGTGCGCTACGCCCTGCTGTGCCGCCGGAGCGGGCAGCGCGAGGCATTGGGCAGGCGCTTGCGGGTACCGGCCGAATGCGCCGATCACGCAAGGCTGCTGCCGCTATTGTGCGATGGCTTGCCGCGCGCGGGGGAGGCGCAAGGCCGGCTGGATTTGATCGAACGGTGCGATGCCTTGCGTAAGCCGGATCGCTTCACGGCGCTGTTGCGAGCCGCTTCAGTGGCCGGCGCGGCGGTGGACCAGACCGCCTGGCAGCATTGGGTGCATGCCGTGCGCGGCATCGACGCCGGTGCCATCGCGCAAGCCTGCGCGGCAGACCCGGCGCGCATCAAGGCGGCACTGCGCCAGGCGCGGCTGCAGGCGCTGCTCGCGTAGGCAATTCAAAGGCCGCTGCGCCGGTCGCCGCGCGCGAAACCCATGAGCGGCGTATCGAGGCCGCGTCCCACCGCCAGCACCTTGAAGAGTTCGCCCATCTCGGCTTCGGACAGCAGTTTTTGCACCGGCGCGGCCAGCCGCGCATAGGCCTGGGCATCGCCGGCGTCCTGTCGGCCCAGGATCTGCAACAGGCCTGCGTTCATCAGGAAGCGCGCCTGCGAGGTATAGCCCAGCACATCCAGGCCGCTGGCCAGTGCCGCGTCGGCCATGGCGGTGAAATCGACGTGGGCGGTAATGTCCTGCAGGCCCGGGGCCGCGAAGGGGTCGGCGTGGGCATGGTGGCGCAGGTGGCACATGAGGGTGCCGCCCATGCGCTGCGGATGGTAGTACTCGGATTGCGGAAAACCGTAGTCCACCAGCAGCGCCGCGCCGCGCGCAAGCCATTGGCCCAGGGCGCGTACCCAGGCTTGGGCCTGCAGGTTGATCTCGGAGGCATAGCCGGGCAGGGGCGGCATGCGGGCGGCGACGGCTTGCGCGAGTTCGGCATCGGCGGGCCTGTCGGCCCAGACGAAGCCGCCGTCCTCATCCAGCGATACGCCGCGTTGCATCAGGCGCCCCTGTGCATCCCAGGTAAACAGCGTGACGGGCATGGCATCGAGCACCTCGTTGGCGAGCACGCAGCCTTCGAAGTGTTCGGGCAGCGCGTCGAGCCACTGTACGCGCGCGCCGTGGGCGGCCAGGCGCCGCTGCTGGCGCTCGCGCAGGTCGGCCGACACTTCGAGGATGCGGTATTGGACCTGCAGTCCCAGGCGATCGAGTTCCTCGATCACGCCCTCGGCCAGCGCGCCGCTGCCGGCGCCAAACTCCAGCACGGTATGCGTTCCCGTGTCCCGCAGGATCTGCGCAGCCTGCTGCGCCAAAGTGTGGGCGAACAGCGGCGTGAGTTCCGGTGCGGTGACGAAGTCGCCGGGCGGCAATTGCCTGCCTTGCGCGTCCCGCGGCGAGGCCAGCTTGAGGGCACCGGCCGCGTAGTAGCCCAGTCCGGGGGCATAGAGGGCCGCGGCCATCCAGCGTTCGAAGGACAGCCAGCCGCCGGCCTGTTCAATGGCTTGCGCGAGGTGCCTTGCCACCTGGTCGCTGTGTTCAGCGCAGGCCGCGTCCAGGCAAGGGAGCGAGTCCGATTCGGTGCGTTGTGGATACATGTTTCGATTGACCACGGTTCAGCTGCGCTGCGTGACGAAGTCGACAAGGGCAGCCGGGCGTTATTTTACATTTCGCACGGCCGCACCTACGATTGCCAGAAGTGTCAATTCAAGGAGACAGCCGTGAAGCGGCAAGGCTTTCCAGCCCGTCTTGCGGGGACCGCCCGGCGATGCGCGGCGGCGGTTTGGAGCGCCGCTTTGCTGCTTGCGGCCGCGGCGCCTGGCGCGGCATGGGCCGCGCACGCCTATGCGCCGCATCTGCACCCGGTCGCCGCGCTCGCCCCGGCGCGACTGCCGCTTTCCACGCCCGCAGGCGTGTTTCAGGCGCCGCTCTACCTGTCGGCGCATTGGAATGTGCCGCAGCCGCGCATCGAGCGCGCCGTGGTCGTCATACACGGCAAGTTGCGCAATGCCGATGCCTACTATCGCACGGCGCGGCGCGCGCGCGCCGCAGCCGGCGCAGCCCCCGGCACGGTGCTGCTGGTCGCGCCGCAGTTTCTTGCGACGATAGACGCGCAGGCGCTGCATCTGCCGGCCGACCTGCTGCGCTGGAAGGGCAATGCGTGGATGGGCGGCGAGCCGTCGGCCGATGGCGCGTCCTTGAGTTCCTACGCGGTGCTCGATGCGATTGCCCGGCACCTGGCGGACCGGCGCCTGTTTCCGAATCTCAAGCGCGTGGTTTTCGTCGGACATTCGGGCGGCGCACAGGTCGTGCAGCGTTATGCGGTGGCCGCGCGCGGCCTGCATGCGCTGGCGCGGGCGGGAATCGCGGTGAGCTTCCTGGTGGCCAACCCTTCTTCCTATGTGTATTTCGACGCGCAACGCCCGACCGCGGCCGGCGGCTTTGCGCCCTACGACGCGGCGGTCTGTCCGGCTTTCGACGACTGGAAGTATGGGATGCAGGCTCGTGCGCCTTATCTGGATAACCGCAGCCCCGCGCAACTCGAAGCCGGCTATGCAAGGCGCGATGTGACGTACCTGATCGGCGGCCGGGACACCGATCCCAGGCAGGCCGCGCTGGACCGCAGCTGCCCGGCCCAGGCGCAGGGCAGCAATCGTCTTGCGCGGGGGCGGGCCTATTTCCATTACCTGCAGGCGCGGCATCCGCAGGGTCTGAACCAGCAGTTTCATGTCGTGCCCGGCGTCGGGCACGATGGCGCGCACATGCTGACCTCGCCGTGCGCGCTGGCGATCATGTTTGGCGTGAAGGCATGCCAGAAACCGTGAACAGGTCCGGTGCCGGCACGTTCATCTTGCCGCCGGGTATGGCACCACTGTTCGGCGGCGCAGATATCGCCGCCGAATGAGACAGGGCGGCCAGCGCTCTGTCATCGAGCCCTGGCCGCCCCGGCCGATCAACCGCGCTGCTTAGCTGCGGCGTTCGAAGCGCTTGGGTGCGCTGGCGCGCTTTTCAAAGGGCTTGCCGCTGCGCGGCTTGTCGCCCAAGCCGGTGCGCTGGGGGCGGTCGCCCGCGTCGCGCTGCGGACGGTCGCCGAACTCGCGGCGTTGGCCGAAGGCCGGCTTGTCGCCGAAACTGCGCTGCGGGCGATCACCGAATTCGCGGCGCTGGGCGAAACCACCTTCACGCTGCGGGCGGTCGCCGCTGAACGCAGGCTTGTCGCCAAGATCGCGGCGGGGCTTGAAACCGGCCTTCTCGCCCAAGCCGGTGCGCTGGGGGCGGTCGCCCGCGTCGCGCTGCGGACGGTCGCCGAACTCGCGGCGTTGGCCGAAAGCGGGCTTGTCGCCGAAACTGCGCTGCGGGCGATCACCGAATTCGCGGCGCTGGGCGAAGCCGCCTTCGCGGGGCGCGCGGTCGCCGGACGCCGGCTTGTCGCCGAAATCGCGGCGGGGCTTGAAGCCGGTCTTCTCGCCCATGCTGCTGGGGCGCTGGGGACGATCGCCGAAGTCGCGCTGCGGACGGTCGCCGAATTCGCGGCGCTGGCCGAAAGCGGGCTTGTCGCCAAATTCACGCTTGACGAAATCGCGCTGCTCGCCACTGGCTTCGCGGCGTTCCTCGAACTTGCGCGGACCGCGATCGAAGCTGCCGGCGCGCTTTTCGTGATGGAATTTGCCGCCGCCGGGCTTGCCTGAGTGGGGGCGTTCAGGGCGCGCGGCGCGCTGGGGTTCCAGGCCGGCGATGATCTCGGGCGTGATGGTCTGGCTGATGTAGCTTTCAATGCGGCGCACCTTGTGGCGCTCGCCGTGCAGGGCCAGGGTGTAGGCCAGGCCGTCGCGGCCGGCGCGGCCGGTGCGACCAATGCGGTGCACGTAATCCTCGGCCTGCAGGGGCAGGTCGAAGTTGATGGCGTGGCTGATGCCTTGCACGTCGATGCCGCGGGCGGCCACGTCGGTGGCCACCAGCACGCGCGCTTGGCCGCGCTGCAGTTGGGTCAGGGTGCGGGTGCGCTGGCGCTGGTTCATGTCGCCATGCAGGGCGACGGCGGCAAAGCCTTGCTCGCTCAGTTTGTCGGCCAGGTCATCGGCGCCGCGCTTGGTGGCGGTGAAGATGATGGCCTGGTCCAGGTTGGTGCCGCGCAGCAGGTGATCGAGCAGGCGCAGTTTGTGGGACTGGTCGTCGGCGTACAGCAGGGTCTGCGTGATGTTGGCGTGCTTGTCGTGGCGGCCGGCGACTTCGATGCGCTGCGGTTCGCGCATCATCTTCCCGGCCAGTTTGGCCACGGTGCCGTCCAGAGTGGCCGAGAACAGCAGGGTCTGGCGGTCGGCGGGCGTGCGCTCGATGATGGCTTCGATGTCTTCGATAAAGCCCATATCGAGCATGCGGTCGGCTTCGTCCAGCACCAGAGTGTGGACGGAGTTGAGCTTGACGCGACCGGCCTTCAGGTGATCGATGAGGCGGCCGGGCGTGGCCACCAGTACGTCGACGCGGCGCGACAAGGCCTTGATCTGCGCGCCGTAGGGCACCCCGCCGACCACGGTCGACACGCGCAGGCCGGGCAGCTTGGCGCCATAGGCCTGCGCGGCATCGGCCACTTGCATGGCCAGTTCGCGCGTGGGGGCCAGCACCAGCATTTGCACACCAACGCCGCCGTTGCCGGTGTGCTTGGCCATGCGATGCAGCGCCGGCAGCATGAAGGCGGCGGTCTTGCCGCTCCCCGTTTGCGAGGAGACCATCAGGTCCTTGCCTTGCAGGGCAAGCGGGATCGCCTGTTCCTGGACGGTAGTGGGGGTTTCGATACCCGCTTCGGTGAGGGCCGAGACCAGTTCGGGCGCGAGGCCCAGTTCTGCGAAAGACATGACTTTCCCTTGCCGCGATCAAGCGGCGTTGTACGCAAGCACGGCAAGAGAAGGTGGGCCGGTCCCGCGACGGTTGATGAGCATCGTGCCGACCAAATCAACCGTACGCGTTGGACAGCGTTCAAAAGGGCGAACGCAAAGACGCCAGGAAAGAGGTCAGGAGGCGATGAGTTTCGGCATCGGACCGGTTTGACCGGTAGTGCGCTGGCGCGTGTTGCAATGCCAGGCGGAGGGCCAAGTAACGGGACGGACTGCGGCGGGCCTAATTATTGGAACAGCGTTGCTTCAAAATAGAGGCCCAGAAAGGAATATGCCGAATCTGGTTAGGTGCAGTGCCGAGATCATAACCGGGTCGGCCGGCAATGTCTAGGGTTAACCCGAAAATATTCCGCCTTGCTCCGCGGCGGCGTTCCGGGGGGCGCCGCCGCGGGGTGCCATCCGCCCTAGGCGAGCTCTTCCGCGCGGTGGCATGCGACCTGCCTGCCGTCCACGGGCCGCAGATGCGGAACCTCACTGCGGCAACGCTCGGCCGCATAGGGGCAGCGCTGGTGGAAGGTGCAGCCCGGCGGCGGATTGAGCGGGGAGGGCAGCTCGCCCTCGAGCTTGATCTTGACGTGCCGGTCGGCCTCGAAGATGGCCGGGGTGGCCGAGAGCAGGGCGCGGGTATAGGGGTGGCGCGGGCGCTCGATGACGGCGTTTTTCTCGCCCAGCTCGGCGATGGCGCCCAGGTACATGACCATCACGTCGTCGGCCACGTGCTCGACCACGGCCAGGTTGTGCGAAATGAAGACGTAGCTGGTGCGGAACTGCTCCTGCAGGTCCATGAACAGGTTCAGGATCTGTGCCTGGATCGAGACGTCCAGCGCCGAGACCGGTTCGTCGGCCACCACGATCTGCGGGTCGAGGATCATGGCGCGGGCGATCGCCACGCGCTGGCGCTGCCCGCCGGAGAACATGTGCGGATAGCGCCGGGCGTGTTCGGGACGCAGGCCTACGATCTTCATCATGTGCGCGATGCGCTCGGCGCGCTCGCTGGCTGTGAGCGGCGTGTTGATCGCCAAGGGCTCGCCCAGGGTCTGGGCGACGGTCTTGCGCGGGTTGAGCGAGGCGTACGGATTCTGGAAGACCATCTGCACGCGCCGGCGCAGGGCCGCGATCTGCGCCTTGTCCGCGTGCGCGGCGTCCTGGCCGTCGACCGTCAGGCGCCCGGCGGTGGGCGGCTCGATCAGCGTGAGCTGGCGCGCCAGCGTGGACTTGCCGCAGCCGGACTCCCCGACCACGGCCAGCGTGCGTCCGCGCGTGAGCGCAAAGGAAACGCCGTTCAACGCCCTGACGGTGCCCGTTTTGCCCAGGCCGAGCTTGACGGTGTAGTGCTTGGTCAGGTCCTGGGCCAGCAGGACGGTCTGCGGGCCGTCGACGTCCTGGGGCGCCTGTTGTGCGAGAGCGTTCATTGGGCACCTGCGTGAGTCGGGTTGAGCGGATGGATGCAGCGCACCAGGGTGGCGTCGGAGAAGCCCGGCAGGGACTCCAGCGCCGGGCGCGCCGCATCGCATTCGCCGGTGCGGTACGTGCAGCGCGGGGCGAACAGGCAGCCGGGGGGGCGGTCGTCGCGCCCCGGCACCATGCCCGCCAGCGCCGATAGCCGCCGGGCCCCCTTGTTGTGCTCGGGGATGGCCGCCAGCAGCGCCTCGGTGTAGGGGTGGTGGGGCGCGGCGAAGATGTCGGGCACGCGGTTGGTTTCGATGATCTGGCCCGCATACATCACGGCCACGCGCTGCGCGACCTCCGCGACCACCGCCAGGTCGTGCGAGATCAGCACCAGCGCCATGCCGCGTTCCTTTTGCAGGCGCATCAGCAGTTCCATGATCTGCGCCTGGATCGTGACATCGAGCGCGGTGGTCGGCTCGTCTGCGATCAGCAGCTTGGGGTTGCAGGCCACCGCCATGGCGATCATCACGCGCTGGTTCATGCCCCCGGACATCTGGTGCGGGAAGTTCTCGATGCGGTTCTTCGCATCGGGTATCCCGACCTGGTCCAGCAGCTCGAGCGTGCGCGCATGCAGAGCCGCTCCGCGCAGGCCCTCGTGCAGGCGCAGCACTTCCTTGATCTGATAGCCCACGGTGTAGCTCGGGTTCAGGCTGGTGAGCGCGTCCTGGAACACCATGGCGATGTCCTTGCCCACGATGCGGCGCCGCGCGCGGCCCGTGGCGTTGAGCAGGTCGCGCCCGTCGAAGGTGATCGAATCGGCGCTCACCTTGCCCGGTGCGTCGATCAGGCCCATCAGCGCCATCATCGTCACGCTCTTGCCCGAGCCCGATTCGCCCACGATGCCCAGCACCTCGCCCGGCGCTACCGAGAGATCGACTCCCTCCACCGCGGGCAGGCCGTTGAAGTCCACCGCCAGGTTGCGCAGGGTCAGCAAATCATTTTTCATGTCAGGTCATCCGCTTGAGCTTGGGATCGAGCGCGTCGCGCAGCCCGTCGCCCAGGAGGTTGATCGCCAGCACCGAGATCAGGATGGCCAGACCCGGCATGGTGACGATCCACCATGCGCTGTCGATGTAGTCGCGCGCCGAGGCGAGCATGGTGCCCCATTCGGCTGTCGGCGGCTGCACGCCCAGGCCCAGGAAGCCCAGCGCGGCCGCATCCAGGATGGCCGAGGAAAAGCCCAGCGTGGCCTGCACGATCAGGGGTGCGGCGCAGTTGGGCAGCACTTGCGAGAACATCAGGCGCAAGGTGCCGGCGCCGGCCACGCGCGAGGCGGTGACGTACTCTTTTTGCAGCTCGCCCATGGCCGAGCCGCGCGTCAGGCGCACGTAGCCGGGCAGGGCGACGGTGGCGATGGCGAGCATGGTGTTGACCAGGCCCGGGCCGATGATGGCGACGATGGCCACGGCCAGAAGCAGCGAGGGCAGCGCCATCAGCACATCCATGAGCCGCATGATGGGCGTGTCGGCCCAGCGGAAGAAGGCGGCCACCAGGCCGAGCACGACGCCGGGGATGAGCGCGAGCATGACCGAGACGCAGCCGATCCACAGCGACAGGCGCGCGCCGTACATCAGGCGCGACAGGATGTCGCGCCCGGCCTCGTCGGTGCCCAGGATGAATCGCCACTGCCCGCCCTCGAGCCAGGCAGGCGGGGCCTGCAGGGCGCTGCGGTACTGGCGGATGGGATCGTGCGGCACGATCCAGGGCGCGAAGACGGCCACCAGGATCAACGCCAGCACCACGGCGCCGGCGGCCACGGCGCCCTTGTTGCGTGAGAAATTGGACCAGAATTCTTTCATGACGCGCTTTACCTCGTGTGGCGGATGCGGGGGTTGAGCACGCCGTAGAGCAGATCGACGAACAGGTTCACCATAACCACCAGGGTGGCGATCATGAGAATGCCGCCCTGCACGACCGGGTAGTCGCGGCGGTTGATCGCATCGATCAGCCACTTGCCGATGCCGGGCCAGGAGAAGATGGTCTCGGTCAGGACGGCGCCGGCCAGCAGGGTGCCGACCTGCAGGCCGATGACGGTGACCACCGGGATCAGTGCGTTGCGCAGCGCGTGCGCGACGATCACGCGCAGAGGCGAGAGGCCCTTGGCGCGGGCGGTGCGGATGTAGTCCTCGCGCAGCACCTCGAGCATGGCCGAACGGGTCATGCGCGCGATCACCGCCAGCGGGATGGTGCCCAGCACGATGGTGGGCAGGATCAGGTGCGAGACCGCGGACTTGAACGAACCCGGATCGGTGCCGGGCAATAGCGAGTCGATCAGCATGAAGCCGGTGACGTGCGGAATGTCGTACTGGACGGAGATGCGGCCCGAGACGGGGGTCCAGCCCAGCTTGGAGGAAAAGAGCATGATCAGGATCAGGCCCCACCAGAAGATAGGCATGGAATAGCCCGTCAGGGCCGAACCCATCACGCCGTGGTCCACGGCGGTGCCGCGCTTGAGCGCGGCAAAGACGCCGGCGGGCAGGCCCACCACCAGCGCGAAGATGAGCGCGCACAGTGAGAGTTCGATGGTGGCGGGAAAGCGCGCCATGAATTCGCTCATCACGCTGGTGTTGGTGATGATGGACGTGCCCAGGTCGCCGTGCAGCGCGTGTTCGACGTAGTGCAGGTACTGCATCGGCAGCGGCTCGTCCAGGCCCAGGCGGTGCATGGCGGCCGCGTGCATGGCCGGATCGACGCCGCGCTCGCCCATCATCACTTCGATGGGGTCGCCCGGAATCAGGTGTATGAGTGAGAACGCCAGGAGCGTGATACCGATGAATGTGGGTATCACCATGCCAATACGGCGCAATACGAAGCGGAACATGCTTTGTTCCCCCTAAAACAAGACAATGAAACATAACCGGCGACCGAGGCGCAGGGCCTCGGTCGCCGGACCTGGCTCGGCGGGTCTTGCGACGGGCGCTCGACCGGCCGGCAGGAACTACGCGCGCGGCATTACTTCATGCTGACGCCATCAAAGCGCAGGTAGCCGAGCGATTCGACGCGCATGCCGACCACTTTCTTGCTGATGGGCAGGTACACGATCGAATTGGCGATCGGCGAGTAGGGCAGCTGCTGCGCGAAGATCTGCTGCGCTTGTGTGTAGATCTGGGTGCGCTGCGCCGGGTCGGCCGTGGTGCGGCCCTTCTGGATCAGGTCGTCGAAAGGCTTGTAGCACCACTTGCCGAAGTTGCTGCCGTTCACGGCGTCGCAGCCCAGCAGCGTGCCCAGCCAGTTGTCCGGATCGCCGTTGTCGCCGGTCCAGCCGATCAGCATGGAATCGTCTTCGCCTGCGTGGGCGCGCTTGATGTACTCGCCCCATTCATACGAGACGATCTTGGCCTTGACGCCGATCTTGGCCCAGTCGGACTGGATCATCTCGGCCATCAGACGCGCGTTCGGGTTGTACGGGCGCTGTACCGGCATGGCCCAGAGCGTGAGATTGAAGCCGTTGGGCAGGCCCGCCTTGGCCAGCAGCGCCTTGGCCTTGGCCGGATCGTACGGGTTGCCCTTCAGATTCGGATCGTAGGACCACTGCGTCGGCGGCATCGGATTGGCCGCGAGCTGGCCCGCGCCTTGATACACCGCCTTGATGATCGCCTTCTTGTTGATCGCCATGTCCAGCGCCTCGCGCACCTGGACGTTGTCCAGCGGCTTGTGCGTGGTGTTGTACGAGAGGTAGCCCAGATTGAAGCCCGGCTTGGACAGCATCTCGATTTTCGGGTCGGCCTTGAGCGGTGCGACGTCCGCGGGGAGCGGATAGACCATGACCTGGCATTCGTTGGCCTTGAGCTTTTGCACGCGCACATTGGCGTCCGGCGTGATCGAGAAGATCAGCTTGGACAGCTTGACCGCGCCGGGCTTCCAGTAGTCGGGGTTGCCGTCAAAGCGGATCGTGGCGTCCTTGGTGTAGCTCTTGAAGATGAAGGGGCCTGTGCCCAGCGGATACTGGTTGATGTCCGAGGCCTTGCCGATTTTGAGCAGGTGGTCGGCGTATTCGGCCGAGAGGATCGAGGCGAATTCCATCGCCATGTTCTGGATGAACGGCGCGTTCGGCTCGTTCAGCACGAACTGGACGGTGTACGGATCGACCTTGACGACCTTGGCGATCAGCTTGTCCATGCCCATGTCGGTGAAGTACGGGAACGAAACCGGATAGGCCTTGTTGAACGCGTTGTTCGGGTCGAGCATGCGATCGAACGTGAACACCACGTCGTCGGCGTCGAAGTCGCGCGTGGGCTTGAAGAACGCGGTGGTCTGGAACTTCACGCCGTGGCGCAGGTGGAAGGTGTAGGTCTTGCCGTCGGGCGAGACGTCCCACGAGGTGGCCAGACCCGGCTCGACCTTGGTGCCGCCGCGTTCGAATTCGACCAGGCGGTTGTAGACGGTGAACGTGTTGGCGGTGAAGTCCGTGCCGGTGGTGTACTGGGCCGGGTCAAAGCCGGCCGGGCTGCCTTCCGAGCAATAGACCAGCGTCTTGTTCGGAATGCTGGACGCGTGCGCGAGCGAAACGCCGGCTATGGATACCACTGCCGCGGCAGCGAGCGAAGTCAGTCGCGCAGCGCGCAACGGCTTGTTTTCCCTCATGTTTCTTCTCCTGTTCGGTCCCGGGCAGCGCCGGGAATGGGCGCGATTTTACAGGAGCTCAACTCGCCGGCACAGGTGGTTAATCCTAGTGTTCCGTCCCATGATTTCGTGAGTAAAAACCGGTGGGGGACGGAACGGTGTCGACAGGCGCTACCGCGCTCCCGTCGACCAGTCGATCGCCGGCAGCCCCTGGGCCTGCAGCCAGACGTTTACTTGGCTGAAATGGCCGCAACCCAGGAAGGGAATAGGCGGCCGGCTGGCCGACAGGGGCGAGGGATGATTGGCCTTGAGCACCAGGCGCGGCCCCCCCGCGGGCAACTGTTCATGCTTGGCTTGGGCATGGCCGCCCCACAGCAGGAAGACCGTGGGGTGCGGTTCGGCCGCGACCGCGTTCATCAGTGCGTCGGTCACAGCCTCCCAGCCGCGCCGGGAGTGCGAGCCGGCCTGGCCGTCCTCGACGGTAAGCGACGTGTTCAGCAGCAGCACGCCCTGGGCCGTCCAGGGCGCCAGATCGTTGCCGGCGATGCGCGCCTGCGGCGTATCGCGGGCGATTTCCTTCTGAATATTGCGCAGGCTGCGCGGCGTGGGACAGGCGTCGGGCACGGAAAAGGCCAATCCCTGGGCCTGGCCGGGACCGTGATAGGGGTCCTGTCCCAGGATCACCACGCGCACCTGCGACGGCAGCAGCGCCTGCAGGGCGCGGAAAGGGTGCGACGGATAGATCGTCGCGCCTTCAGCCAGGCGTCCTTCGACGAAGGCGGTGATGGTTTGCAGCGCCAGCGCGGCGCCAGCCGCTTGCAGGCAGATGCGCCAGGCTGAAGGCAGGTTCGCGGCTTCGGCGGCCAGGGTGCCGGGTCGCAGGCGATTGCTGGAAATTTCGTCGTCGGTAAAGAGGCGCATGGATGGGAGGCGCATGGATGGGCAGCGTGTTCAGGCCAGCGGGGTATCGAAGGATTCTTCGGCCTGGGTCAGTCTGGGCAGCGCGGCCAGGAAGCGGCGCAGGATGCCCGCCGAGTACACGCTGGCGACCTCACGCAGGAAGAGGGGAAAGTCGATGTGCGAATCGTCGTCGGCCCGGTCCGAGACGGTGCGCATCACGGCGCAGGGCACGCGGAACTCGTGGCAGACCTGGGCCACGGCCGCGCCTTCCATTTCCACGCACAGGGCTTCGGGCACGGCGCTACGCAGCTGCGCCACGGCGTCGGTGCTGTTGAGGAACTGGTCGCCGGTGGCGATCAGGCCCAGGTGCGCGGCGGGCGCGGCGGGTTGTTCGGCCAGGAACTCGGCGGCGCAGCGCAGCAGCAGCGCCGATAGCGCGTCCGACGTGGCGAAGCGGCTGGTGTGCAGCAGCGGCACCTCGAAACGCGGAAAGAACGGCCGCGCGTCCAGGTCGTGCTGTACCAGCGCGCTGCCGATCACCACGTCGCCTACTTTCACGTTCTCGGCGATTCCGCCCGCCACGCCGGTGAACACCACGCGCTCGACATTGAACTCGCGCAGCAGTGTGGCGGTGGTGGTGGCCGCCGCCACCTTGCCCACCCGGGTGAGCACGATCACGCAAGGCTGGCCGTACAGCACGCCTTGATGATAGTCACGCATGCCGATGCGCTGTGTGTGGGCGCTGGGACCCATCTCTTGCAGCAGCGCGCTGACTTCTTCGGCAAGGGCCGCGAGGATGCCTAGGGTTTTGATGAGGGACTCCCGGGCAAGGTAAGGCGGGTTGCCGCGCTAAAAAATTAAAGGCGCGTCTCTATCGCATGGACGATTTGGCGCAATACCTGCAGCCGAGCATAGCGCTTGTCGTTGGCCGATATCAAATTCCAGGGCGCAGCCGGGGTGTCGGTGCGGGCCAGCATCTCGTTGGCGGCCCGCGCGTAGTCGTTCCAGCGCTTGCGGTTGCGCCAGTCGTCGGGCGTGATCTTGAAGTTCTTGAAGGGCGAGTGCTCGCGCTCCTTGAATCGTGCGAGCTGCACGTCCTGCGTCACGGCCAGCCAGAACTTCAAGACGATTGCGCCCTTGTCGGCCAGCTGCGCCTCGAAGTCGTTGATCTCGCCATAGGCGCGGCGCCAGTCGCTCGGCGCCGCGTAGCCTTCCACGCGTTCGACCAGCACCCGGCCGTACCAGCTGCGGTCGAAGATGGCGATGCGGCCGGGCCGGGGTACATGGCGCCAGAACCGCCATAGGTAGGGATGCGCCAGGTCGTCGGAGTTGGGCGCCGAAACGGGTGTGATCTCGAACTGCCGCGCATCCAGCGCATGGGTGACCCGCCGGATGGCGCCGCCTTTGCCCGCGGCGTCCTGGCCCTCGAAGACCAACACCAGGGAGTGGTCTTTATGGAATCTGGGCGAGCGTGTGGCCCGCGCCAGCCGGCCCTGCAGCAAGCCCAGCTCGATCTCGTAATCGTTCTTGTCCACCAGCGCCTCGTAGTCGACTTCGCCCAGCCGATCGCGTATGCGCCGCGTGGATTTGCCTGCCGCGGCTTGGGCGCGCGCGGGACGAGGCGCCTGCTGGCGGCGCAGCGCCGCCAGCAGGATCTGCGCCGTGCGCAGGTGGCGCAGCGGCGTGTCGGCGGCGGGCACGACGGTCCAGGGCGCGGCAGGCATGTCGGTGCGCTCGATCGCGGCCAGCCCGGCATTGCGCAGGCGCTCGAATTGTTTGGGCACCTTGAGGTCCTCGGGCATTACCTTCCAGGCGGTCTCCGGGCTGGACAGCAAGGCTTGGGTGCGCGCGCACTGGGCTTGCGCGGACATGTGATACCAGAGTTTGACGATCTGCACGCCGTTGGCCGAGAGCGTGGCCTCCAGGCGGCGTATGCGTTCGGCCTCCCGTTCGATGAAGTCGGCATCGGGGCGCTTGCGCGCGGCCTCTTTCAGCAAGGGCACATACCAGGAGCCGAACACGATGCCGATGCGGCCTTTCGCGGTCAGCGCGTTCCAGTAGCGCCAAAAGGGCGGGTACTGCGACTGTGCCGGCGAGGGCGTGTCGAAGGCCAGGGTGTGGATGTGGCGCGGATCCATCCATGCGTTCATGAGATTGACGGCGTCGCCCTTGCCCGAGCCGGCGATGCCGGCGATGACCACGAGCAGCGTCCGATCCGCGCGACTCAGCAGACTGTATTGCGCGTTCAGCAGCGCGGTGCGCAGGCGCAGCTCCCGGCGATCGAAGATTTTTTTGGCCAGACTTGGGTCTGCTTCTGCTTCTTCGAACATGGCCTGCGTCCTGGTAGTGGCGATGCGCGATGTTGCGGGATTGCGCGTTGGCGCGCAAGCGGGCGCGATGGCCTACGCGGGATAGTGGCGCGCGCCGAACAGGGCGCTGCCTATCCTGACTTCGGTCGATCCTTCTTCGATGGCCAGTTCGAAATCGCCGCTCATGCCCATGGAGAGACGGTCCAGTTCGATGCCGGCGATGTCCGCGCCGCGCATCGTGTCGCGCAATTGGCGCAGCTGGCGAAAACAGGCGCGCACCGCGTGCGGGTCGTCGGAGTTGACTGCCAGGGTCATCAATCCCTTGACGCGCAAGGTCGGATAGTCGCGCGCCACGGTGCGCAGGAAGCCGGCCAGATCGGCGGGCGGCAGGCCGGATTTGCTGTCTTCGGACGAGGTCTTGACCTGCACCAGCACGTCGATGGCGCGGCCTTCCAGGTCCAGGCGCCGCTGCAGGGCCTGGGCCAGGTCCAGGCGATCCAGCGATTGCACTTCGGCCGCATCGCGCGCGGCTTCCTTGGCTTTGTTGGTCTGCAGGTGGCCGATCAACACCCATTGCAGGCCCAGGTCGGCCAAGGGATCGGCTTTCTGGCGGATTTCCTGGGTCTTGTTTTCGCCGAAGCGGGTCAGGCCCAGGCCGGCCGCTTGGCGGATCAGATCGACGCCGAAGGTTTTGCTCACAGGCAGCAGCGCCACACTGTCGGCCGGCCGGCCGGCGCGCGCGCAGGCGGCGGCCATGCGCGCGCGGATGGCCGCCAGGCGCGCGGCCAGCGTGTCGTCGGAGCAGGGCAAAAGCGTGGCGTCGGTCATGGCGTGAAAGCGGGTGTGGAAAACGGATGTGCAACGCCGCCGTGCGAGGTGTTGCGGGTAATTGGGAACGCGATCATTATCCTACGCGTTTATCCCACCGTGCCCATCCTCATGTCCGCTCCCGCGCCGCATTACGCCTTTGCCGATGCATTCAAGGAAATCTACGTCCCACCCATCCGGTCGCTGGCGCCCTACGCATCGCGGCCCGGCACGGTATCGCTTGCGGGCGGCTATCCGGCGCCGGAGCTTTTCGATGTCGAGGGTCTGCAGGAAGCCTGCGACCGGATCATGCCGAATCTGCGCGGCTTTCTGCAGTACGCCAATGTCGAGGGTCAGCCCAGCCTGCTGGCCGCGCTCATCGGGCTGTGCGGCGAGCGCGGCATCGCCTGCGCGCCCGACCAGATCATGGTCACGGGCGGAGCGCAGCATGGCATGGCGCTCCTGTCGCGCGTGCTGCTGCAGCGGGGCGACAATGTCATCGTCGAGGACCCGGCCTTTCCCAATACGGTCCAGGCCTTTCGCTATACCGGCGCCGCGGTGCACGGCGTGGCCGCCACGTCGGCCGGCGTGGACGTCGATGCGCTCGACGAGATGGCCGCGCGCCTCAAGCCCAAGATCGTTTCGGTGGTGGCTTCGTTCTCCAACCCGGGCGGCGCCACCGTCAGCCGCGAGCGCCGCCTGAAATTGCTGCAGCTGGCGGTCAAACATCGTTTTCTGCTGATCGAGGACGACCCCTACGGCGAACTGCGCTATAGCGGCGAGAAAGTGCCGCCCATCATGGCCCTGGCCGACGCCCAGTCGCGTCCGTGGGTGGCCTATACGTCCACCCTGTCCAAGACCATGGCGCCGGGCATGCGCGTGGGCTGGCTGATCGCGCCGGCCCAGATCCGCCGCCGCTGCGTCAGCGCCAAGGCGGCGGACGACATGTCCAACCCGGTGTGGATCCAGGAAATCGCCGCGCAGTACATCGCGGGTGGCCGCTATCACCAGCACGTGCCCCGCATCCGCGCCGCCTACGGCGCCCGTTGCGAGGCGCTTGACAGTGCGCTGTCGGGCATCCTGGGAGATCGGGTCAGCTACGTCAAACCCGAAGGCGGCATGTTCTTCTGGGTGCGCCTGACCGGCGACATCGACGCCACGCGCCTTTTGCCCCATGCCATCGAGAAGGAAGTGGTCTATGTGCCGGGCAGGGGTTTTTATCTCGATCCGTCCAGGCATGCGGACTTGCACGCCATGCGTCTGTCCTTCGTCACGGTCGACCAGGCGCTGCTGAAGCTGGGCGTGCAGCGCCTGGCCCGGGCGCTTCAAGCCTGCGAAGCCAACGAGCCGGTGTCGGTGTCGCTCGCCTGAGTCCGTGCGCAAAGGCCGCGCACTGCGCGGCCTTTGTCTGCCGCGGCCCGCTTTCCCGGCCGGGACGCGCGGCTCAAGCCGCCCGTTTGGCCGCCGTCGCGTTGCCCGCCCGGCTGCCGCCTTTGCGGTCCAGGTGGCCAGAGATCCATTGGCCGATGTCGACCAGCGCGTCGAAGTCCACGCCGGTGTCGATGCCCAGGCCGCGCAGCATGTAGACCACGTCCTCGGTGGCCACGTTGCCGGTGGCGCCCTTGGCGTAGGGGCAGCCGCCCAGGCCCGAGACCGAGGCATGGAAGATCGAGATGCCCGTCTCCAGCGTGGCCAGAATGTTGGCCAGCGCCTGGCCGTAGGTGTCGTGGAAATGGCCCGAGACGCGCGCAGGATCGATCTTGGCCGTGACGGCGCTCATGACCTTGCGCGTGAGCAACGGGGTGCCCACGCCTATGGTGTCGGCCACGTCGATCTCGTCGCAGCCCAGCGCCAGCAAGCGCTGCGCCACATCCACCACCGACGCGATGGGTACTTCGCCCTGGTACGGGCAGCCCAGCGCGCAGCTGATGCTGCCGCGCAGGCGCATGCCGGCGGCCTTGGCCGCCTGCGCCACGGGTTCGAAGCGTGCGATGGATTCGGCGATCGAACAGTTGATGTTGCGCTGCGAGAAGGCTTCGCTGGCCGCGCCGAAGATCACCACTTCGTCGGCCCGCGCGGCCAGGGCGCCTTCGAAGCCCCGCATATTGGGCGTGAGCACCGAATAGATCGTGCCCGGCTTGCGGCGTATGCCTGCCATGACTTGCGCGCCGTCGGCCATCTGCGGCACCCACTTGGGCGACACGAAGGACGCTGCCTCGACATTGGGAAAGCCGGCATTGGCCAGCCTTTCCACCAATTCGACCTTGACCTCAGTGGCGATGAAGTTCTTCTCGTTCTGCAAGCCGTCGCGCGGTGCGACCTCGACAAGTTTTACGCGGGCAGGCAGGGACATTTTCGGCTCCGGGGCGGATGATTGGTCGTTGGGCCAACGATAGCGCAAAGCGACCGCAGCCGCATTGGGCCATGGGACTGAATGCTTCAGGCCTTTCCCGACGCCCGCTGTTGAAACCGCCCGTCGTCCAGCCGAACGATATGCCCGGCCAGCTCCAGTTCCAGCAGTTGCGCCTGCAGCGTGGCGGTGTCCAGTCCCGTGCGGGTTTGCAGGGCATCCAGGTGTAGGGGGTCGTGACCCAGGGCGTGGAGCAGGGGGTGCTCTGGCGCGGCGGGGGTGGCGGCCGGCGCCGCCTTTGCCGGCACAGGCCTGGCGCCGGGGGCGGGCAGGCCCAGTTCGTCCGTGATGTCCTGCGCCGTCTCGACCAGCTTGGCGCCCTGCCGGATCAGGGCATGGCAACCGCGCGACAAGGGAGAGTGGATCGAACCGGGGATGGCGAAAACTTCGCGGCCGCTTTCAGCAGCCAGGCGGGCCGTGATGAGCGAACCACTCTGCCGGGCGGCTTCCACCACCAGCACGCCGCGCGACAAGCCGGCCACCAGACGATTGCGGCGCGGAAAGTGGAACGGCCGCACCGGGGTGCCCAATGCAAACTCGCTGACCAGCGCGCCTTGCGCCGCGATGCGGTACGCCAGATCGCGATGCGCGGCCGGATAGATGCGGTCGATGCCGGTGCCCATCACCGCTGTGGTTCCCGCGCCCTGAGGGCCGGCGGCCAGGGCGCCCTCGTGCGCGGCGCCGTCTATGCCCAGCGCCAGCCCGCTGACCACGCTCCAGCCTTGCGCGGCCAGGTGGCGCGAGAAGGCGCGGGCGTTTTCCGCACCCCCGGGCGTGGCGTTGCGCGTACCCACCACGGCCAGGCCGGGTTTGGACAGTTGCGCGGGGTCCCCCGCCACATAGAGCAGCAGCGGCGGGTCGGCGATGGTGAGCAGCTGCTTGGGGTAAGCGGAATCGGCCAGCGTGAGGATGTGCCGGCCCGGTTCGTCCACCCAGCGCAGCGTGGCCTCGATCTGGGCGCCGATCTCGGCCGGCGGTCCGGCTGCGAGCTGCAGGGCCAGGCTCTGCGGGACGTGCCGCATCAGCTCGGTGGACCGGCGGGCGTAGATCTGCGCGGGTTCGCCCAGGGCGGACAGCAGGGCGTAGGCCAGCGACGGACCCAGATCGGGTTCGAGCGACAGGCGCAGCCAGGCGGAAAGTTCGTCGTGGGTGTGCGTGAGCGGCATGGGCGCGCCGGCGGGAATGTGGGAGCGGAACAGCACGCTAGTGTCGCATGGGCGGGCCGTGCCCAGGGTCGCCAGCGTGACGGGTTTGCGGCACGATTTGCGGCGCCCGCGCCACCCGGCTGTTGTCCCGCTCTATCCTGGAATTAGGAAAAAGCGATTAGAAATCAATGGGCTAATCGATTATCATAGTGCCATTGAAATTTTCAACGTTTTCCGTTTTTCATCATGGCCTTGCTTACCATCCTGCGCTATCCCGATGCCCGCTTGCACAAGAAAGCCAAGCCGGTCGCGGTGGTGGACGAGCGCATCCGCAAGCTGGTGCGCGATATGGCCGACACCATGTACGAAGCGCCCGGCGTGGGCCTGGCGGCGACGCAGGTCGACGTGCATGAGCGCGTCATCGTCATCGACGTGTCGGACGAGGGCCGCGACCTGCTGGTGCTGATCAACCCCGAGATCACCTGGAAGAGCGAGACCGTCAAGGCGGTCGAGGAAGGCTGCCTGTCGGTGCCCGGCATTTACGACGAGGTCGAGCGCGCCGAGCGCATCCGCTTCACGGCGCTGGACGAGGAAGGCCGCCCCTACGAAATGCAAGCCGAAGGCCTTCTGGCCGTCTGCGTGCAGCACGAGATGGACCACCTGGAAGGCAAGGTCTTCGTCGAATACCTGTCTGCGCTCAAGCGCAACCGCATCAAGACCAAGATGAAAAAGGCCGAGCGTGAGCTGGTCAAGGCTTGAGGCGGGCGTCCGCTCTATCCAGGCTGTCAAGGCCGTCCCGCGCGGCTGTAAAGATGCTTTAGGCAACAGGCCGGCCTGGGCTTATTGCGGCGCAGGCGAGAAAACGCGCAGGCGATGCCCATCGGGGTCCGTGGCGACGAAGGTGTAGCCGAAATCCATGCGGGTCGGCGCTTGGGCGATGGCCAGGCGCCGGGCGCGCCAGTCCGCATAGACGGTGTCGACCTCGGCATCGCTGTCGACCGGAAAAGCCAGTTCTGCGCCGCCGCCCGAGGCGCTTGCCGCGGGCTCGACCGCATGGCGGGACCACAGCCCCAGCATGATGCCCGATCCGAGGACAAACAGCGCGAAGGTCGGCGAGGCTTCGACCGGGCGCTTGCCCAGCAGGCCCGCATAGAAGGCCGTGCTGGCGGCCGGGTCGTTCACATACAGAAGGCAGTAGTTCGGGTCGCGCATGCGTGTGCTCCGGAAAGAGGCGAGGCGGTCAATTGCCTCGGAATGCATGCTAGACCGCACTGCTGTCAATTTTTGTCAGCAGTGGGATTACGCCGCAAGAGGCCTTCCTGCTCGCGCCATGCCTTGAGCAAAGCCTGCCGGCGCCGAGGGTAGCGCTGCGGCAAGGTTTCCATCGCGCTGATGTGGTCCGTGCGGAAATGGCGGAACCCCTGGCGCAGCTCGCACCAGGCCACGAGTACCAGGGCCTCGATCTCCTCTTCCGAGAACATCAGGGGCGGCAACATGAAGCCGGGACGCAGGAGATAGCCCAGCCCGGGCGCGCCGTCGATGTGGGCGCCTTGTTCCTGCAGGCTGCGGATATCCCGGTACAGCGTGCGAAGGCTGATGCCAAGCTGCTCGGCCAGTCGCTCGCCGGCAATGGGAAACCGGTGGCCGCGCAGGATCTGGATCAGGTCGAGCAGGCGCCGTGTGCGGGACATGTCTGTTCTACGCCTTGCGTGCCTGGATCAACTTCCACCCCTGGCCGGCCGGATCGCGCAATTGCCGCGTGTCCATGCAGAATGCGCGCGCCGCGTCCAGGTCGTCGCCATACCGGCCCACGATATCGAAACCTTCGTTCATGACAGCTCCTTGGCTGGGGGGGCCGCAATGTATCCGCGGCCGGGCGCCTGGCGGGCCGGGCCTCGTGCGAGGCGGCGTCCATGGGTTCTTTGGCGCGAAGCAGCCGGCGTATGAGGGCGGGATACTGCAATGATCTAAGCCAGGGGAAGGTGGATGTCGGTTTGCCACCGGTCCTGCGGGGTTTCGGGGCAGACGTTCACATAATGGAAGAACAAGGGGTGATCGCGCAATTCCTCGCCGCTCGAAGGCAGCCAGTTGCGGTAGATCGGGTAGATCGTTTCGCCGATATGGTCGGTCGATCCCGTATGCCGGACCACGGCGCACCGGCCGCCGGGGATGACGATCTCGCGCACGCCATAGGCATTGGGCGCGACCGGATCGGCGACTTCCCCGCAGATGTCGAAGCGGAATTCGTCTTCGGGTGTCGTGTCCGGGTTGTTGTACGGAATGCCGAAGATGCGGTTCGAGGACAGGGAAGAGTGTCCGCTGTGTTTGCGCCAGGCTATGAATTTTTGCACGCTCGCGTTGACCAGGCCAGGCGGCCCGATATGTTCGAGCGCGGCGACGCGGGTCTGGGCGAAGTCGACGATTTGCACTTGCATGGTGAGTTTCCTGGAAAGGTAGGGAACGACGAAATTCGCGCTCCAGATATGCCAGCTCGGACGCCGCCGAAACGCGCTGGGCGACAGGCCGAACGCGCGCTTGAACGCGCGGCTGAAGGCCTCCGGGCTGTCGAAGCCCGCGTCGAACGCCGCCTCGAGAACCGGATAGGGTTCGCGCGAGGCCAGGCGGCGGGCGGACACTTGCAAACGCATGAGTTGCACGTAGCGCGAAACCGGCATGCCGATGTAGGCGGCGAACTGCCTATGAAAATGAAACTTCGAGAAGTTCGCGAGGCGAGCCAGCGTTTCAACCGATAGGTCGCCCGCAAGGTTTTCGACGATATGGGCCAGGACGGCTTCGAAGCGTTTCGCGTAGTCGTGCATGATTCTCGTGAGTTGTGCGAGCTGCGCCATGGTCGCCGACGGCACGGGCGCGCGCCTAGCCGTTCTTGCTCGATGAGTGACAATAGCGTTTTCACGGTTTCTTTTTTGTGCCATGCGCCTTGTCTTTGCCGGAACTCCCGACTTCGCCCGTGTCGCTCTGCAGGCCCTGCGGGCCGCCGGGCATGAGATTGCGCTGGTGCTCACGCAGCCCGATCGTCCCGCCGGCCGCGGACTCAAGCTCACGCCCAGTCCGGTCAAGCAGGCCGCGCTCGATGCCGGCATCGAGGTGGCGCAGCCGCGCAGCCTGAGGCTGGAGGGCAAGTATCCCGACGAAGCCGCATCTGCGCGCGCGCTGCTCGAGCGCGTGGCGCCGGACGTGATGGTGGTGGCCGCCTACGGTCTGATCCTGCCGGTGTGGACGCTGCGATTGCCGCGGCTGGGCTGCCTGAACATTCATGCCAGCCTGCTGCCGCGCTGGCGCGGCGCGGCGCCGATCCAGCGCGCCATCGAGGCGGGCGACGCCCGGACGGGCGTGACCATCATGCAGATGGACGAGGGCCTGGATACGGGCGACATGCTGCTCGAACGCACAGTGCCCATAGGCCAGACGCTGACGGCGGCCGAATTGCACGACGCGCTGGCCCAGGAGGGCGGCCGCGCCATCGTCCAGACGCTGGCCACGCTGGCGCAGCTGACACCGCGCCCCCAGCCCGAGGACGGCGTGACCTACGCCGCCAAGCTGGACAAGGCCGAAGCCGCGCTCGATTGCACGCAGGCCGCCGAACTGCTGGTGCGCCGCGTGCGCGCGTTCAATCCCGTGCCGGGGGCGACGATACGCTTGCCGGGCCTGGCTGATCCGGTCAAGGTGTGGAAGGCGCAGGCCTTGCCGGGGGTGGGGGAGCCGGGCCGCGTGCTGAACGCCACGGCCCAGGGCATAGACATTGCCACGGGCGAGGGCTTGCTACGCTTATTGGAACTGCAGAAGGCGGGCGGAAAGCGTCAGCCGGTGGATGTGTTCGTGCGCGGTTGGCAGCCTGATTGAGGCACCTCAATACAGCGTGCTTTTCACCCGTGATTCCAACTCGCGGTCGTACGTCTGGCCGTCGAACGTCCCTTTGCTGAAATCGGCCAGCATGCCGCCGGTGCTGGGCAGTTCGCTACGCGCCGTGTGCTTGGACACATCCCACAGGCCCGCGCGCACGATGGCGCGCGAGCATTGGAAGAACACCGTCTCCACGTGGATGACGAGCACCGAGCGCGGCCGCTTGCCATCCATGGCGAAGCGTTCGAGCAGGGCGGGCTCCACGCGGATCTCGGCGCGGCCGTTCACGCGCAGCGTCTCGCTCACGCCCGGTATCAGGAACAGCAGCGCCACGCGCGGATCGGCCAGCACGTTGCGCAGGCTATCGATGCGGTTGTTGCCGCGCCGGTCCGGGATCATCAGCGTCCTGGCGTCCTCGATGTGTACGAAGCCGGCCGGATCGCCGCGCGGCGAGACGTCCAGTCCTTCAGGCGAACAGGTGGCCAGCGCCGCGAAGGGAGCGGCCTGGATGAAGGCCCGGTAATGCGGGTGGATGTGATCCAACTCTTTCACGAGAGACGCGGTGCTCGGTTCGCCGTATAACCGGGTCAGCATCTCCAGGTCGGTGATGCGCTGCGGATCTTGGTCGCACATGGTCTTTGCCGCAGTGGGAGGATCAGGCCGTCAGCGAAGGGTGTGGCGCGTTGCGCCGTATCCATTGGAGGACCGGCGCGAGGGCCTCGATGGCCGGCGCGGTAGAGACGATGCGCTGGGCGTCGGCCCAAGGATAGGGCAGGCGGGTGATCCAATCGAGAATGGCGTCGGCCTCGTCGGCCGGCAAGGTCAGCATGTTCTCGATGGTGATGACCAGGCTGGCGGCCTGGTGCGGCTCGCGGTGGAAGGTCCATTCGTAGAGGCCGCAGCCGACGCGCGCCTGGCCCGTCGTTTTCTCGGTCATGGCCACGACCCAGTCGCAGCGGTAGGCATCGAGCATGGCGCCGTCCGCGGGGCGCGACAGATAGAAGGTAAAGACGTTGTCGTAGGTCTGGCCGAAGCGGCGCGCCAGCGTGTCGGCGATGGCCTGCACCCCGCGCGATTCGGGGGGGAAGGCAATGGCCTGTGTGCGCAGCGCGACCTTGAGCACCGCATCGGGTGCAAAGGCGCGGGCCATATACCAGGGGCGGTTCTCGTCCTTGGCATGGAAATAATCGCGCAGGACGGCGGCGGTATCGCGCGGAATCTGATCCTGCATGATCACTTTCCCTCGGTGATCCATTTCGAGACGGTGGGCGCCTGGTAGGCCGCATAGCGGTCCAGGAGCGCCGCCGGGCTGGACTCGACCATCAGCATGGCTCGATGCTCTTGGCGCATGAACCGTTCCTGCGCGGCGTGATCGAGGAAGTCGGCCAGCTTGTCGTAATAGCCGGCAATATTGAGCAGACCGCAAGGCTTGCTGTGGAATCCCAGTTGCGCCCAGGTCCAGGTCTCGAAGATTTCATCGAGGGTGCCGGCGCCGCCTGGCAGGGCGATAAAGCCGTCGGAGATTTCGGCCATCCTGTGCTTGCGCTCGTGCATGGTGGCGACGATGTGCAGTTCGGTCAGGCCCAGGTGCGCCACTTCCTTGGCTTTGAGGCGCTCGGGGAGGATGCCGACGACGCGGCCGCCCGCTTCCAGTGCGGCGTCCGCCAGCACGCCCATGAGTCCGACGTTGGAGCCGCCGTAGACCAGGCCGATGCCGCGCCCCGCCAGCTCGCGGCCCAGCACCTGCGCCTGCTCGAGGTAGACGGGCGTGCGGCCGGTGTTGGAACCCAGGTAGACGCAGATGTTCTTCAAGGCCATGTTGACTAAACGGTTTCGCCCCAGAGATCGTATTCGTCGGCGTCCGTGACGCGCACGCGCACCAGATCGCCGGCCTTCAGGGTTCTGCCGCTTTCCACATACACCACGCCGTCGATCTCGGGCGCATCGGCGCTGGAGCGGCCGACGATGTCGCCGTCCTCGTCGGGGCCGTCGATCAGCACGTCGATCTCGCGGTCCACCTTGGCCGAAAGACGCGCGGCCGAGATCGCCTGCTGGTGTTCCATGAAGCGCTCCCAGCGCGCCTGCTTGACCTCGTCGGGCACATGCCCGCCCAGCGCGTTGGCCGGTGCCCCTTGCACGGGCGAATACTGGAAGCAGCCCACGCGGTCGAGCTGGGCTTCGGTCATCCAGTCCAGCAGGTATTGGAAATCTTCTTCGGTCTCGCCGGGAAAGCCGACGATGAAGGTCGAGCGAATGGTCAGGTCCGGGCAAGCCTGGCGCCACTGCTTGATGCGTGCCATGGTCTTGTCTTCGAACGCAGGACGCTTCATGGCCTTTAGCACGCGCGGGCTGGCGTGCTGGAAGGGGATGTCCAGGTAGGGCAGGATCTTGCCCTCGGCCATCATGGGGATGACTTCGTCGACGTGCGGATAGGGGTAGACGTAATGCAGGCGCGTCCACACGCCCAACTCCGACAGCGCGCCGCAGAGTTCGGTCATGCGGGTCTTGACGGGGCGGCCGTTCCAGAAACCGCTGCGGTACTTGAGGTCGACGCCGTAGGCGCTGGTGTCTTGCGAGATCACCAGCAGTTCCTTCACGCCGGCTTTGACCAGGCGCTCGGCTTCGTTCAGCACATCGCCCACCGGCCGGCTGACCAGATCGCCGCGCATCGACGGGATAATGCAGAAGCTGCAGCGGTGATTGCAGCCTTCTGAAATCTTCAGATAGGCATAGTGGCGCGGCGTGAGCTTGACGCCCTGCGGCGGCACCAGGTCGATCAGCGGGTTATGGTCCTGCCTGGGCGGGGCGGCATCGTGCACGGCGCGCACGACCTGCTCGTACTGTTGCGGGCCGGTCACGGCCAGCACGCTGGGGTGCACGCCGCGGATGACGGATTCTTCCACGCCCATGCAGCCGGTGACGATGACCTTGCCGTTCTCGGCGATGGCCTCGCCGATGGCGTCGAGCGATTCGGCCTTGGCGCTGTCGATGAAGCCGCAGGTGTTGACCACGACGACGTCGGCGTCGTCGTAGCTGGGACTGATCTGGTAGCCCTCGGTGCGCAGTTGCGTGAGAATGCGTTCGGAGTCGACCAGGGCTTTGGGACAGCCCAGGGAGACGAAGCCCACTTTGGGCGCGGTGGCGTTGGACATAAAAACCCGGTTTTCTGGCAAGCCCCCATTGTACTCGCGGGCCTGTGCCGGACCGGCTGCGGCAGGCGATCATCGGATGCAACGGCAAACCGCGAGCGCGGCAAACGCCTTGTGGGCGTCGAACCCGCGGCCCGCGCACGCGTCCGACGTGGCCGTCTGCTCGCCTTGCCTGCGCGCGCCGGCATCAGGCTGCGCCATTGCGCGCTGCCGATGCGCGCGGCATTCGATGCATCGACACGCGCGCGCATGGTTCAATGCCGTCATGCCACAAGCCGCTAAATCCGTTTCCTGCGCTCTTCAACCGCCCTTGTCGCTGCTGCTTCTGGCCGCGGCCGACGCTGTCCTGGCCGTCCAGCAGGGCCGTTCGCTGACCGAGGTCCTGGCCCGCACCGATGCCGCCTTGCGGCCGGGCACGCAAGCCCTGGGTTTTCATGCCATGCGCCAACTGGGCTGGGCCGACGAGATCGCCGGCCTGCTGCTCAAGAAATCGCCCGGCGCGCGCATGGCGGCGCTGTTGCGCGTGGCGCTCACGCTGCTCAAGCCGTGCGCCGATCCGCTGCCCGGCATGCCGTCCTATGCATCGCATACGGTGGTGAACCAGGCTGTGCAGGCCGCCGCCGGCGAATGCAAGCTGGCGCCGTACAAGGGTCTGCTCAACGCCTGCCTGCGCCGCTTCCTGCGCGAGCATGCGGCCCTGGATCAGGCGGTGGCCGACGCACCGCGCGCGCGATGGAACCACCCGTCCTGGTGGGTGGACCGCCTGCGGGCCGACTATCCTGATCATTGGGCCGAGTTGCTCGAGGCCGCCAACGTGCCCGCGCCGCTCATGCTGCGGGTCAACCGCCGCCGCGCGACGCGCGATCAGGTGCTGGACGCTTTGCGCGCCGAAGGCGTCGCGGCCGACGTCTTCGGGCAGGCGGGACTGGTCCTGGCGGTGCCCAGGCCGGTGACGCAGTTGCCGGGATATGCGCAGGGCTGGTGGTCGGTGCAGGATGCCGGCGCGCAATTGGCCGCGCCGCTGCTCGCGCCGCGCGACGGCATGCGGGTGCTGGACGCCTGCGCCGCGCCGGGGGGCAAGACGGCGCATCTGCTGGAGCTGGCCGACCTGGACCTTCTGGCGCTGGATGTGGATGCCGCCCGCCTTGAGCGGGTGGAGCAGAATCTGGAACGCCTGCACCTGGGAACTTTGCGCGCGGCGCTGCGCCAGGCCGACGCGGCTGACCTGGACGCGTGGTGGGACGGCCGCCCTTTCGATGCCGTGCTGGCCGATGTTCCTTGTACGGCATCGGGCATCGTGCGCCGCCACCCCGACATACGCTGGCTGCGCCGCGCCGAGGACGTGGCGCGCACGGCCAGGCTGCAGGCCGGCATCGCCGATGCCCTGTGGCGCACGGTGGCGCCGGGCGGCAAGCTGCTCTATGTCACCTGCTCGGTTTTCCCCGCCGAGGGCCAGGCTCAGGCGGGGGCCTTCCAGGCCCGCCATCCCGAGGCCCGGCGCCTGCCCGCGCCGGGCCAACTGCTGCCCGTTGCTATCGACGCAACACCGGCGGCCCAGCACGACGGTTTTTTCTATGCCTTGTTTGCCAAGCAGGGATGAATCGCCAAAAATAGTTGACATGACATTACGCGCCTGCCTTTCTTTGGCGATCTCACGTGGTTTTCTGGCTTTTCTGTTGGCAACCTCCCTGTTCGGCGCATGGAACGGGCGGGCCGCCCAGGCCGCCCAGACCGCCGATCCGCGCGTCGAACGCATCGATCCGGTCTTGCGCGACGGCCGTCTCGAGCTCGACGCGGACGTGAGTTTTGTCCTCAACGATCAACTGCGCGACGCCGCGCAACGCGGGGTGCCGCTGTACTTCACCGCGGATCTGGTCATCAAGCGTTCGCGCTGGTGGTGGTTCGATCGCACCGTAGTCAACACCTCGCTGACCTGGCGCATCGTCTACAACGCGCTCACGCGTCAATGGCGGGCAGGTACGGGCGCGCTGTCCTTGCCGGTGACTTCGCTCGACCAGGCCATGGAACAGGTGCGGCGCATCCGCAACTGGCAGGTCGGCGCCGCCGATCAGTTTGAGTCGGGCGTGAAGTATTCCGGCCAGCTGCGCGTGCGGCTGGACACATCCATGCTGACGCGGCCGCTGCAGGTCAATGCCCTGAACAGCAGGTCCTGGTCGCCCACCACGCCCTGGACTGCCTTTACCTTCGCCGTGGCACGGCCGGCCCGATGATACGGTTCTCGCGCGTTGTCCTGATTATCGGCGCCCTGAGCGGTTTGTCGCTGCTGGGCCTGCTTGCCTGGTCCACCGGCAACGCATCGCGCTTCGCGCATTATTACGATGCGCTGCTGCTGCTCAACGGCATCTTCGCCCTGGCCCTGTTGGTCTGGGTCATCGGCCTGACCAGCAAGCTGGTGCGCCAGATCCGCCGCCGCCAGTTCGGCGCCCGGCTCACGGCGCGCTTCTCGCTGGCCTTCGCCCTGATCGGCGTGGTGCCGGGAGCGCTGATCTACACCTTGTCGGTACAGTTCTTGTCGCGCTCGATCGAGTCCTGGTTCAACGTGCGGGTCGACACCGCGCTGGATGCCGGCCTGAACCTGGGCCGTGCGGTACTCGATACGCAGCTGGCCGAGCTGAATGCGCGCGCGCGCACCATGGCCAGCGGGCTGAACAACCTTAGCGACAACGACATCGCGCGGACCCTGATCCGCTTGCGCGAGAACAGCGGCGTGCAGGAGGCCGCGGTGTTCACCAGCAGCGGCAGGCTGGTGGCCTTCTCCACCAACCAATACGGCCAGATGATGCCGTCCATGCCGCCGTCGACCGTGATGAACCAGCTCAAGCTGGCGGGCGGTTATTCGGCCGCCGAGGCTTCCGATCCGACCTCACCGGGGGTGGACAGCACGCTGACGCTGCGGGTCGTGGTTCCGTTGATCTCGCCCGAGCGCTTTGACGGCAGTCTGCTGGGCGCGGCGTCCGAGACGCGCTGGCTGCAGCTGGTGCAGCCGGTACCCGACCAGCTCGCCCGCAACGCCAACCGCGTGCAGCGCGGTTTCAGCGATTATCAGGAGCTGGCCTTGTCGCGGCTGGGCCTGCGCAAGCTCTATGGCATCACGCTGACGCTGGCGCTGTTGTTGGCCATGCTGGCCTCCATCGCAGTGGCGCTATCGCTATCCAAGCGCCTGGTGCGCCCCCTCTTGCGCCTGGCGGCAGGCACGCAGGCGGTGAGCGTGGGCGATTTTCGTCCCTTGCCCGAGCCGCCCGAGCGCGACGAGGTCGGCCAGCTCACGCGTTCGTTCAACGCCATGACGCGCCAGCTCGACGAGGCCCGCCGCATGGTCGAGAGCAACCGCTTGCAGCTCGAGCGCTCCAACGTCTATCTGGAAAACGTGCTGGCCAACCTGTCTTCCGGCGTGCTGGCCTTTGATGAAGGCTTTCGCGTGACGACCATCAACCAGGGGGCGCAGACCATTCTGCAGGCCGACCTGCGTTCAGTCATAGGCCGGCCGCTCGAAACCGTCGATGCAATGCTCGAGTTCGCCAATCTGATACGCCAGGCGTTTTCCGAGCACGATGCCGTAGGATCGGATCGCACCCACTGGCAGCAGCAGTTCGAACTCAAGCGCTCGGGGCCGGGCGAGGCGACAATACTGCTGGCGCGCGGTACGCATTTACACGTGGACGAGCGAGGCAACGGTTACCTGGTGGTGTTCGACGACATCACCGAAGTCATTTCGGCCAGCCGCACCGTGGCTTGGGGCGAGGTGGCGCGGCGCCTGGCTCACGAGATCAAGAATCCGCTCACCCCCATCCAGCTTTCGGCCGAACGGCTGGCCATGAAGCTGGCCGACAAGCTTGCGCCGTCGGACGCACAGATGCTCGCGCGGTCGACCAACACCATCGTCAATCAGGTGGGGTCGCTCAAGAAGATGGTGGATGATTTCCGCGAGTATGCCCGCACGCCGCCCGCGGTGATGCAGCGCATCGCCTTCAATGGTTTGGTGGCCGACGTGCTGGCGCTATACGGATGGGAGGCGGGCGGCGGCGAAGGCCCGCGCGCGCTCAACCTGGACGTGCATCTGCAACCGGACCTGCCCGATATCGAGGGCGATCCGACGCAACTGCGCCAGGTCATCCACAACCTGTTGTCCAATGCCCGCGACGCGGTGGCCGAACGGGGCGATGCCGGGCGGGTGAAGGTATCGACGCAATTGGTCGAAAGCGCCCGGCCGGATGGCGAGCGTGCCGTGCGTTTCGTCGTGGCCGACAACGGGCCGGGCTTCGCGGCCCAGGTGGCGCAACGGGCTTTCGAACCCTATGTCACGACCAAGGCGCACGGAACTGGGTTAGGATTGGCCATCGTGCGCAAGATCATCGACGAGCACGGCGGCCGCATCGACCTTGCCAATCGCAAGGAAGGCGGAGCCCGAGTGTCGATACTGCTGACCCGCTTGGCCGCAAGCACCGCTTGAACCATGGCGCCGCGCCGCGGCCCGGGCCGGCTTGCAATAGCGCGTTTTGCCGTCAAGCCGGCTCTGCGGCAAAAAAGAGCGATAATGCGGCCACGCAATAGGTGAGAGGTTTATGGCCAGGATTCTGGTGGTCGACGACGAAGTGGGCATACGCGAACTTTTGTCCGAGATTCTTTACGACGAAGGGCACACGGTCGAGCTCGCGGAGAACGCCGCGCAAGCGCGCGCCGCGCGGCTGCGCATGCGTCCCGACCTGGTCCTGCTCGACATCTGGATGCCCGACACTGACGGCGTAAGCCTGCTCAAGGAGTGGGGTTCGCAAGGTCTGCTGGACATGCCCGTCATCATGATGAGCGGCCACGCCACCATCGACACCGCTGTCGAGGCTACGCGCATCGGCGCGATCGATTTTCTCGAAAAACCCATCACGCTGCAGCGTCTGCTCAAGACCATCGAGGCGGGCTTGACGCGCAGCCGGGCTCCGGCCTATTCGGGTTCGGCCGGCCAGGCCCAGGCGTCGGTCGTGGTGCCGCTCGAAGACGAACTCGATCCGCCGTCGGCCATGCTCGTGGCCGAGGCGCAGGCGCCGGCGGGCAACGGCCTGCTGGGCAACATCTCGCTGGACCAGCCGCTGCGCGAAGCGCGCGATGCCTTCGAACGCATCTACTTCGAATACCACCTGGTTCGCGAGAACCACAGCATGACCCGCGTTTCCGAGCGCACCGGTCTGGAACGCACCCATCTCTACCGCAAGCTCAAGCAGCTCGGTATCGAATCCTCGCGCAAGCGCAGCACCTGAGATACCCCTTGCGGGGCACCCGCCTGGTGGGTTGAATCATCTCGATCCCGGAAGTTAGTATTTGCTCACCGGCCCGCGGGGGGAAGAATCGTGTTCTTCGTATTCTGCATATAAATGTCACGATTCCAGGCTGTTTTGTAATCATTTTGCACCGTACTATCGAGCGGCAAGTCGGTTCACCGGGCACCCTGCAAGCATGAATTCCCAGGCATCAAGCTCCCGGTAGGCCATTCCCCATACGCTTCATGAAGGAGACCGAGATGGATCAACTGTCCTTTACCTCGTCGGCCCCCAATACCCTTGGGATCGAACTGGAGCTGCAGCTCATCGATCCGGCCAGTTTTGACCTGACCGCGGCGTCGGACGACCTGCTGGCTCAGTTGGCCGGCCATCCGATGGCCGATCGGATCAAGCCCGAAATCACCCGCTCGATGATCGAGCTCAACTCCTCGGTGCAGGAGCACCCTGTCGGCCTGCTGGCCGAGATGCGCGAGATGCGCAATGCCGTGGTTCAAGCGGCCGATGCGCTGGGCATCGCCATCTCGGGCGGTGGCGTCCATCCTTTCATGCGCTGGCAGGACCGCAGCATCCACGACAGTCCGCGCTTTCAGTACATCGCCGATACCTACGGCTATCTGGCGCGCCAATTCACGGTATTCGGCCAGCATATCCATCTGGGCACGACTTCGGGCGACGAGGCGATCCGGCTGGTGCGGGGTCTGTCGCCCTATGTGCCGCACTTTATCGCCCTGTCGGCCGCTTCGCCGTATTTCGAGGGCGTGGACACCCAATACGCCTGCTGCCGCCTGAATGCGGTCAACAATTTCCCTTTGTCCGGCCACATGCCCGAAGGCGTGCGGGACTGGTACGGATTCGAGGCGCACATCGCGCAGCTGCGCGCCTCGGGTCTGGCCGAAAGCATCAAGGATCTGTACTGGGATATCCGCCCCAAGCCCGAATTCGGCACGGTGGAGATCCGCGTCTGCGATACGCCGCTGACGGTGGAGCGCGCATGCCAGCTGGCGGCTTTCGCACAAGTCCTGGCGGAGTTGGTCGCGCGCGAGGGCGAACCGGCCGAGATGGCCTGGGTGGCCTATCGCAGTAATCATTTCCAGGCCTGCCGCTACGGCATGCACGGCGCCTACGTGACGCCGAAAGGCGAACGCGTGCGCTTGGGCGATCACCTTCGCGCGCTGCTGCAGCGCCTCATGCCGGTGGCCGAGGAGCTGGGTACGGCGGACATGCTGCAGACGTTGCGCGACCAGCTTCAGCATGGCGGCAACGATGCCCGTTGGCTGCGCTCCGAGTTTCATCGCCTGCGCGACCTGCCTGTGGTGGTGGAAGGCATGACGCGCCGCTGGCGCGGCGATGGCGTGGCGCCGGGCGAGATATTGACCGACAAGGCGCACGGACGGCGTCGGATACGGGCTCACACCGAACCCATGCTGCATTGAAGCGGGGCTTGTCGCGCAGGTCCTTCATGCCCCGCGGCGTGATTGCACGCCCACCGACCTGATCTTGCAGGTGTTTGTCTCCATGTCGAAGGCCAGGCGCCGGTCGAGCTTTTCGAGCGCCAGTCCGTACATATGCAAGTGGCGGATGCTGGCGTCCTCGATGTGCACGGCGTGGATATCGTCGGCCATCAGCGCGATGCCTTCGCCGGGGCGTACCGCCTTCACGCCGGTCTGCTTGATGGTGGCGTGGCCCGGCTTGCCGCCATCGTCGGTGCGCTCATAGAGATAGTTGCTCTCGGAGCCCTCGACCGCTGCGATGCAGGCCCAGGTGGTGTGGTTGTGCGGTTCGGACTTCTTGCCCGGCCTCATGACGTTCAGATACAGCGCGTAGGTGCTGTCGGCTTCTTCATGAATTAGGTAGCGCGCCTGCAGCCCCTCGCCGGTGGGGGCGGGGTATTCCCGGGCTGCCCACCAGTTCGTGTGGCGGGCGATGGCGATGAGTTCGTTCAACACCGCGTCCAGGTCATGGCGCGTGATGGTGCCGGCGGTGTGGCGTTTGGCCGTTTCGATAAAGGCGGAAATGGCTTGCGATTTCTCCTGTGCCTGGTCCATGGCGGCTTCCTTGCAAGTGTTTGACGAGGGGGTAAATGCTGGCGGCGGGCAAGATCGTCCTGTCGATCTTGACGTGCATGGTCTTCGATATGCAAGGCTTTCCGGTTCGCACGCGCTGTCGTGCAGGCCTATGCGCTCGGCAAGGACTGCTGCCTACTTCGCCCGCCGCCCGCCGATGGCATCGAGCGATATGTGCGTCTCGCCGCCCGCGCTGCGCCGCGCCGCGGCGCGCCAGGCGTGGCCGTAGGCCACTTCGATGCTCAGCGCGATGCGCCCGTCCGGGCCGCGTTGGGCGTTCAGCGCCGCGCATAGGCGATCGCGCCAGGCGCGGCCGGTCAGGCCGGCGCGCCGGCCGGTGGCGGGGTTGCCGCCCAATGCCCATACATCGGCCAGCAGCTTGCCGGGCGTTTCATAGGTCAGTGTGAGTGTTTCCTGGTCCATCACCGGATCGGTATAGCCGTTCTCGATCAGCAAGTCGCCGAAATCGTGCATGTCCACAAAGCCGGGCGTGGCGGTGCGCAGGCCTGCGTTGTCCAGCGCCTGGCGCAATTCGCGCAGCGTGCCCGGACCCAGGCAGGAGAACATGGCCAGTCCGTTCACGCGCAGCACGCGGCGCCATTCGGCCAGGGCGGCGTGCGGCTCGGGGTGCCAATGCAGGGCCAGATTGGACCAGACCAGATCCAGCGACTCGGGTTCCAGGCCGGTGTCGGCCAGGTCGGCCTGGACGTACCGCAGCGAGGCCTTTTTTTCCCTTCCGATCAATTGACCCAGCCAGGCGCTCATGCCGTTCGGCTGGAAGCGGCGGCGCGCATGCGCCAGCAAGGGTTCGCAGTGATCCAGGCCGATGTAGCCGGCTTGCGGATAGCGTTCGCGCAGCAGTGCGAGGTTGTCGCCCGCGCCGCAGCCCGCATCGAGCATCAGCGCGGGGTCCAGGCGGATATAGGCCAGCCGCCCCAGCATGCGTCGGGCGACCTCGCCGTAGATGAACTGCGCCTCGGACAGGTCGCCGCGGCGGGCGAACTGGCGCCGCACGTGCGCGGGAGAAAGAGGCAGGGTGGGCGGTGTATCGGGCAGGGACATTTCTATCGCGCCTGGCCTGGCGGTTCGGCGATGGACATGGTGTGATGCGGGCCGGGTGACTTCAGGGGGGGGCCGGCTCATGGCGTGCGGCAAGGTCTGCGCGGCGCTTGCCCGCATTATCCCGCATTCGTGCGTTGCAGCCTGGGCGGCCGTGCGGCGCGGCTTGCCTCGTTTCGTGCGCAGCTTGCTGGCGGGCGTGGGTTCGAGCTGCCCCGCTTGCGACGGCGCGGCCCGCGCGGGCCTGCTCTGCGCCGCCTGCGCGCAGGCCGTACTCGAACAGGCGACGGCGCGGCGATGCCCGCGCTGCGCGCTGCGCCTGGGTGCGACGCAGGCCGGCCGGCGCGGCGGCCTGTGCGTCGAGTGCGCCCTACACCCGCCAGCCTTCGCGCATGCCGTGGCCGCATTCGATTATGCGGACCCTTTCGATGCGCTGATCAAGCGCTATAAGGGGGCGCGTCGCCATATCGTATCCAGCGCCCTGGCGCAGTCGCTGGTCCAGGCCGTGCGCACGGTCCATGCGGGCCGCGCGGCCGGGTCGGCCGATCGAGCCGATCCGGCCGCAAGCGCAGGACCGGACGCGGAGCGCCTTCCCATCGATGTCGTCGTGCCGGTCCCGGCCAGCCGCGCTTCCCTGCGCCAGCGCGGGTTCAATCCGGCCGGCGAATTGGCGCGAGGCGTCGCTCTGCGCCTGCAGTTGCGCCTGCTGCGCGGCGTTTTACGGCGGCGCCATGAAGGCGTTGCGCGCCAGGCCAGCCTGGCGCGGCCCGATCGCGAGGCGGCCGCGCTCGATGCCTATGTCTGCGCGCAGCGGCTCGACGGCCTGCGCGTCGCGCTCGTGGACGACGTGATGACCACCGGCAGCACGGCCGACGCGGCGGCGCGGGCCTTGCTGGCCGCGGGTGCGGCCAGCGTCACCGTGTGGGTGGCGGCGCGCACGCCCAAGCCACTTTGAGATAATGGCGGCATGTTCCATGTCATTCTCGTCTGCCCCGAAATACCGCCTAACACGGGCAATGCCATACGCCTTTGCGCCAATACCGGCGCGCAGCTGCATCTGGTGCGGCCCCTGGGCTTCGATCTGGATGACGCCAAGCTGCGCCGCGCCGGGCTGGACTATCACGAATGGCAACCCGTGCAGGTACACGACAGCCTGCCGCTGGCCTTGCAGGCGACGGGCGCGTCCGCGCCGCGCATCTTTGCCATGACGACGCGCGCCGAACGGCACGTGGGCGAAGTGGCTTTCCAGGCGGGGGACGTGTTCGTGTTCGGCCGCGAGACGGCAGGTCTGTCTGCCGAGCACCTGGCCTTGTTCGACATGCCGCAGCGCCTGCGCCTGCCCATGCGGGCCGGCCAGCGCAGCCTGAATCTTTCCAACGCGGTGGCGGTGACGGTATTCGAGGCCTGGCGCCAGCAAGGCTACCCAGGCGGGCTGTAACGCCGGCCGTCAATTGATGCTGTAGCCGTGGCCCTTCAGGCAGGCGCCGATGGCGCGCGAGTACGAAGAGGTCTGCGCGCTGGTGGTCCATTGCGAAGCCTGAGCGGGGTCGTAGCCGCTTTGGCCGGAGGCCCAGTGTTCGCAGGCGGTGCGGTCGCTGGCCTGCTGCGCCGCGCTCTGGCCGTGCAGGGGATAGGCGATCACGTCGGTCGAGTCCGCCACGGCTTGGGGCGGCATGGCCACGACAGGCGGCATGGAATAGGTCATCATGGGCACCGAGGAATAGACGACCTGAGGCGTGGAGTAGACCACGGGCGGTGCGGCATAGTAGGGACTTGGGTAGGCGTAGGTCGGACTTGGGTAGGCGTAGGTCGGCGGGCTCAACGCCATGACGGTACCCGCGGCGGCCAGGCCCAAGGCCGCGCCGATGAAGAAACCGCCGCCGTGATGGTAGTAGCCTCGGCCGCCCCAGGCATTGGCGGTGCCGCAGGCCGCGCCCAGACTGACGACAAGCGCCAGCGCGGCGGTTTTGACGGTGATGGATTTCATGTCAGCCTCCGCACGGCCGCCCGCAGGAGGCGCAAGCCCCCTCGGGGGGCGGCGAACGCAGTGAGCGTGGGGGTATTCATATCATGACTCCTGCCGGCATGGATGCCCAACCGGCCGCGCGCGCAAGGCACGCAATGCAATAAACCTAATTTACTCCTGTTCGGCCTCGGGCCTGTTTCAGGATTCCTGCCGCGCTTCGCGCGCCAGCAGCGACGATACGGCCGTGACCGGAGCCACGCCGTCGAACAACACCGCGCATACGGCTTCGGTGATGGGCAGTTCCACATGCAGCTGGCGCGCCCGCGCGAGCACGGCGCGCGCGCAGCGCACGCCTTCGGCGGTCATGCCGCCGGCCAGGATGTCGCCCAGGGAGCGGCCCGCGCCGATTTCCAGGCCTACGCGGCGATTGCGGGAAAGGTCGCCCGTGGCTGTCAGCACCAGGTCGCCCAGGCCGGTGAGGCCCGAGAAGGTTTCGACCTGTGCGCCCAGCGCCTGGCCGAAACGGGCGATCTCGGCCAGGCCGCGCGTGATCAGCGCCGCGCGGGCGTTGGTGCCCAGGTGCAGGCCGTCGGCAATGCCGCAGGCCACGGCGATGATGTTCTTGAGCGCGCCGCCCGCTTCCACGCCGACGACGTCGCCGCTGGCGTACACGCGCATCGGTCCGCCATGTAGGGCCGCGATCGTCGCTTCGCGCACGGACGATTCGCGGCTGGCGATGGTCAGCGCCACGGGTAGGCCCTGCGCCACTTCACGGGCGAACGAAGGCCCCGAGAGTACGCCGCCGCGCCATCCGGCGGGCAAAGCGGCTCGGGCGATTTCATGCGGCAGGCGCGAGGTGCCTTCTTCGAAGCCCTTGCAGGTCCAGACGATGGGCACGCCGGCCATCCCCAGTGCCGGCAGGCGTTGGGCCAGCATGCGGCAAATCGGGTCCAGGCCCGCCACCGGCACGCCCAGGATGATCAGTGAGCGGGCCGGATCGCCCTGCAAAAACGCCAGCGCGGCGTCCAGGTCGCTGCCGACGGCGAGCGCCTCGGGCAAGGGGACACCGGGCAGGTAGCGGTGGTTTTCATGCGCCTGGGCCATGGCTTGCGCCAGTGCAGCGTCGCGCGCCCAGAGCAGGGTGGAATGGCGCCGTGCCGCCGCGGCGGCCAGCGCCGTGCCCCAGCTGCCCGCGCCCAGCACGGCAACGCGCAAGGCGGCGGGCGTGTTCATGATGGCAGCGGCTGCTTATTGGCGCGTGGCGCCCGGCGGCAGGATGATGCCCGAGTCGTTGCCGTTGGCGGATTCGCCCTGCTGCTGTTCAAGCTGGGCGATCTGCTGCTCGTACAGCGCCTGGAAGTTCACCTCGGCCAGGTGCAGCGGCGGCAGCGAAGTGCGTGTGATGGCGTCGGCCACGTTGGCGCGCAGGTACGGATAGACCATGGTCGGGCATACGATGCCCAGGATGGGGTCCATCTGTTCGACCGGAATGTTGGCCAGTTCGAAGATGGCGGCCTGGGTGGCTTCGACCAGGTAGAGCACCTTGCCGTCGACGCGGGTGGTGACAGTGGCGGTGACGGTCGATTCGAACACCGTCTCGGCCAGACGCTGGCCGCCGACATTGACGCTGACTTCGACCTGGGGCGTTTCCTGCTCCAGGAAGACGTGCGGCGCGTTGGGCATTTCCAGCGAGAGGTCCTTCAGGTAGACGCGCTGCATGTTGAAGGCAGGAGCATCGGATTCTTGCTGGGTGTTTTGATCGTCGGCCATGAAAGTTCCGTTGATGTGTGGGGCGAGGAAAAGAGGAAGTGAGTTTCAGCCGTTGAGCAGGGGCAGCAAGCCGTCCCGGCGGTCCAGGGCGACCAGGTCGTCGCAGCCGCCGACGTGGGTCGCGCCGATATAAATCTGCGGCACGGTACGGCGGCCGGTTCGCTCGATCATGGCCTGACGCTGGGAGGGGTCGTGGTCGACGCGGATCTTCTCCAGGTCGGTCACGCCGCGCGCCTTGAGCAGCGCCTCGGCGCGCTGGCAATAGGGGCAGTAGTCCGTGCTGTACATGACGACTTTTTGCATGATTTTTCCTGCGGGGAAATCAGCTTTTTTGCGTTACGGGCAGGCCGGCCGAGAACCAGGCTTTCATGCCGCCCTGCAGCGCCTTGGCGTCTGCATAGCCCTGGGCGCGCAGGCGCGCGGCGATGCGCGATGCGTCCCGGCCCTGCTCGCACACCAGGATGAGCGGCTTGTTCTTGGGCAGACTGGAGATTTTCTGCTCGACGTCGGCGGCCGGCAGGCTGCGCGCCTGGGCGATGTGGCCGGCCTGGAACTGCTCGGCGGGGCGCACGTCGACCCATACCGCTTGCTGCTGGTTGCTCATCTGGATGGCCTCGGACGTGCTTAGCCCGCCGCTTGCGCGGCCGTTGCGCAGGTTCGGAAAGGCCAGCATCGCGCCCGAGACAGCGGCGATGATGACAAAGAAAATATTGCTCTTGTCGAGCAGGAAGTGCAGAAGGTCCACGACGTTCACGGAAGGCTTTCCTGGATTTGGTTACGTATGCGCCCGGCGAAAGATGCCCGGGCAAAGCAGTCAATTATAAAATGAGAGTGTTACCGATTCTAAAGACTTGGTTATTTCATCCGAATTCCACACGATTCCCGCGTCCGGCGCGGCTCCTACTATGTACAAACTTGTTCTGATGCGCCATGGCGAAAGCCAATGGAACCTTGAAAACCGCTTTACCGGCTGGACCGACGTCGATCTTACCGATGTGGGTCGCGAACAGGCCCGCCAGGCAGGCCTGCTGCTCAAGAAAGAAGGCTATTCCTTCGACCTGGCCTTCACCTCGGTGCTCAAGCGCGCCATCCGCACCCTCTGGATCGTGCTCGACGCCATGGATGCCATGTACACCCCGGTGGGCAATACCTGGCGCCTGAACGAGCGCCATTACGGCGCCCTGCAGGGCCTGAACAAGGCCGAAACCGCGGCCAAGTTCGGCGACGAGCAAGTGCTCGTCTGGCGCCGCGCCTACGCGATCGCGCCCGAACCCCTGGCTCAGGACGATCCGCGCCATGCGCGGTTCGACCCGCGCTATGCCCGCGTGCCGGCCGGCGAACTGCCCGACACCGAGTGCCTGAAGGACACCGTGGCGCGCGTGCTGCCCTTCTGGAACGATTCCATCGCTCCGGCCATCCGCTCAGGCCGCAAGGTGCTGGTCGCCGCCCACGGCAACAGCCTGCGCGCGCTTATCAAGTACCTGGACAATATGTCCGAGGACGATATTGTCGGCCTGAACATTCCCACCGGCCAGCCACAGGTTTACGAACTGGACGAGGATCTCAAACCCATACGCCATTATTATCTGGGCGACTCTGCGCAAATCGAGGCGGCCATGGCCGCGGTGGCCGCGCAGGGCAAGGCCAAGAAATAAGCGGACGGGCGACGATGCGCCGGATGGCAGGATTTACGTGGGCGGCGGCGCTGATGTTGGCCGCTGCCTCGGCGTGCGCGGCGCCGTCCGCCGACCTGGCCAGGCAGCAGACCCAGGCAGAACAGCGCCAAGCCTCCCTGCGCGAGCGTATCAGCGTCTTGCAGAAAGCTATCGATGCCCGGGAGGCGGACCGCAAGGACGCCGCCGATGCGCTGCGCGCATCGGAAACCGCCATATCCCGCATCGACCTGCAACTGCGCGACCTGGGTCTGGCCCAGCGCCGCGCGCAAACCGACCTGGCCAATATCGAGAAGCAGATCACGGCCGAGCAGATCGTGCTGGCCCAGCGCCGCGAGGAACTGGCCCGCCAGTTGCGCGCCGAGTACGCCAGCGGCCTGTCGCCCTGGGCCGCCTTGCTGTCGGGCGGCGACCCGCAGCAACTGGGCCGCAACCTGGGCTACCTGGATTTCGTTTCCAAGGCGCGCGCGCAGGCGCTAGCCGCGCTGCGCGCCGAACTCGACCGCATGGCCCAGCTGCAATCGTCGGCTGCCAACCGCCGCGCCGAGCTCGCGCGCGTGGCCAGTGAAACCGCCGCCCAGAAAAACAAGCTGCTGGCCGAGCAGAAGGCGCGCATCGAGGTCCAGCTCCACACTCAGCGCGCCGAGGCCGGCAAGCTGGGCCGGGATGACCAGCGCATGACGCACCTGATTGACGACTTGCAGGTCGCCATGGCCCGTCAGGCGGCCCAGGAGGCGCGTCGGGCCGAGCAGGCACGCAAGGCGGAACTGGCACGCAAGGCGGAACTGGTGCGGCAGGCCGAGCAGGCCCGCCAGGCCGAGATCGCGCGCAAGGCGCAGCAGGCCAGGCAGGCGCAGCGGGCAGCCGAGCAGGCGCGCCGCGCGGCCGCCGCCACGCCCTCCAACAGCAACGCAGCCCAGGACAATCCCGGCGGTTTACAGCCCCGGTTGACCGAATCGAGCACGCCGCGCCTGACGCCGCCCTCGCTGCTGCAGCCGGCCCAGCCGCACACACAGCAGGCTCCCGAAGCGCTGCCGCCCCAGCAGCCCTCCAGACAGCCTGCCGCCGTTGCCCAGCAGGGCGGCGGCGAGCAGGACGACACCGAGTCGCCTGTCCATGGCCCCCACGTCACCGGCACCGGCCTCAAGCATGGCCTGATGATGCCGGTGGCCGGCGGCGTGCCCCAGGGCCGTTTCGGCCTGGGGCGGCCCGACGGCGGGGTATGGCGCGGCATCGTGCTGCGCGCCCCCGCGGGTACGCCGGTCAGGTCGGTCGCCGCCGGCGTGGTGGTCTATGCCGACTGGCTGCGCGGTTTCGGCAATCTTATGATTATCGACAACGGCCAGCACTACATGACGGTCTACGGCTACAACCAGAGCCTGCTCAAACACGTGGGCGATCCGGTTTCCGCCGGAGACCAGATTGCCACGGTGGGTTCCACGGGCGGGCAGGTGGAATCGGGCCTATACTTCGAAATCCGCTACCAAGGCAGGCCGGTCGACCCGGCGCAATGGCTGGCCCAGTAGGCCTCGGGCCGCAACTCAGGAAGTGTGCATGAGCACCAGCAAGCGCAACGAAGCATCCCTCGGTCAAGACTCCCGCATTGAACCCGCGCGCCGCAAATGGCGTGGCGCCGGACTGATCGCCACGGGGGCCGTGGCAGGCATTCTGTTAAGCGTGGGCATCACCGCCTTCGCGCAGAAGGCCACCGCGCCGCTGCCCTTGGGCGAGCTGCGCCAGCTCAGCAGCGTGTTCGCGGCCATCAAGGACAACTACGTCGAGCCGGTCAGCGACAAGAAGCTGATCGACAACGCCATCGCGGGCATGGTGAACAACCTAGACCCGCATTCGGCCTACCTGGATGCCCAGGACTACCGCGACATGCAGAGCACCACCCAGGGCGAGTTCGGCGGCCTGGGCATCGAGGTCGGCGCCGACAGCGGCTTTGTCAAGGTGATCTCGCCCATCGAGGGCACGCCGGCCGCGCGCGCGGGCATCCTGGCGGGCGATCTCATCGTCAAGATCAACGACAAGCCTACCAAGGGCATGTCCCTGAACGATGCGGTCAAGCTCATGCGCGGCGCACCCAATACGCCGGTCACGCTGACCGTCATGCGCGCCGACCAGCCGCAGCCCATCGTCATCAAGATCGTGCGCGAGATCATCAAGGTCAAGAGCGTGCGCAGCAAGATGCTCCCCGGCGGCATCGCCTATGTGCGCATCGCGCAGTTCCAGGAGCGCACCGGCCTTGATCTGATCAAGAACCTGAAGCAACTCGGGGCCAAGGGCGCGCCAAAGGGCCTTATCCTGGACCTGCGCAACGATCCGGGTGGCTTGCTGACCAGCGCCATCGGCACTGCCGGAGCCTTCCTGCCGCCGGACTCGCTGATTGTTTCCACCAAGGGTCGCGCGCCCGACGCCAGCCACAAGTACCTGGCCGTGCCCGGCGAATACGCACGCGGCGAAGGCAACTACCTGGATGACGTGCCGAGTTGGGCCAAGACGGTGCCCATGGTGGTGCTGATCAATATCGGCTCGGCCTCGGCCTCCGAAATCGTGGCCGGTGCGCTGCAGGACTACAAGCGCGCCAAGCTCATGGGCAACCGCAGTTTCGGCAAGGGTTCGGTGCAGGTCATCCTGCCGCTCTCGCAGGACACCGCCATCAAGCTCACCACCTCGCGCTACTACACGCCCAAGGACCGCTCCATCCAGAACATCGGCATCACGCCCGACTATGTCGTGTCCGACACCGCGCAGGGCGATCTGTTCCGCCTGCCGCGCGAGGCCGATCTGCAGCATCACCTGAGCAATACGCAGACCGTGAACGAGATCAAGGGCGACGAATCGTCGACCGCGCTGCTGCCTGCGACCAAGATCTTCGAATTCGGCAGCAAGGACGACTTCCAGCTGCAGCAGGCCGAAAACCTGCTGGAAGGCAAGCCTGTCATTCCGGGCGTGTTGTCCGCCGGCAAGAACGACACGCAAGCGGCCAGCGCCGCCGTCAAGCCCGTCGACACCAAGGGCGCGCAGCGGATGAAGATCACGCCCACGGGCGTCGTGCCCGAATCGGCCCCGATACTGGTGCCGGCCTCGACGGAACCGGCCAAGTAATCGTCCAAGAGGCCCAGTCACCGACTGGGCCTCTTAGTTTTACGAATACCTCATGAACGACCAGCAACTGCTGCGCTATGCCCGCCATATCCTGCTCGACGAACTCGGCATCGAAGGGCAGGAAAAACTGCTTGCCGCGCATGCGCTGGTGATCGGTGCGGGCGGCCTGGGGTCGCCCGCTGCCCTCTACCTGGCTACGGCCGGCGTAGGCCGCATTACCCTGGCTGATGACGACAAGGTCGAGCTCAGCAACCTCCAGCGCCAGATCCTGCACACCACGGCCAGCCTGGGCCGGCCCAAGGCCGAATCGGGCCGCGACATGCTGGCCGCGTTCAACCCCGAAACCCGGATCGATGCCCGCGTCGCGCGTTTGCAGGGCGATGCCCTGGACGAGGCGGTCGCCGCGGCCGACATCGTGCTCGACTGCTCGGACAATTTCGCGACCCGTCACGCGATCAACCGCGCGTGCATGCACCACCGCAAACCGCTGGTATCCGGCGCGGCCATCCGCTTCGATGGCCAAATCAGCGTCTACGACCTGCGCCGCGACGACGCGCCTTGCTATCACTGTCTGTTTCCCGACGAGGCCGACGAGGCCGACGAAATCCGCTGCGCGACCACGGGCGTTTTCGCGCCGCTGGTCGGCATCGTCGGCAGCATGCAGGCGGCCGAGGCGATGAAGGTGCTGATGGGCCTGGGCGAGCCGCTGGTGGGGCGTCTGCTGCAACTGGACGCGCTGACGATGCAATGGCACACCGTCAAGTTCCGGCGCGATCCCGCATGTTCAGTTTGCGGGCATCGCAATGCAGTTGTCTCTTAGTCAAGGCAAGGGGATTGGCATCCAATGCAATCCTGGTTTGGGGGTATGTCTGATTTCAGGCCCCGCGCTAATACGAGCCTGACCGCGGCGGCGCAATGCCTGCGGAGATTGCCCGTAGATTCGAATGCATACCGGGCGCATGCGCTCGGCGGCGTGCGCCGGAGTTTCCCCCGTTTCCGCTACGAACTGGCGCGGACTAATGTTCGCCACCTCTGCCAACTAGTTCGACTGACAGACGCTCACCCAGATGTGTGCGGGCATAAGCGAGGGCATCGCGAAAGCGTCCAGGCCGGGACTCCAATGCCAGTCTCGTGGAGAACTGCAACTGTCCTGCGCTTTTGCGGTGATACACGACAAGGTCGCGCGCGATGCCCGTCGGGCAGCCCTGCATGGGCCTGCAGGCAAGCCCCTGTACAGAGGCTTGCCTTGCGGCGGGTCCGCGGTGCGATGGCGCGGATGAGCGTCGTGGTCTTGGCCTGGCTATCGAGAATCTGAGCGGTGGGAGCGCCCACGGCCATCAAGGTTTCGCAGTTGATCGCTCCCGTCGTCCTCGTGGACTGATGAGCAGGTTCTTGCGCCGGGTGGACTTGATCCTCAGGCCCTGGAAATCGTGATTGCCGACCGTCTTGCCGGCGCCGCGGCAGCCAAGGCGGCCTGGCCGCTGACGCCAAGTCCTTGTTCGTCCCGCAGTGGCGAGCACCCGGCGTGCTGAAGGGCGTCATACGCGAGGGGCGTGGTCTGGCCAGAGGGATTCTATAGTTGAATCGATGTGAGCTTGACGGTCGTCCCGCGCCGCAGGCGCAGCGCCAATGCGCCCAGGGCGGCGACCGCGGCCAGCAGGGTGACGCCTTGCCAATGCCAGTGCGCCAGCACGGCATTGCCCAGCGCGGATCCCAGCGACATGCCGATGAACATGCCTGTGAGCAGCACGGCGTTGAGTCGGCTGCGGGAGGCGTGATCCAGGCCGAAGACGATGCTCTGGTGCGAAATCAGAGCGCTCTGTATGCCCAGGTCGAAGACGATGGCGCCGATACCCAGCGCCCAGAGGGCGGCATGAGGTGGGAGTCCGCTGCCCAGGAACAGACCGATGAAGGCCAGGACCGTCAGGCCGGCGCCCAGCCGCGTGACGGGTTCGGGGCCGTGCCGGTCGGCGATGCGGCCGGCGATGGGGGCGGCCAGCGCACCCGCGGCGCCCGCCAGGCCGAAGGCGCCGGCGGCGCTGGCTCCCAGGTTGAAGGGGGCATCGTGCAGCATGACGGCCAGGGTGGACCAGAATGCGCTGAACGCGACGCAGAGCAGGCCCTGGGCCAAGGTGGCCTGGCGCAGCGCCGGATATTGCTTCCAGAGCGTAAGCAGCGAAGCCAGCAGCCGGCCGTAGGACATTTGCGCGGTGACCGCAAAGTGCGGCAGCTTGCGCCACATGGCCGCGGCCATTGCCAGGACAGCGAGGGCGGCCAGGCCGAACATGGCGCGCCAGCCGAGGTATTCGGCGATAAAGCCGCTGGCCACGCGCGACAGCAGGATGCCCAACAGCAGCCCGGTCATGACGCTGCCGACGATGTGCCCGCGCCGTGCCGGGGGGGCCAGCGTGGCGGCGGCCGGTACGATGTCCTGCGCGACGGTGGCCACCAGGCCGAGGGCGAAACTGGAGACCAGCATCAGCGGCAGCGAGGGCGCCAGGCTGGAGGCGAGCAGCGCGGCGGCCAGCAGCAGCGCCTTGACCAGGATGACGCGCCGGCGGTCGTGACGGTCGCCCAGCGGAGCCAGGAGCAGGGTGCCGAAGGCGTAGCCCAACTGGGTCAGCGTGGGAATCCAGCCCAGGGCCTGATCGCTGGCGTGCAGATCCGCGCCGAGGATGCCCAGCAGGGGTTGGCAGTAGTAGATGGACGCCACGCCCAGGCCTGCACCCAGGGCCAGCAATAGCACCATGCCACGGGAAATATCGGATTGTGATGCGTCATGCGCATGTAAATTTGATGCGGTGGACATGAAAAACTCCTTGAAAATCGTTAAATATCCAGAAGATGGTGCATTGTCCAGGAGGTCAATTGGGTTTTGTAGAGGCATAAAACGCAAATTGGTTATACGATAAACGTATGATAAATGACGCGGTGAACCTGGCCGGCGGCGCCGACCGTATGCAGCTCATCGAAACCTTCGTACGTATCGTCGAGGCGGGCAGCCTGTCGGCGGCGGCCGAGCAGCTCGGAAATACTCAGCCCACGATCAGCCGCCGGCTGCAGGCGCTGGAGCGTGCGCTGGGTGTGCGCCTGTTGCAGCGTTCGACCCATGCCATGAAGCTCACCGAGGACGGCAGGCGCTGCTACGAGCGCGCCAAGGATCTGATCTCGACCTGGCAGGTGTTCGAAAGCGACGTGCGCGGCGACAGCGAAGAACCCGTCGGTCTGCTGCGGGTCGTGGCGCCTCACGCCTTCGGCCAGCAGCAGCTGATCGGACCGCTGGCGTCCTACCTGCGGCGTTATCCCAAGGTGCGGGTGGAATGGCTGCTGCACGATCGGCAGCCGGATTTCATTGCGGAAGGCGTCGATTGCGCGATTCGCGTCGGCGCGGTCCAGGACTCGTCCATGGTGGCCCTGCCTCTGGGCCAGGTGCCGCGCTCGGTGGTGGCCGCGCCGGCCCTGCTGGGGGATGCGCCCATCCCCCGGGACGCGGCGGACCTGGCGCGCCTGCCCTGGCTGGCGCTGCGCACTTTCTACCGCAGCGGTGTGCAGTTGACGCATTGCCAGACGGACGAAGTTCAGGCGCTGGATATCCAGCCGCGCCTGTATGTGGACAACGTCTTCGCCTTGCGCAATGCCATGATGCAGGGTTTGGGAGCGGCCGTGATCTCGTCCTGGCTGATCGCCGACGACTTGGCTGCGGGAAGGCTGATACACCTGGCGCCGCAGTGGGACGTGTCGGCGCTGCCGGTGTCTCTGATCTATCCGCAGGCGCGCTTTCTGCCGGCGCGCCTGCGCCGGTTCATCGATCTGATGCGCGAATGCGCGCCGGCGGCGCTGGCGGGAGACTTCACCCAGGCGTCGATCACGCCTGGTGATAGATCTCCGATCCCTTCTTGACGAACTCGATCGCTTTTTCCTGCATGCCCTGGTTCAAGGCATCCTTCTCGGCCAGGCCCTGGGAGGCCGCGTAGTCGCGCACGTCCTGCGTGATTTTCATCGAGCAAAAGTGCGGGCCGCACATCGAGCAAAAGTGCGCCACCTTCATCGAGTCCTTGGGCAGGGTCTCGTCGTGAAAGTCCTTGGCGGTGTCCGGATCCAGGCCCAGGTTGAACTGGTCGTCCCAGCGGAACTCAAAGCGCGCCTTGGACAGCGCGTTATCGCGGATGGCCGCGCCCGGATGGCCCTTGGCGAGGTCGGCCGCATGCGCTGCGATCTTGTAGGTGATGATGCCGTCTTTCACGTCCTTCTTGTTGGGCAGGCCCAGGTGCTCCTTGGGCGTGACATAGCACAGCATTGCCGTGCCGTACCAGCCGATCAGCGCCGCGCCGATGCCGGACGTGATGTGATCGTAGCCCGGGGCGATGTCGGTGGTCAGCGGCCCGAGCGTGTAGAAGGGCGCCTCGTCGCAGTGCTTCAGCTGAAGCTCCATGTTCTCCTTGATCATCTGCATGGGCACGTGGCCCGGTCCTTCGATCATCACCTGCACGTCGTGCTTCCAGGCGACCTGCGTCAGTTCGCCCAGCGTCTTGAGTTCGGCGAATTGCGCTTCGTCATTGGCGTCATAGCTCGAGCCCGGACGCAGGCCGTCGCCCAGCGAGAAGCTCACGTCGTAGGCCTTCATGATCTCGCAGATGTCCTCGAAGCGCTCGTACAGGAAGCTTTCCTTGTGATGCGCCAGGCACCATTTGGCCATGATCGAACCGCCGCGCGAGACGATGCCCGTCATGCGGTCGGCCGTCATGGGAATGAAGGGCAGGCGCACGCCGGCATGGATGGTGAAGTAGTCCACGCCCTGCTCGGCCTGCTCGATCAGCGTGTCGCGGAAGATTTCCCAGGTCAGTTCCTCGGCTTTGCCGTCGACTTTTTCCAGCGCCTGGTAGATGGGCACGGTGCCGATGGGCACGGGCGAGTTGCGGATGATCCACTCGCGCGTTTCGTGGATGTGCTTGCCGGTGGAAAGATCCATCACCGTGTCGCCGCCCCAGCGAATGGCCCAGGTCATCTTTTCCACTTCTTCGGCGATGCCCGAGCTCACGGCCGAGTTGCCGATGTTGGCGTTGATCTTGACCAGGAAATTGCGGCCGATGGCCATGGGCTCGATTTCCGGGTGGTTGATGTTGGCCGGAATGATGGCGCGGCCGCGGGCGACTTCGTCGCGCACGAATTCGGGTGTGATCGCGTTGGGCAGGGATGCACCGAAAGATTGACCGGGGTGCTGGCGCAAGAGGCGCCTGGCCATCTTCTCGCCTTCTGGACCGAGGGCGCGCAGGCTTTCGATGTATTGCTCGCGGCGCAGGTTTTCGCGGATCGCGACGAATTCCATTTCCGGGGTGACGATGCCGTGGCGCGCGTAGTGCATCTGCGAGACGTTGGCGCCGGCCTTGGCGCGGCGCGGCGGGCGTTGCAGGTCAAAGCGCATGGCGGTCAGCTTGGGGTCGGCCAGGCGCTCGCGGCCGTAGTCGCTGGTCGGGCCGCTCAGCAGTTCGGTGTCGTTGCGTTCTTCGATCCACGCGCGGCGCAGCTCGGGCAGCCCCTTGCGGATGTCGATCTGCGCCGCGGGGTCGGTGTAGGGGCCGCTGCAGTCGTAAACGGTGAGCGGCGGGTTCTTTTCACCACCGAACATGGTGGGCGTGTCGGCCTGCTCGATCTCGCGAAAGGGCACGCGGATATCGGGACGCGAACCGGTCTCATACACCTTGCGCGACATGGGCAGCGGCGCGACGGCGGCGGCGTCCACTTCGGCGGTGGCGGCCAGGAATTGGGGATTGGCGTTCATGTGGGCTCCAGGGGGGGGCACGCCTTGCGGGACGTGTTGCTGCGTTATGGAGCCGAGCGGGAATGGATTCCGGCCTGATGCGCGCCTGTGGTAGTACCTTGCGCGAAGCGGATGGAATACGCTCCCAGCATCGGCATTATCCGTACTGGTGCGAAGGGACTGTCTCAACACGCCGCCGGATTTATCCTGCGGCGAGTACCCCTGCGTCAAAAGTCAGACCCCAGTATAAAACCTTCCCGCAAATTGCCGTTGCGCGCCATTACAAACAGGGTGCGTATCGCGCTGACGCCCGCGCCCGCGAGCCGGTAAACTTCAAGGTTTCGCCACAAGGATTTTCGGAACGCGCCATGCTTTTGAATCTACGCTCGTTCGCTCCTCTGCTGGGCGCCTTGATGCTGGCGCTGGCAGGTTGCCAGGTCGCGCCGCAGAACCCCGACAGCCCGGTCATTCCCCCGATGGAGCCGGCAGCCCTGGCCCCCGGGCAATCCGAACCGGGTGCCGCGCCGGCGGCGCCCAGTAGCCAGGCTCCTACGGCCGTTCCCGCGCTTACGCCCGTCACGAACAGCCCCGCGACGTTCTTCATCGGCGATACGCATTCCGCCCCGGATCTGACGGCGGTGAAAATGATCGATGGAACCCGCCTCTATCTGCAGCGCGAACCCGTGCTCAAAGGCGAGGACATTACCCAGGCCCATGATCTGGTCGACAAGCAGGGCCGGCACTTCATCGGGGTGCGCTTTACCAAGTCGGGTGCGAGCAAGCTCGCCGACATTAGCGCCAAGAGCAAGGGCAAGCGCCTGGTGCTGATCATCAACGGCAGGGTGGAGGCGGCGCCGGTGATCGGCGAACCCTTGAATCACGGCGTGCTGGCGTTCGGCGTGCCCAGCGCGCTGGGCGCCGCCAGCCTGGCGGCCCGCATACGCGGCGACCAGCCTCCCGGGCTCAAGTTCAAGCCCGCTCCGAAGCCTGAATCAAAGCCTGAACACAAAGTCGAGTCCCGGCGCAAGATCGAACCCAAGCGCAGGGTCGAACCCAAGCACAGGGCCGAACCCAAGCGCAGGGTCGAACCCAAGCACAGGGTCGAACCCAAGCACAGGGCCGAACCCAAGCACAGGATCGAACCCAAGCACAGGATCGAGCTCCGTCACAAGGTAGAGCCCAAGCACCAGATCAAGCCCAAATCCGTCGTCAAACCCAAGGAAGAAACGACGGAAAGGAAGGCCCAGTAGCACGATGGTGCCGGCCGGCAGCGATCGGCACGGTTGCCCCGGACCGATGCTTCAGAGCAAGATCAGGTTGTCGCGGTGCATGAGTTCGGGGTCGGTCATGTCGCCGAGGATTTCGGCGATTTTCGACGAGGGCTGGCGCATGATGCGCCGCGCGTCGGCCGACGAATAGTTGATGATGCCGCGCGCGCATTCGCGTCCGCCCGTATCCAGGCAGGCGACCACGTCGCCGCGCTCGAAATCGCCCTGCACCTCGGTCACTCCGATGGGCAGCAGGCTTTTGCCGTCCTGGAGCAGGGCGCGTATCGCGCCTGCATCGAGCATCACGCGGCCGCGCGTGTGCAGATGATCGGCCAGCCACTGTTTACGCGCCGACCACACCGCCATTGACGCCTGCAATTCGGTGCCGATGCATTCGCCCTGGGCCAGGCGCGTCAGTACGTTGTGTTCGCGTCCCGACGCGATCACCGTGTGGGCGCCGCTGCGTGCGGCGCGCTTGGCCGCCAGAACCTTGGTCAGCATGCCTCCCTTGCCGATGCCGCTTCCGGCCCCGCCCGCCATGGCTTGCAGCGCCAGGTCGCCGGCCCGGCCGTGCGAGATGAACGCCGCGTCCGGGTCCTTGCGCGGATCGGCGCTGTACAGACCGCGCTGATCGGTGAGGATGACCAGCGCGTCGGCTTCGATCAGGTTGGTGACCAGGGCGCCCAGCGTATCGTTGTCGCCCAATTTGATTTCGTCGGTGACCACCGTGTCGTTTTCGTTGACGATGGGCACCACGCCCAGGCGCAGCAGCGCGAACAGCGTCGAGCGCGCGTTCAGGTAGCGGCTGCGGTCGGCCATGTCTTCGTGGGTGAGCAGCACCTGTGCGGTGCGCAGACCGTGCGCCGCGAAGGCCGCTTCATAGGCCTGGCACAGGCCCATCTGCCCCACGGCCGCTGCGGCTTGCAGTTCGTGCATGGAGGTGGGGCGCTTGAGCCAGCCCAGGCGCGCCATGCCTTCGGCGATGGCGCCGGAGGACACCAACACCACCTGACGGCCCTGCTGGCGCAGCGTTGCGATCTGAGCGGCCCAGTGGGCCACTGCTTGGCGGTCCAGGCCACGGCCTTCGTTGGTGACCAGGGAAGAACCTACCTTGGCCACCAGGCGCGTGGACGAGGCGATGACGGAAACGGCGTTATGCGAGCCAGTCATGATGATTGACCGTGAAGCGTGTGATGCGGAACCGGCTGGGAGGGCCGGCAAACCCAGCGCAGGATTATGGCTTATTCGTCACCACCGGGCGGCCGGGTGTCCGCGTCGCTGCGCGTGGTGTCAAAGCGCGGGTCTTCGAACACATAGGTGCCGTCCTGCTTGTCCTGCTCGTCCTGTTCCTTGCGGCGGGCGTCGTCGAGGTAATCCTGCAGGGCCCATATCAGGTCCTGGGTGCCCGAGCCGTTCAGGGCCGAGACTGCGTGAACCGGGCCATCCCAGCCGAATTCCTGGCAGAAACGGTCCTGCGCGGCCTGCGGGTCGCTCACCATGTCGAGCTTGTTCAATACCAGCCAGCGCGGCTTGGCGGCCAGCTCGGGGTCGTAGCGGCGCAGTTCTTCGACGATCGAGCGCGCATCCTGCACGGCGGCGGCGATGGCGTCGAATTCGGGGTCGGGACTGGAGATGTCGACCAGGTGCAGCAGCACGCGGGTGCGTGCCAGGTGGCGCAGGAACAGGTGGCCCAGGCCGGCGCCTTCGGACGCGCCTTCGATCAGGCCGGGAATGTCGGCCACGACGAAGCTGCGCTCGGGCGAGGTGCGCACCACGCCCAGATTGGGGTGCAGCGTGGTGAAGGGGTAGTCGGCGATCTTGGGGCGCGCATTGGAAATGCGGCTGATGAGGGTGGATTTGCCCGCGTTGGGCATGCCCAGCAGGCCCACATCGGCCAGCACTTTCAGTTCCAGGCGCAGGCGGCGCTGTTCGCCTTCTTTGCCGGGCGTCCATTGCTTGGGCGCGCGGTTCACGCTGGACTTGAAGTGCAGGTTGCCCAGGCCGCCCTGACCGCCGGCGGCCAGCGTCACTTTTTGGTTGTGGCGCGCCAGGTCGAAGAGAACTTCGCCGCTGTCGGCGTCGTGCACGATGGTGCCCACGGGCACGCGCAGGGTGATGTCGGGGGCGGCGGCGCCGTACATGTCCGAGCCGCGGCCGTTTTCGCCGTTCTTGGCGCGGTGCATGCGCGCGAAACGGAAGTCCACCAGGGTGTTGATGTTGCGGTCTGCCACGGCATAGATGCTGCCGCCGCGCCCGCCATCGCCGCCGTCAGGGCCGCCCTTGGGGATGAACTTTTCGCGGCGAAAGCTCGACACGCCGTTGCCGCCTTTGCCGGCAAGGACTTCAATGGTGGCTTCGTCGACGAATTTCATGGTGGTGGATTTGTTGTGTTTGGGTTCTTGAGGCGGCTGTTCGTGGCCCTGAGTCCCGCAGGCCGGGCCGGCTCCGAAGAGTCGGGTTTGGGCGCCGCCTTAGGCGCCCAAAGTCCCTTCGGGACTGCCCCGACTCTTAAGTCGCCCGGCCCGGCCTGCGGGACTCAGGGCCACGAACAGCCTTGCGTCTTTTAATACGACGCACGTAAAACAAAAAGCCCTGCCTTGATTATGGCAGGGCTTTCATCGGGGCGGCATGCCGCCCTGGACCTTATTCGGCTGCGACGACCGAGACGATCTGCTTGTTCAGAGCGCCCTTGACGCCAAACAGCACCTTGCCGTCGACCAGCGCGTACAGGGTGTGGTCCTTGCCCATGCCGACGTTCACGCCGGGATGGACGCGCGTGCCGCGCTGGCGCACGATGATGCCGCCGGCCAGGATTTCCTGGCTGCCGTACACCTTCACGCCCAGTCGCTTCGATTCCGAGTCGCGGCCGTTACGAGTCGAGCCGCCGCCTTTTTTCTGTGCCATGTTTAGCTCCTGCTAAATACCGATTACATCAAGCCGTGATGGCTTCGATGCGGATCTCGGTGTAGTTCTGACGGTGGCCTTGATGCTTTTGATAGTGCTTGCGACGGCGCATCTTGAAGATCGTGACCTTGTCGTGGCGACCGTGCGCAAGAACCGTAGCCTTTACCACGGCGCCGGCCACGAGCGGAGTGCCAACTTTCAGTTGGTCGCCTTCGCCCACGGACAGAACCTGGTCCAGGGTGATTTCTTGCCCGATGTCAGCCGGTATCTGTTCTACCTTGAGTTTTTCGCCAGCGGCAACGCGATACTGCTTGCCACCGGTTTTTACGACCGCGTACATGGGGGATTCCTTGATTGAATAAAAGAGCCTCGGGGACTGCGCCTGCTTTGCGCGCACTTGCGCTTCGCGCCCTTTAGAGCAAAAGAGAACCCGAGCCCGCCATTCTAGCTAGAGGCTGTGGAAAAGTCAAAAAGCTCAATCAGGGCAAGGATTTAGCCTCCAAGTTTGGGGACGGATGGCCCCACCCCGTATAATCGCGACGAATTCCCGCCGACGTCCCGGCGCGGGTCCGTTCGGCCCGCGTGCGGCGCGGCATGCTTCGTACCGGATACGACTTGAACCTCCCCGAGATCATTGCTCCCATCGCCGATGACATGAAGGCTGTCGACGCGGTCATCCGCGCGCGGCTCAATTCTGACGTGGTGCTAATCCGCACGATCGGCGACTACATCATCGGGGCGGGCGGCAAGCGCATGCGGCCGGCCATGGTGTTGATGGTGGCGCGGGCGCTGGGCTACCAGGGCAGCCACCACCATCTCATGGCCGCCGTGGTCGAGTTCATCCACACCGCCACGCTGCTGCACGACGACGTGGTCGACGAATCCGACATGCGCCGCGGGCGTGATACGGCCAACGCCGTATTCGGCAACGCCGCCAGCGTGCTGGTGGGCGATTACCTCTATTCGCGCTCGTTCGAAATGATGGTCGAGGCCGACGACATGCGCATCATGCGCATCCTGTCCGAGGCCACCACGGTCATCGCCGAGGGCGAGGTGTTGCAGCTGCTCAATGTGCACGACCCCGAGGTATCGCAGGAGCGTTACCTGCAGGTGGTGCGCTACAAGACGGCCAAGCTGTTCGAGGCGGCCGCCCAGGTGGGCGCCGTGCTGGCCGGCGGCACGCCCGCGCAGCAGGAGTCCGCCGCGGCTTACGGCCGTCATGTGGGAACCGCCTTCCAACTGGTCGACGACGTGCTCGACTACAGCGGCGATGCCCAGGCCCTGGGCAAGAACGTGGGCGACGACCTGCGCGAAGGCAAGCCCACCTTGCCGCTCATTCGGGTGATGCAGGTGGGCACGCCGGCGCAGCAGAACCTCGTGCGCGAGGCCATTCGTACCGGCGATGCCGACTTTGCGGCGGTGGCCGCCGCCATCCAGGCGACCGACGCGCTCGACCATACCCTGGCCGCTGCCCGCGCCGAGGCCAAACTGGCCCGCGAGGCGCTGGTCAATTGGCCGGTTTCCGTTTGTCGTGAATCTCTGCTAGAATTTTGTGCTTTCGCGGTTGATCGTGACCGCTGAAATCCTGTCTTTCCCAGAGCAATCGGAGCGTAGCTCAGCCTGGTAGAGTACTGCGTTCGGGACGCAGGAGTCGGAGGTTCGAATCCTCTCGCTCCGACCAGTTTTTCTGGTCGATTCGATACTCTGGTTAAGGCGGTATAAGTCAGGCATGTAAGCCCGGTAGTATGTAAGCCCGAACTGGCGCACGCGGCGTAGTCCGTTTGACGAATAAGTCGCGGGCGCTGCCACAGAGCGCCATACATCGGGCAAGTGCAATGCCACTTGATGGGCGCCCATCTCCAACGCCGTGTAAGCGGCGTTTGCTATTTGCGCCGCCGCATTCCCTTCGAGAAGGGTCGATGCGGCTGGCCATATCGGCTTTTCGAGAAAATCCGGTAAGCACGCGTCCCAGGCTCGGCCAAGAGTAATATGCCCCGGGCAGCACGGCTACGGGGTTCTGCCGCGAACCTTGTTCCGCCCTCGATTCTTTGCCATGTCGCTGCGTTTTGCACGTACCCAGGTCTATCCCGCAGGAGAGGGGGTTCCCGCCGCCGAGCGATTGAGCGCGATGCTGTCGCTGATGCTGGGCGTGTGCATGTCCAGCCTGGATACGGCCATTGCGAACACGGCGCTGCCCACCATGGCGCACGATCTCGCCACGACCGAGTCGATGTCGGTGTGGATCGTCAGCGCCTATCAGCTGATCATGGCCGCCTGCCTGTTGCCCCTGGCCGGGCTGGGCGAAATCGTCGGCCATCGGCGCGTGATCATGTCGGGATTGGTCATCTTCACCCTCGCTTCGCTGTTCTGCGGCCTGTCGTCCTCGCTGGAGTGGCTGGTCGTTGCGCGGGTACTGCAAGGTTTTGGCGCCGCCGCGGTGATGTCGGTCAACGCCGCCATGCTGCGTTTCGTCTATCCCTCGAACCAGATGGGCCGGGCAGCCGGCATCAACGCACTGGTCGTGGGCATTTCGTTTGCCTCGGGGCCGACGATCGCTTCGCTGATCCTCTCCCTGGCGAGCTGGCACTGGCTGTTCTGGGTCAACGTGCCCACGGGCATATTGGCGGTATACCTGGGGCTGCGTTCGCTGCCCGCCACGCCGCGCGGCAGAGCGTCTTTCGACTATGCCGCCGGGCTGCTATGTTCGGCGTTCTTCGCATTGCTGATCTTTACGCTCAACGAAGCTGCCCATGCGCAGGGGTGGGGCCGGGTGGCCGGCGAGTTCGTGCTGACCCTGGCATTTCTGGTGCTGCTGTTGCGCCGTCAGTCGGGCATGACGGCGCCGATTTTGGCGGTCGACCTGCTGCGGCTGCCGGTGTTCGCGCTGTCGGCGCTGACGGGCGTATGTTCGTTCGCCACGCAGGCGCTGGCTTTCGTGTCTTTGCCCTTTTTATTTCAGCAGGTGCTGGGCTATACGCAGATCGAAACGGGTTTTCTCATTACGCCCTGGTCGGTGGTCGTCGCGCTGGCCGCGCCCATCGCCGGCCGCCTGTCCGACCGCTATTCATCGGGGATGCTGGGCGGCGTGGGCCTGGCCCTGCTGTGCCTGGGCATGGTCTCGCTGGCCTTGCTGCCGCATCAGCCCTCGGTGCCGGACATCCTTTGGCGCATGATGCTTTGCGGCGCGGGTTTCGGCTTTTTCCAGTCGCCCAACATCCGCGCCATCATGACGTCGGCCCCGGTCGAGCGCAGCGGCGGGGCCAGCGGGATGGTGGGGACGGTGCGGCTGCTGGGCCAGTCCTGCGGCGCGGCCATGGTGGCCGCTTGTCTGCATGTGTCCAGCGCATACGGCGCGCTGGCGGCTCTTTGGCTGGGCGCCTTGTTCGCGGGGCTGGCCAGTGTGGCCAGCTTCATGCGCCTGCAGTATCGCTGACGCAGCAGTCGGGTACTTCACTCGACCTGCAGCACGCCCATCATCCCCAGGTCCTCGTGCTCCAGGATATGGCAGTGGAACATGCGCAGCCCCGCCATGCGCTGCACGGTGGCGATGCGCACGACTTCGCTGGGGCGCAGGTTGACCGTGTCGCGCCAGGCGAGAAAGGGTTCGGGCACGGTCTTGCCTTCGTAGGTGCGGTCGAGCACCTGGAACTGCGTGCCGTGCAGGTGGAAGGGGTGGTCCATACCGGTGAAGTTCTGCACGGCCCAGGTTTCCACCTCGTTGCGCTGGCTCGTCATATTGATGCGGTTGGGATCGAAGCTCTGGTTGTTGATCAGAAAGCGCATGCCGCCGGGCAGGCCCATCGGACCCTGGGCATGCATGTGCCGCATGTCCATCTGCTCGGTCATCATCACGGTCTTTTGATCGACGGGCTTGCCCAGCGGCTCGATGGCGCGCAGCCAGGCGGGCAGGGCGCGCGCGCCGTCCGCCGAGGGGGCGAACTGCACCTGCGCCAGCACGTGGTCGGTTTCGGGCGGTACCTTGCCTGACAGGCTCATCTTGCCGCGGTTGTAGGCCAGGGCCAGCAGCGCGGCCTGCGAATTTGCAGCGCCTGCCTGAACGATGATCTCGGCGCGCGCGCCCGGCGGCAACAGCAGCGTTCTGATGCCCGGAATGGGACGCTTGAGCAGGCCGCCGTCGGTGCCGACCTGTGTGAAGGCGCGGTGATCGCTGAATGCCAGCTTGAGGTAGCGGGCGTTGCAGGCGTTCCAGATGCGCCAGCGCTGGTCGCCGTCCACCGTGATTTGCGGCCGCAGGGCGCCGTTGACCAGCACGTATTGGCCTTCGCGGCCGTTCATCCAATCTAGCAGGCCGTTGGGCGGGATGTTGCCGTCGATGTCCAGGCGCAGATCGGTGAAGAACAGGTGCTTTTCGGGCCAGGTGGCCAGCGGATCGTTGGCAGCCCGCACGATGATGGGGCCGGCCAGGCCGCGGAATACTTGCTCGGCGGTTTGCATGTGTGGATGCGGGTGGTACCAATAGGTGCCGGCGCAACCGTGCGGCAGGGTGAACTGGTAGATGCGCGCGGCGCCCGGGACGACGAAGTCCTGCGGATTGCCGTCCTGGTCCGGCGGCACGGGCAGGCCATGCCAGTGTATGGTCGAAGGTTCCGGCAGGCGGTTGTCGAAGCGGATTTCAATTCTGTCGCCTTCGCGCACGTCGATGAGCGGCCCGGCGATGCCGTCCGGCGATTCGTTCACGCCCGCCGTGTATTGCCACATGGCGGTGTCCTTGCCGTCGATGAACGTCTGCGTGGTCGGCTGCGCGGCCAGCGCGGCACGGAACAGGCGCGGTTGCGCAGCCGTGTTGGACACGCTGTTGGGAAGTTTGAACAAGGCGGGCAGCGGTGCGCCCGACGGCAAGGCATCGGACGCGGCGAGCGGGGCGGGCGGCGGCGGCGGGGGCGCCGGTTCGACGGGAACCACCGCGGGCGCGCGATTCATGCCGGGCATCTGCCCCATGCCGGGCATGGCGTGGCCGGCTTGCTGCGCCGCGGCCGGGCGGGCCAGCAGCGCTGCGCTGCCGGCCAGGGTTTGGACGAGGAAATTTCTGCGTTTCATCGGCGGTTCCTGCGCGTAAAGAGACAGGCGGCGCAGTCGCGCCGCTGTGCCTCAATATAGCCCGCTCACGCCGGGTCCGCCGCCCTGCCTGCCGCGGCCTCCGGTGTCGGCAGGCGCTATACCGCGGCGCCGTGCGCCAGCGCCAGGGCCGGCTCCCGCGCTGCGTCCACGCCGTTCTCCAGAACGGTCAGGGTGCGGGTGTCGAGCTTGAACACCGATACCGCTTGAGCCAGGCGGTTGGCTTGGCTTTCCAGCGAGCCGGCCGCCGCCGCCGCCTCTTCCACCAGCGCTGCATTCTGCTGGGTGGTTTCGTCCATCTGCGAGATGGCCTGGCTCATTTGCTGTATCCCTTGCGACTGCTCCTTCGAGGCGCCGGAGATCTCGCTCATGATGTCGGTGACGCGGCGGATCGAAGTCAGGATTTCCTGCATGGTTGCGCCCGCGTGCTGGACCTGCGTGGCGCCGGCCTCGACTTTGTTCACCGAGTCCTGGATGAGCTGCTTGATTTCCTTGGCGGCCTGGGCGCTGCGCTGGGCCAGCGTGCGCACTTCGCCTGCCACCACCGCGAAGCCCTTGCCCTGTTCGCCCGCGCGCGCCGCTTCCACCGCGGCATTCAAGGCCAGGATATTGGTCTGGAATGCGATGCCCTCGATCACCGAGACGATGTCGGCGATCTTGTGCGAGCTGGCCGAGATGGCCGACATGGTGTCCACCACGGTCGCCACGGCCGCGCCGCCCCGGGTCGTCACGCCCGAGGCCGTGTTGGCCAGTTGGTTGGCTTGCTGCGCGTTCTCGGCATTGTGCTTGACCGTCGAGGCGAATTCCTGCATTGAGGCGGCTGTCTCTTCCAGCGAGGCGGCCTGCTGTTCCGTGCGCGATGAAAGATCGATGTTGCCGGCGGCGATCTCGCGCGCGCCGACGTTGATCTCGTCGACCCCGGAGCGCACGGCATGCACGACCTTGGCCAGGTTTTCCTGGGTGCGGCGCAGGTTGTCGAAAAGCCGGTGGATCTCGTTGCGCGAGGTCGAGGGCACTGCCGGCAGGGGTTCGCTCAGGTCGCCCTGGCCCAGGCGCATCATGCTGTTGATGACGCCGCGCATGGGCCGCAGCGTGCTGGCGGCGAGCCAGCCCACCAGGCCGGCAATCAGCACCGCGCCGACCAGCAGCATCGCCAGCTGGATGTGAATCACCTTGTTGCTGGCGGCCAGGAAGTCCGCGCTCTTGCCGTGTGCCACCATCAGCCAGTTCCAGTGCGGGATGCGGCGCCAGGCGATGAAGTCGGTGTGGCCGTCGCCCCGCATGTCGACTTCGGCGGAACCCGACTCGCTGCCTGTAATCAGTGCGCGCACCTCGGGCAGCACGACCTTGTCCAACGATTCGCCCGGCTTCATGCCGTCGCCCGCCAGGTACGACCAGGCCTTTCCGTCGTTGGAGGGCCGCAGCACCGCCAGCGTACCGAAATCAGCCACGCGGGCTTTGTTGACCCAGGCAAGCAGGCGCTGCACCTGGTCGTTGACGTCGACGCGCATGGTCAGGCCGGCATAGATATTCCCGTGCTCGTCGAGCAAGGGCTTGGTGCTCATGGCATACCACTTGCCAAAGCGATCGATCAGTCCCTCTGCCGGCTTGCCAGTATCCAGCGCCCTGGACATGATGTCGTTGGGCGCGAGCTTGGTGCCGAAAATCGGCTGGCCCTTGGCGTCGCGCAGCAAGGTGGCGGCGCGCATCCAGGCGCCTTCGGTCTTGAGCATGACGGCCGGGTCGGCGTTGGTGAAGTCGTGTACATGTTGCAGTGCCGCATCGTTGGCATTGATGGTCTGGCCGCCGGCAACCAGGCGCGGCGCGGCGCTTGCGGCGCCGGTAGCCACCGTGGTGCCGTCCAGCTTGGGCTCTCCTCCCAGCGTCTTCACGAATACGGGCATCAGCGAAGCGGCGCTCTGGCTTGCCGTCGTGAACACCAGCTGCAGGGATTCATCGGCATTGGCCAGCGCTGCCTGCATTTCCCGCTCGACATTGGCGGTAGCGCTTTGGCGGCTTTGCCAAGCCATTACCCCGGCCGCCAGGCCCATGACCAGAATGGTGACCAGCAGCGTAGCGGTCACCAATTTCCAGGACATCGAGCGCACGGCCAGCCAGCCCGGGCGCATGCGCACGACCGTGCCGCGTGCGGAGGACGAGGGATGAGTGATTTGAGCCATGAGTTGCCTCCCGGGCGGCTTTTGGAATAATTTGTTTCACTTATAGGGTAGTTTTCGCCCTCACAGTCGCGGGAATAAACGGCTGGAAGAAAGCCATTTTTCTCGATTGAACCTGGGCATGGCGTAAACTTCGGCGCGTCCGCGAGACCTTGCGCGCGGGCCATGAACAGGAACGCCACGAATATGGATTTGCATTTTCTACAGATATTGATTCTGGCCATCGTCCAGGGGGCAGCCGAGCTGTTGCCCGTTTCCAGTTCGGCGCACGTGATCGTGGCCGAAAAGTTGATGGGCCTAGACCCCACCACGCCCGAGATGACCATGCTGCTGGTTATGCTGCATACCGGCACCATGTTCGCGGCCATCGTCTACTTCTGGAAGGCCTGGGTCGCCACGTATTTTTCGTCGCTTTCGGCCTTTCGCACCAACGCGCTGCGCATCGTCGCGGCAACCGCGGCCACGGGCGTCGTCGGTCTGGCGCTGCTCTTTATCATCAAGCGCGTCGTCTTTCGCAATGCGTCGGGCTTCGAAATCGAACACCTGTTCGGCAATACAACGCTGATGGCGGTATCGCTGATTGCGGCGGGCGTGCTCATCATCCTGGCCGCCCGCATCCGCGAACGTTCGGACGACCTGACGCTGCGTAGCAGCATCTGGATCGGCGCCGTGCAGGGGCTGTGCCTGCCTTTTCGCGGTTTTTCGCGTTCGGGGGCTACGATTTCCACCGGCCTGGCCATGGGCGTATCGCGCCGCCGTGCCGAAGAATTCAGCTTCGCGCTGGCCGTGGTGCTAACCCCGCCGGTCATCGCCAAAGAGGCCTGGCGCCTGTATCAGGCCGCGCATGTCCAGGCGGTCGACAGCGGCCATGCCGTGAACACGATGCACTTGATAGGTCCCAGCCTGGTGGGCATGGTGTTCAGCTTCCTGGCCGGCCTGCTGGCGCTACGCTGGCTGTCAAAGTGGCTTGAGCAAGGCCGCTGGCATTTCTTCGGCATCTACTGCCTGGTGGCGGCCTGCGTGGTGCTGGCGGTGGGCTAAAGCCTGCGTTTGGGGTTTACTCTTCGCAGTTGGCCAATACCTTGAGCAGCAGCCTGCGCAGCGTCTGCCGGTCCCTCTCGCTGATGCCTTTCATGTAGATGGCCTCCAGCGCCAGGGCGGGCTCTAACATGGACTCGAAGGTTCTGCGGCCCAGGGGTTCCAAGTACACGTGCACCGTGCGGGTGTCGGTGCTGCCGCCGAGGCGGCGCACGTAGCCGCGGCCTTCCAGTGTGCGCAGCGAACGCGACAGCGTGGACTGTTCGGTCATGGTGGCCTGGGCCAGTTCGCCGATGCTCAGTCCGTCCTGGCCGGACAGGAAAGCCAGGACGCGCCAATGCGTCATGGTCAGCCCGTTCTGGTCGAGGATGTCGAACAGGCGGCGGTTGATCTGCGTGGCGGTCCGGTTGATCAGGTAAGGCAAGAACCGGTCGTGTCCCGGATAGGCGGAGGCGGGCATGATTCAGGGGGCTGCGGCAAGTCGGCGTCGCGCGAATTGTAGCGATGCGCTCAGCGTCAGTCCGATGACTGAAATCAGCACCTGGGGCACGAACCTGTCTACCACCCCGTAGGATCGCGTCGCCGTCATCAGTAAGTGGCCCAGTCCATCGCTGGACGAGATCATTTCCGCCAGGAACAGGTTGAGGTATGCGATCACCAGCGCGATGCGGCAGCCGGTGAGTATCGCGGTCCCGGGGCCGAGGGCAACGTGACGGGCAGGACGATGGCGGCGCGGCTTGCCGCCGCGGCCTGCGCGGCCCACACCGGCTTGGGTGGCACAGAGCGCAGGCTGTGCAGCGCGGCCCATATCAGCAGAAAGACGACGTTGGCTACGACCAGGGCGATCTTGGGGGGCGAGGCAACGCGCACCCGCGGCGCGATGGCCCCAGGCGAGGGCACGAGTCCGGCGGGCACGAGGCTGGCCAGACATGCCGCCGGCCAAATCGCCGGCAGGCCGATCACGGGCAAGATGGGGCCATATTTCGCGAACTCCGCGATCGGGAGCGAACGCCGCGCCTGGGCGAGCAGGCCGTGCATTGCAGCCCTCCTGTTCCGGTTGCAGCGTGTCGGCCCAATGCGTGAACGCCCTGCGCAGGCGCTCCATCAGCATGTCGGGCGCCACTTCGATGACAGCGATGATGCGTAGACGGCGTACACCTTACTTTCGTTGTGCTGCGTGTTCTTGCGTGTTCAGCGCCAGGATGCGCGCCATGCGCGCCAGCGCGTCCTGCTGAAAACGCTGCACCTTCCCCGCTTCCCAGGTATAGAGGCCCTGTCCGGTTTTCACGCCCAGTTCGCCGGCCTGCATTTTCTCCTCGATGATCCTGGGCGCGGCATAGCGCACGGGGTCAAGGTGCGCGCTCAGATAGCGGCTCGCGTGGTAGAGGATGTCTAGCCCGCCGAAGTCGATGAATTCGGCCACACCCATAGCCGCATAGCGCGGCCCGAACCCGTAGCGGATAGCCTGGTCGATGTCGGCCGCCGTGGCGGTGCCTTCCTCGATCATGCGGGCCGCCTCGTTCATGACCAGGGTCTGCAGGCGCGGCACGATGTAGCCGGGCCTGTCGTTGCACACCACCGGTATCTTGCGGGCTGTCTTCAGTGCGGCCAGCGCGCGCTCGAGCACGCAAGCCGAGGTGCCCGCGTGCGGCGCGACTTCAACCAGCGGGATCAGATAGGCGGGATTGAGCCAGTGCGTGTTGAGAAAGCGCTCCGGATGCGGAATCAGCGCGGACAGTTCGCCGGCCAGCATGGTCGATGAGGTCGAGGCGACGATGGCACCCGTCGCCGTGTGTCGGCCCACGAATTCCAGGGCTTCGCGCTTGGCGTCCAGGGTCTCCGGTACGGCTTCGAAGAGCAGGCAGGCCGAGGCCAGCGCGGCGGGGGCGTCGTCGCGGCCTACCAGCGTCACCCTGCCTGGGGCGGCTTGTGCGGCGGTCGGATCGATGCAGCCCAGCGACAGCATCGTGTCGAACATGCCCTGCAGTTCGGCGCGCGCTTGATCTTGCAGGCGCTGCCAGGCCTGGGCGGTGCGCGGGCGCAGATCGATCAGGGCGAAGTCCTGCCCGGCCAGGGCATGGGCCGCCGCGATACCTCGGCCCATGCGTCCGGTACCGAATGCCGCGATGGGCGCGCCGTTCACAGCCCTTCCCCGGTGGCCAGTCTGCGCTTGAGTTCATCGGGCGTTATCGCGGCCAGGCCCAGCGCGCCCATGGTACGTGGGCCCCGCTTGAGGTCCTTGCCGCCGATGGCGCCGGCAATGGCGAGCAGGCCGCTGGCAATGGGCGCCGAGGCGCCGCACCAGTCGGCCACCGACACCAGGAAGGCCAGGCCGTAGTGCACGTCCTCGGTCATATAGCGATGCGTCATCAGGTCGATGTTTTCGCGCCAGTCCCCGCTCTCGACCAGGCGCTGGTGCGCATCGCCGTACATCCACCGGTCGCCGACGTAATGATCGCGCAGGGGAAAGTGCGGCGTCTCGTAGCCCAGCTTTTCGCGCACGCCGATACGCTCTTGGTCGAGCATGTCGGCCACCGCGCGGATGGCCGGCTGCGTGCCTTCGTTGTGGATGTCCCAGGACGGAAAGTGCTGCAGGGGACCGGCGTTCATCAGGATGAGCGGCGGGTGGATGATGGGTCCGGCGTTCATCAGCGCGCCGGACAGCGCATCTTCCACCGGCTCGATGGGGTAGCCCTGGCGCAGCACCGCGTATGCGCGATCGGACAAGCGGGCCGGGAACACGCCGGTGGGCAGGCGCGTGGCGTAGCTCGTAAGGGTGACCTGCTGCTCGCCGTGTTTGCGCGCCAGGTAGGGCAGCGTGCCGGTTTCGCAGAAGGCCACCTCGGCCCGGTTGCCAGCCTGGCGCAGGACGCGCCACATCACCAGGCTGCCGAAAGTTCCCGGCGGCAGGAACACCACCTGGCCATCCTGCAGATGAGGCGCCAGCTTGCGCGCGATGTCTTCCTGGGCGAAGGCCGGCGTGGGAACCACGATGAGATCGGCGTCGCGCGCGGCCTCGCCGATGTCGGGGGTATAGAGCGCGATGCGCAGGTCGTGCTCGCCATTTTTGTCCTTCATGGCGATGGCATAGTCTTGCACGCGCTGCGCGGCCTGGCGGCGCCACATGCGGACCTCGTGGCCGCGCAGGGTGAAGTCCGCTGCTGCCGCATAGCAGCCGTGTCCGCCGCCGAGGATCGCTACTTTCATTGTCAGTTCCCGTTATGGGCCGAGCGGTGAAACAAGGACTGCCCGGCCATTTATATGCACGTGCATCAATCCTAAAAAATAGGATGGGCTGGCAGTGGGGGCTAGCTAGGGATTTCCCGGTGGCAAGGTGCGGCCGGCCACGGCCTGGTTGTGTGAATACGTTATAGAATGTGTCAGAAGTTCGATAAACCGAGTTTTGCCGCGGTGGGCCATGCTCACTTCTCTCAGCATCCTGTTTGCGGTCATGACGTTGGCCAATTTCATGAGCCTGGCGATTTTCGGATCGCTGCGTCATGCGGGCATCCCCGGCATCAGCCGCTGGATGGCGGCTAACCTATTGGCCATTGCCGGCATGCTTCTTTATGCATTGCGCGATGCCAGTTCGAGTTTCCTGCTGGTGGTCCTGGGCAATGCGCTGTTTTGCTGCGCGATCGTGCAGGGCTACCAGGGATGTCGGCAGTTTTTCCGACGGCCGCCGGCAATGCTGTTGCCATACCTGGGCCTGCTGATCGCGATCGCGGCTATCTGCTACTGGAACAATATCGAACAGGATTTCGATGCCCGTGTCGTCGTCTTTTCGATTTTCTTCGTTTGCATGTATGCCGGCATGGGCTGGCTCGTCTGGGCCCACCGCAAGCCCAAGCGCCCGTTCTATGCCTACGGTTTCATGCTGGGCGTTCTTGCCCTGGGTGTGCTGGTCAGCGTGATACGGGGTGTCGCCTACGGCATCGGCGCGATGCATCAGACGACGCTGCTGCTGCCCACGCCCGTGAATATCGCCTTTGTATTCACGTTGCTGCTGGTCCTGCCCGCGCTGTCGATCGGCATGGCCATGCTCGCGCATGACGACATGACCGAGCGCCTGGAGTACTGGGTCAACCAGGACGAACTGACCGGGGCGCTGACCCGGCGCGGCTTCTTCGCCAGGCTGCACGCGGTGATCGAGCAGACGAGCAAGGCCAGCGGCGTGTTTTCGGTGGCCATCGTCGATCTGGATCACTTCAAATCCATCAACGACCAGTACGGGCACGCGATGGGTGATCTGGTCCTTACGCGCGTGGGCCAGCTTATCGTTTCCTCGCTGCGCGAGGCCGATGTGTTCGGCCGCCTGGGCGGAGAGGAGTTCGTCATCATGTTCCCGGGTCTGCATCGGCAGGAGGCGGCCTCCAGGCTCGACATCTTGCGCGTGAGCCTGCGCGACGATTATTCCCGCACGGTGGACGACGCCGTGCCGGTTTTCACATTCAGCGCGGGGGTGGACGAATACCGCGCCGGCGAACCCATGGAAAATCTGATGCGGCGCGCCGACACGGCACTGTATGCCGCCAAGGCCCAGGGCCGCGATCGCGTCGTGGCCGCCGACGACATGCCGTCCGGTCCTGGGCCCGGACCCGGTCCGCAGGGCCTGCCCGGCGCCATAGACGAAATGGCCGGCCAGCTCGGGATCCGCACGACCATCAGGGCGGACGACTGAGCGCGAACCGGCTTACGGGCGCTGCGATTCCCGCGCCGCCCCGTCTTGCAGGCCTTGCCGCTATCCGCTCATGCCGTACGGCGGCGATAGCCCTGGGCGGCCTGCAGCAGGCTGCGCGTGTATTCGTGGGCGGCCTGTCCCTGCCGGAGCGCCTCGGTGGTCGTGTGCTCGACGATCTCGCCCTGGCGCATGACCGCGATGCGCGAGCATAGAAAACCCACCACGGCCAGGTTGTGGCTGACCAGGATGAGCGTCAGGCCGCGCTCACGGTGCAACACGCGCAGGAGGTTGAGAATTTCTGCCTGTACCGAGACATCCAGCGCCGAGGTCGGTTCGTCCAGCAGCAGCACGCGGGGCTCGACGATGAGCGCGCGGGCGATGGCGACCCGCTGGCGCTGTCCGCCGGATAGCTGATGCGGATAGCGAAAGCGCAAGGTCGGCTCCAGGCCCACCGAATGCAGGATCTGGGCGATGCGTTCGTCGTGCCGGTCCATGCCGTTGATGGCCAGGGGTTCACGCAGGGTGCGGTCCACGGTAAAGCCCGGATGCAAGGACGCATAGGGATCCTGGAAGACCATCTGCGCCTGGCGCGATAGGCGCCGCTCCGATTGCGGGCCGGGCTGGGACTCGAGCACGATGCGGCCGGTGTCCAGCGGCATCAGTCCGCCGATGGCGCGCAACAGCGTCGTCTTGCCCGAGCCCGATTCGCCCACCAGGCCGTAGGCTTGGCCCGCGGCGACCTGGAAGCGGGCGCCGCGCACCGCCTGCACCGGACCGCCGCGGCCGGGGAAGCAGATGCTCACATCCTGCACGTCGATCATGGTTTGCTCGCTTGCTCGGCCTGCAGCCATGCCGGGTCGCGCTGTATCACGGGCAGACGCTCGGGCTGGTCCATCAGTGTGGGACTGGCGGCGAGCAGGGCGCGGGTATAGGGGTGTTGCGCCTGGCGCAGCTCGGACGCCGCGCAGGTTTCCACGATGCGGCCGGCATACATCACCGCCACGCGGTCGCAGAAGGCGCCCACCAGGGGCAGATCGTGGCTGATGAAGATCAGGCCGGTGCCGTGCCGGGCGACCATGTCGTCCAGTACGTCCAGCACCTGCATGGCCACCAGCACGTCGAGCGCGCTGGTGGGCTCGTCGGCCACCAGCAGACGCGGGCCGTTGGCCGCCATCATGGCGATCATCACGCGCTGTCCCATGCCGCCGGAGAGCTCGTGCGCATAGGAGGCCGCCACCCGCCTGGGGTCGCGGATGCGCACCGCATCCAGCGAGGCCAGCACCCGTTCGTCCATCTCGCGCCGCTTCATGCCGGGATTGCGCAGCGCCCAGGCCTCGCGCATCTGCCTGCCCACGGTCATCACCGGGTTGAGCGAGTATTTTGGGTCCTGCAGGATCATGCCCATTTCCTGTCCGCACAGCCGGCGACGTTCGGCTGCGGGCATGGCGAGCAGGTCGCGACCCGCATAGCGCAGAGTCTGGGCCGACATGCGCGCCGCAGGTGGCAGCTGTCCCAGCAGCGCGCGGCCGGTGAGGGATTTTCCCGAACCCGATTCACCGACGATGCCCAGCCGCTCACCCGGCGCCAGGGTGAGCGACACACCGCGCACGGCCGGCGTCCATTGCCGGTCGGGGCCGGGAAAGGCTATCTGCAGCAGGTCGATATCGCAGAGCGCGCCGGGCGCGTGCCCGCGGCATGCGGGTATCGATTCGGGCCGTGGATCCGGCGAACATCGAGACGCTTGCATTCTCAATCTCCGTGGCGCGGATCGAAGACGTCGCGCAGGCCGTCGCCCAACAGATTGAAGGCCAGACTCACGATCAGGATGGCCAAACCGGGCAGCGTGCAGACCCACCAGGCGTCGAGGAGCACGTTGCGGCCCGAGGCGACCATATAGCCCCATTCCGGACTGGGAGGCTGGGCGCCCAGTCCCAGGAAACCCAGTCCCGCCACGCTCAGGATGATGCCGGCCATGTCCAGCGTGGCCCGCACGATCACCGACGAGGCGCACAGCGGCATGATGTAGCGCAGCAGCAGGCGCAGGCGCGACGCGCCCTGCATGCGGGCGGCGTGAATGAAGTCCGCGCGGGCATGGCGCAGCGTCTCCGCGCGCGCCAGCCGGGCATAGGCCGGCCAGGCCGTGATCGAAATGGCGAGCACCGCGTTGAACACGCCGGGTCCCAGCGCGGCCGCCAGCGCCAAGGCCAGCACGATCTTTGGAAAAGCCAGCGCGATGTCGGTCAGGCGCATCAGCACGCGGTCGACCCAGCCGCCGAAGAATCCTGCCGCCGTGCCGATCAGCAGGCCGATGGGCACCACCACCACGACCACCAGCACGGCGATAGCCAGCGTCAGCCGCGCGCCATGCACCAGCCGCGAAAGGATGTCGCGGCCCAGCTCGTCGGTGCCCAGCCAGTGGCTGGGGCTGCCGGGCGGCAGCAGGCGGTCGGCCAGGACCTGCCTGAGCGGATCCTGCAGCGGCAGTAGCGGGCCGATCAAGGCGGTCAGGGCCAGCAGCGCCAGCACCGCCAGGCCGCACAACGACAGGGGGTTGGCGGCCAGCCGGCGCCAGCGCCGGTAGGCCTGGCCCAGCATCGCCTGCGCGCGCGTGGCGGGCTCGGCGTTCAGGAGCCAGGCGCGGCGGCGCGTGTCCGTAGCAGTGCCGGTCGCAGGCTTCATGTGCGCACCCGCGGGTCGAAGACGCGATACAGCATATCGGTGATCAGGTTGATGAGAATGAACAGGGCGCCGATGGTCAGCGTACTGCCCAGCACGGCGTTCATGTCGGCGTTCATGAGCGCGCCAGTGAGGTACGAACCGATGCCCGGCCAGGAAAAGACGATCTCGGTGAGCACAGAGCCTTCCAGCAGATTGCTGTAGGCCAGCGCGACGATGGTCAACAGCGGCACGGCGATGTTGCCCAAGGCATGACGCCACACCACGCGCCGTTCGGGCACGCCCTTGACCCGCGCGGTGATGATGTATTCCTGTCCCAGCTGTTCGAGCATGAAGGCGCGCGTCATGCGGCTCAGGTACGCGACCGAGTAATAGCCCAGGAGGCAGGCCGGCAGCACAATGTGCGCCAGCGCATTGCGAAAGACGTCCCATTCGCCTGCCAGCAATGCGTCGATCAGCAGGCTGCCGGTTCGCGTGTCGACCATGCCGTCGTAGGCCGGATCGATGCGGCCGGGGCCGGCCACCCAGTGCAGCTTGGCGTAGAACAGCAGCAGGCCCATCAGGCCCAGCCAGAAGATAGGCATCGAGCTGCCTATCAGTCCGACCAAGCGCGCGACGTGGTCGATGGCGCGATTGTGATGCGTGGCGGCCACCACGCCCAGCGGCACGCCCACCAGTATGCCGATGAATATGGCTAGCGTGGCCAGCTCGAGCGTGGCGGGGAACACGCGCAGGATGTCGTTGCGCACCGGATTGGACGTGAGCAGCGACATGCCCAGGTTGCCGTGCAACACATCGCGCACATACAGTGCGAATTGCACGGGCAGCGACCGGTCCAGCCCCATCTGCGCGCGCGCCGCGGCATAGGCGCTGGCCGAGGCGTGATCGCCCACCACGGCCAGTACCGGGTCGATGGGCACCTTGCGGCCGATGAAGAACGTCACGGCCAGCAGGCCGGCGAAGGTGGCCGCCAGCGTCAGCGCCCCGCCGCCGGCGCGCAGCGCCCAGCGCATTGCCGCCTTGCCCGGCATCATTGCTTGGTCAGATGGCGGTACGAAACCAGATCGTTGATCGGTCCGACTTCGATGCCGCTCACGCCCGGACGCATGGTTACTTGCGAGACGCGCTGGAACATGATGACGAAAGGCGAGTTCGCCAGCATCTGCTTTTGCATGATCTCGTAGAGCTGGGCGCGCCGCTGCGCCGACGGTTCGGTCAGGGCCGCGTCGGTTTCCTTGGTCAGCTGCGGGATGTTCCAGCCGTTGCGCCAGGCCAGCATCTTGTAGGGGGAATTGTCGGAATTGTCCGGATTCCAGGCAAACCCCTGCGCATTGCTGTGCGGGTCTATGTAGTCGGCCGACCATTCGCCGATGTAGATGTCGTGCTTGCGCGCGCGGTACTTGGCCAAGGTCTGCTTGTTGTCGCCCGGTATGAGCTCGACCTGGATGCCGGCCAGCGCCAGATTGGCCTGTATCGCCTGGGCGATGTCGCCGTAGGGGTAGCCGTTGCGCACATCCATGGTCACCTTAAAGCCATTGGGCAGGCCGGCCTTGGCCAGCAGGGACTTGGCGCGGGCCACGTCCTGGTGATACGGGTTATCGTCGATCGCACCCAGAAAGCCTTCGGGAAGAAAGGTCTGGTGGACCTTGTAGGTGTGCTTGGCGATGTGGTCCTGGATGCCCTGGTAGTCGATCAGCCACTTGATGGCCTGCTGCACATCGTGCCTGGCCAGGTAGGGATTCTTCACGTTCAGGCCCAGGTACAGCAGCGTGGCCTGCGGCACGGCCAGCGACTTGGCCTTGCCGTTCTTGGCCAGCGCGTCGATGTCGTTATCGCCCAGATTGCGGGCGATGTCGGCGTCGCCGTTCTCGAGCATCAGGCGCTGCCCGGACGTCTCGGGCACATGCTCGAGCACGATGCGCTTGAGCAGGGCCGGGTCGGCATGGGCATCGTAGCGCTGCAGGATCAGGCTGTCGTTGGCGGTCCACTTCACCAGTTTGAAGATGCCCGATCCGGCTTCGTGCGTGCGCAGCCAGGCGTTGCCGAAATCGCCGTTCTGTTCATGCTGCTCCAGCAGCTTGCGGTCCACTACCGAGGCGGGCCAGGCGCCCAGCACATTGAGCACGAAGGTCGGCGAATAGACGTGGTCGGTGGTGATGCTGACCGTCTGGTCGTCGATCTTGCGCACGTTCTGGCGCACGTTCGCGGCGGTAAGGCCTATGCCTTGCAGCACCGCGGCCGCGCCCTTGTCGAGCAGCACGCAGCGCTGGATGGACCAGGCCACGTCGTCGGCCGACAAGGGGTTGCCCGAATGGAATTTCAGGCCCGGGCGCAGTTTGAAGGTGTAGGTCAGGCCGTCGCTGCTCACCGTCCACGATTGCGCCACGTCACCCTTGAAATGCGAGGGGTCGGACAGGTCGACCCGCACCAGGCGATCGTAGGTGTTGGCGACGTATTCCTCGGGCATCAGCTCGTAGACCTCGCCTGGATCCAGGGTCGAGAACTCGTCGAGCATGGTGGCCATCACCAGCATGTCCTTGGGTGTGCCGGCCCGGGCCGGCTGCGCGGTGGCCAGGGTCGCCACCAACGCACAGGCCAGTGTTGTCGATCGCAGCAATGCCGCGCCAAATGCCAGTTTCATGGAAGCTCCGGGTGTCGTTGTGAAAACCTGGGTGAACCTACATCAGGCGCAGCGTATGCCCGGCGCCGTCTTCGATCAAGGGCAAGGCGGTCCGCGAGCCGGGCAGTTCGTAATGCCACCACTCACTGGAGATATGCGCAAAGCCCGCGGCGTTCATGATGCCCAGCAGCAGCAGACGGTTGCGCTGTATGGCCTGCGGCAGGCCGTCATGGAAATGGGCCGACGCCAGCGTCATGTCGTCAAAGCCGGTGCCCATGTCCAGCGCCTGTCCGTCGGTGTCGATCAGCGTCAGGTCCACCGCCGTGCCGCGGCTGTGGTTCGAACCCTGCCTGGGATCGGCCACGTAGCGCGCATCGGGCAAAAAGTTCCACAGCGCTTGCTGCGCCTGGGGCGGACGGTAGGCATCGAAGATGCGCAGCGTGCAGCCGGCCTGACGGGCGATGTTCACGGCGCGGCGCAGGGCCGCTTCGGCCTGGGCCAGCAGCAGGCAGTGCGCCTGGCGGTAGATGGGCTGGCCGGTGATGTTGTCGGCCGTGGCGTAGGCCAGGTCGATCTCGAGGCCGTGGGTTTCGGGGGTGATGCTGACGAGGGAAGCGAGGCTCATGAGAGAAGGGCGTAAGGGCGCGCCGGTGCGCCGCCTGTGCGAATGAAAAGGACCTGCATTCCGATGGTACAGGTCTTCTGAATTCCCCCGGCTTTCATTTTCCTTTCAGATCGATATAATTAATGAGATTGATTCTCAATATATTTCAGTAAAAAGCAAAATCCACGCAAGAGAAAAAAAGGCGCGTATGCAGCAACACGAGATATTCCCGATTGTTCCCATCCGCGCATCGCGGATCAAGCGCGCGGCGCCGGTGGCTCTGGCTGTTCTGCTGGCCCAGGCCTGGACCGCGGCCTCGGCGGCCGATTCCGCCCTCGCGTCCTCTGCCTCGTCGTCTCCCGCCCTACTCGACGCTGTCAAAATCCAGGGCAGTGCAATCGACGGCTATACCCCGGAGCCAGACGCGGGCGTCACACGCACCGACGCGCCCGTCATGGAAATTCCCCAAGCGGTCGTTTCCGTGCCGGCCCAGGTCATATCGGACCAGCGACCGCAGAACCTGGACGACGCGCTGGGCAACATCAGCGGCATTACGCAGGCCAATACACTGGGCGGCACGGAGGATTCGTTCACCAAACGCGGTTTCGGCGACAACCGCGACTGGTCGATCTTTCAGAACGGCATGCCGATTGTGCAGGGACGCGTGCTCAACGCCACCACCGATCACGTGGAGGTGCTCAAGGGACCTTCATCGGTACTCTACGGAATCATGGACCCGGGTGGCGCTGTCAACGTCATCTCCAAGCAGCCGCGTTTGACGCCCCACACCGAGTTGAGCGTAGGCGGCTCAACTTACGGCGCGGGCAAGAACGGCGGCGATGTGACGCTGGATTCCACCGGGGCCATCGTCAACACTCGCCTGGCCTACCGCCTCATCGCCGACTTTAGCAACGAGACCTATTGGCGCAACTTCGGCACGCATCGAGAGGCGCTGATCGCGCCTTCGCTGGCCTGGCTAGGCAACGATACGCAAGTCACCGTGTCCTACCAGCACCGGAACTTCCTCTATCCCTTTGACCGCGGCACGGCCCTGAATCCGGCCACGCTCAAGCCGCTGGACATCCCGGCCGATCGCCGCCTGGACGCATACAACAACGATATGTGGGGCGAGTCCAACCTGCTGCAGTTTTCCGCCGATCATCAATTCAACAGCGAGTGGGGCGGACATGTGGGCTACAACTACAACGACGAAACCTACGACGCCAACCAAATGCAGATCAGCGGCGTCAATACCGCGACCGGCACCTTGACACGCCGCAATAACGGCACCTTCGGCGCCGATTCGTTCGACCATTATTTCACCGCATCTCTGGCCGGCAAATTCGACGTGGCCGGCATGCGCAACGAATTGACGTTCGGCACGGATTTCGAACACCGAAAAATCTACCGCGCCGATCTGACCCGGGACGCGGCCACCTGCACCTTCAGCTACATCAACCCGGTCTACGATTGCGAACCGCAGACCTCGACAGTGTCGGCCTCCGATAGCGACCAGACCGACACTTACCGGGGCATGGGGATCTGGGCGCAGGACTCTCTGCACCTGTCCGATAAATGGATCCTGGTGGGCGGACTGCGCTACCAGCGCTGGGGTGAACAGGCCGGCAAGGGCCGGCCCTTCAGGGCCAATACCAATACCGACGGCGGCAAGGTCCTGCCCAAGCTGGGCGTGGTCTACAAGTGGAACGACGCGCTGTCGCTGTACGCCAGCTACACCGAATCGCTCAAGCCTTCGATGAGTATCGCGGCCCTGGCCGGCGGGGTGGTGATCGATTCAGCCGTGCAGCCCGAACAATCCCGTTCCTGGGAAGTCGGCGCCAAGTGGGACATGGCCCAGGGACTGTCCAGCACTTTCGCGCTTTTCGACATCCGCAAGCGCAATGTGCTGGCATCGCAATATGACGCCACGCTCGGGCAAAACGTGGCCCGCGCCGTGGGCGCGGTCCGTTCGCGCGGCATCGAATTCGACATGACAGGCAGGATAAGCCCCAGGTGGAGCGCGATTGCCAGCTACGCCTACATCGACGCCGTGGTCACCAGGGATCCGCTATACGCCGGCTGGGCCGTGGCGCAAGCGGCGCGTCACACGGCCTCGCTCAACCTGGCTTATGACGCCGGCCGGGTGGCGGGCGCAAACCTGCGCATCGGCGGCGGTGCGCGCTATGTGGGCGTGCGCTCGGGCGAATTGGGCACGCCTTACTTCACGTTGCCCGCCTATACCGTGTTCAACGCTTTCGCCACTTACGACACGAGGATAGGCGGCCACAAGACGCGCTTCCAGTTGAACGTGAGCAATCTCTTTAACCGTGTGTACTACACGTCCGCCGTCAATCCGTATTTCGTCGCGCTTGGCAATTCGCGGCAGATCATGCTGCGCACAAGCTTCGAGTTGTAAAGGCGCATAGATGACACGCACGATTCAGATCAATTCCGCCACCCCGGCAGCCGTTGTCGCTCGCGCACCCGAGAAATCCCCGCAGCATGCGCGCGCGCACCGCCGGGGCGCTTTCATCAAATGGCTGCGCAAGGCGCATGGCTGGCTGGGCTTGTGGGGCGCGGCGATGGGCCTGATGTTCGGCATCAGCGGTTTTTTCCAGAACCACCGCGCGGTCATGAAGATCGATACGCCCGCGCCGGTCGTCACCCGCATCCGCATGCAAGTGCCCGAGACAGTGCCGCAGGAGCCGGCGGACGTGGCGGCCTGGCTGCAGCGCGAATGGAATCTGGTCAAGCCCGTGGAGCGCGTCGCGCGCAGCGCCGGCCAGACCGTCTCCTGGAACGGCCAGACGGTGCAGTTGCCCGAGCACTGGCAGATACGCTTTCGCACGCCGCATTACCTGATCCAGGCCGATTACACGCCCGCGACCCGCCAGGTTTCGGCGCGCCAGGTGATGCCGGGCTGGCTGGGCGTAATCGAAAACCTGCACCGTGCCAACGGCGTCGGCATGGCCTGGGTGCTGTTGTCGGACACCATCGCGGGGAGCCTGGTCTTGCTGTCGCTCACGGGTCTGCTGTTGTGGACCGAGCTGGAGCGCAGGAAACTGGTGGGCGCGACGGTGTTCGCGGCGTCGGTTGCGGCTGTGCTGGCGGCGACGGCCGTGACGCTGTAGGGCCTGCGCCGAAAGCCCTTTATCGAAGGCTGCTTGCGACACCGTGATGTGCGCGTCGTATATGACCTCGGCGCGGGTGAGGCCGGGCGCCAGCCAAGCGAGGATCGCCGCGCCTCCCCTGCGCAGCAACCTGCAGCGAGTGACGGCGGGCTGGCGGTGGCCGTTACGGGCCTTCTGGAAGCGGCCATGCGCGATGGCGATGCCTTCTATTTAGATAATATGTTATCTAAATAGAAGGCCCTTTGCCCTGTTTGACCAAGGTGACCGCCTCGTCGATGTCGCGATACAGGCGGTCGAGCAACTGCTTGCCTATCATTGCTTCCAGTTCCCGGTATTTCTGGTCGATCTTGGGACGCATGCGCTCGATGAGCTTGCGGCTCTTGGCCGTGAGCGAGATTTTCTGGCGCCGCTGGTCCTCGTCCGAGCGCGCGCGCACGATCAGGCCGGTTTCTTCCATGCCGGCGAGGATGCGGGTCAGGCTGGGTCCCAGGAGCTGGCAGTGCTTGGCGATCTGGTTGGGCTCGATGGCGCCCGTGTCGCTCAAGCTGCGCAGCACGCGCCATTGCTGCTCGGTAAGCCCCGCCTCTTTCAGTACGGGGCGGAAATGCTGCATCAGCGTCTCGCGCGCGTGCAGCAGCAAGTGCGGCAGATTGCGGTGGTGAAAGGGGGCTTTCATACCCGCATGTTAGCAAGGGGCAGGGCTGCAGGGCAGTATCATTGCGCCTCCGATTGCATCGCGATTCCCATGGCCACAGAACGAAGAGGTATCCAGTCCATCGAGGTCGGCGGCACGCTGCTGCGCGCCTTGGTCGACCATGGCGGCCCCATGCTCCTGGGGGATCTCGCGCGCAAGGCGGGCATGGCGCCCGCCAAGGCCCATCCTTACCTGGTCAGTTACTGCAATCTGGGTCTGATCCAACAGGATGCCTCCTCGGGACGCTACGAGCTCGGTCCGTTCGCGCTGCAGATGGGACTCATCAGCCTGCAGCGTTGCGATCCGGTGCGCACGGCGATTCCCCTGGTGAACGAGAGACTGTCGCGTTTTGGCCAGACGGTCGCGCTGGCGACCGCAGGCAGCCAGGGGCCGACCATCGTGCACATCCATCCCGCGACTGCCGCCATTCATGTGACCATGCGTACTGGAACGGTCATGTCCTTGCTGCAGACCGCGACGGGACAGGTCTTTGCCGCCTATCTTCCGGCCGCGGCGGTCGAATCGCTGATCGCCCTGGAGGAGGCCGGTGCCTTGCAGATAGGCGCTTCGCGGCGGCGCTTTACCCGCCGGGAAGTCCAGGCGCGCCTGGCCGAAGTCAGGCGCCACGGACTGGCTCGCAGCATCGACGACCCCGTCGCCGGCATCAGCGCCCTGAGCGCCCCGGTCTTTGACCACAGCCGCAACATCGTGCTGGCCGTCACGCTCATCGGCCCCAGCGGCTCGGTCGAGGCGTCCTACGACGGCGAACTGGCGACGGTGCTGGTTGAATGTGCCGCCACGGTGTCCTCGCGCCTGGGCTATATCTCCGGCTAGCCCAGCGCGCGCCCGATCCCATCGAAAGCTTGCCCGGCACGCGAGGCCGTGCGCCGCGGCAGTGCGCGCCCGTCGTTTCCGCGGCGGGGATCGCCGCGCACGGGTCTTGCCTAATGCCGGGGTGGTTCGTTATTATTTAATGAATTAAACATTATATAAAAATAGCTCGGAGCGAGACATGCAAGGCAAATCCGAAGCGGCCGTCGATTACCAGAAACTGCAGTTCGCCTACCGCCGCGTGGGCGAGGTGCCGCAGCGCGTGCATCCGGTAGCCGTCGTCGGAGCGGGCCCCATAGGGCTGGCTGCCGCCATCGACCTGGCCCAGCAGGGCGTGCCGGTGGTTTTGCTGGACAACGACGACACCCTCTCCACAGGTTCGCGCGCCATCTGCTTCGCCAAGCGCACGCTGGAAATCTTCGATCGCCTGGGTTGCGGCCAGCGTATGGTCGACAAGGGCGTGTGCTGGAACGTCGGCAAGGTGTTCCTGCGCGACGAGCAGGTCTACGCCTTCGACCTGCTGCCTGAAACCGGTCACCGGCGTCCGGCCTTCATCAATCTGCAGCAGTACTACGTCGAGGGCTACCTGGCCGAAAGGGCCGCCGAATTCGGCAACATCGACATACGCTGGAAGAACGAAGTGGTGGGCATCGAGCAGCGCGCGGACCGCGTCACGCTGGACATCGCCACGCCGGAAGGGCGCTATGCGCTCGATGCCCGCTACGTGGTCGCCGCCGACGGCTCGCGCAGCGCGATGCGCCGCGCCCTGGGGCAGGAAAGCCATGGCCGCACCTTCAAGGACCGCTTCCTGATCGCCGACGTGAAGATGAAGGCGCCATTCCCGGCCGAGCGCTGGTTCTGGTTCGATCCGCCTTTTCACCCCAACCAGTCGGTGCTGCTGCACCGGCAGCCCGACGATGTCTGGCGCATCGATTTTCAGCTGGGGTGGGACGCGGATCCGGCCGCGGAAAAGGAGCCTGCGCGCGTGATCCCGCGCATCAAGGCGCTGCTGGGCGAAGACGTGGATTTCGAGCTGGAATGGGTCAGCGTCTACACCTTCTCGTGCCTGCGCATGGATCGTTTTCGCCATGGCCGCGTCCTGTTCGCCGGCGATTCGGCGCATGGCGTGTCGCCCTTCGGCGCGCGCGGCGCGAACAGCGGAATCCAGGATGCCGACAACCTGGCCTGGAAGCTCAAGCTCGTGCTGGACGGCACCGCCCCCGACGCCTTGCTCGACAGCTATGCGTCCGAGCGCGAATACGCCGCGGACGAGAACATCCTGAACTCCACGCGCTCGACCGATTTCATCACGCCCAAGACCCCGATCTCGCGCATCTTTCGCGACGCTACGCTCAAGCTGGCCCGCACCTGTCCTTTCGCGCGGCGCCTGGTCAATAGCGGGCGCTTGTCGGTTCCCGCGGTGCTGCGCGAATCGGTGTTGAACACGCCGGACAGCGCGGACGATGCGTTCGATTCCCGCGTGGTGCCCGGCGCCCCCATTCCGGATGCGCCCATCAGGATGCAGGGGAGTCCGGCGTGGTTTCTGGACCGCATATCCGGCAACGTATTCGCGGGCTTGCATTTCTGCGGCACGGGCGAAGATGCGCGCACGGCTGCCGGGCAACTGGCCGCGTTCGCATATCCCGGCGTCGCGCTGGACAGGCTGCTGGTTCTGGCGCCCGGGGCGATCCTGGACGACACGGCCTTGCCCTGCGGCGTGGCCGCGATCGAGGATGCCCAGGGCGTGCTGGCCCGGCGCCTGGACGCCAAGGCTGGCTCCTTCTACCTGCTGCGCCCGGACCAGCACCTGTGCGCGCGCTGGCGCGCCTGGAACGAGGCCGCGGTGGCCGCTGCCATCGGGCGCGCCATCGGCAGGCAGCAGCAATGAGTGGAGCCGCCATGACCCTGAACATCGAACCGAACATCGCCGATCCGGATGCCTTCTACGAGCGCCTGATCGAAACCCATACCGGCCTGGCGCACGCGCAGAGCGTGGCCTTGAATGCCAAGGCCGTGGCATTGCTCTCTGACCTGATCGGCGATAAAAAAGTCCTGCAGGAGGCGGCAAGCATCGCGGCCGATGGGCAGGCCGGGGCCGACGGCCCTGAGCACGACGCCAAATTTCTTCTGCTTCTGGCCAATCACGTCGGCGACATCGCGCAGCTTGTGCGCGTGCTGGACCAGGCCAGAGCGCAAGTCGTCTGATCGACCTTTTCCTTTTCACCCAGCCCCTCAACCACGCAAATGCGACGGAGAATCTTCATGGCTAAGGCATTCGCTTCCCAGGCCGACCTGGAAGCCAAGAAAATCACCTGGACTCAACTTTCCGAAAACGCCTACGCCTATACGGCCGAAGGCGATCCCAACTCCGGCGTGATCATCGGCGACGATGGTGTCCTCATCGTCGACACCACGGCCACGCCCGCCATGGCGCAGGATCTGATCGCCAAGATCCGTTCGGTGACGGACAAGCCGATCAAGTACGTGGTGCTGTCGCACTATCACGCCGTGCGCGTGCTGGGCGCCTCGGCCTACTTCAAGGAAGGCGCCGAGCAGGTCATCGCCAGCCGCGGCACGTATGAAATGATCGTCGAGCGCGGCGAAGCCGACATGAAATCGGAAATCGAACGCTTCCCGCGCCTGTTCGCCGGTGTCGAGACCGTGCCCGGCCTGACCTGGCCCACGCTGGTCTTCGACCAGGAAATCACGCTGTTCCTGGGCAAGCTGGAAGTGCGCATCGCCCACGTCGGCGCGGGCCATACCAAGGGCGACACCATTGTCTGGCTGCCTGCGCAAAAAGTGCTGTTTTCGGGCGACCTGGTCGAATACGACGCGGCCTGCTATTGCGGCGACGCCCAGCTGGAGGAATGGCCTGCGACGCTCGAAGCTCTGCGCGCTTTCGGCGCTCAGAAACTGGTTCCGGGCCGCGGTCCTGCCTTGACCAGTCCGCAGGAAGTCGACAAGGGGCTGGACTACACGCGTGACTTCGTCACGACCCTGCTGCAAAGCGGCCGCGAGGCGGTCAAGCAGAAGCTGGATCTGAAGGGCTCGATGGCCCTGATCCGCAAATCCATGGACCCGAAGTTCGGTCAGGTCTTCATCTACGAACACTGCCTGCCCTTCGATGTATCCCGTGCCTATGACGAAGCCAGCGGGATCAAACATCCCCGCATCTGGACGGCGCAACGCGACAAGGAAATGTGGGACGCATTGCAGGCCTGACCTCCTGCTCCATGCAAAGCGGCTTGCGCCGTGTTGCCGCCCGTTGACAAGCAGGCCCGGGGGCGCCGACAATATAGATAACATGTTATCTATATTGTCGGCCTGGCCCGAGACTTTCAGGCGGGGCAGGCTACCCACCCGGTTGGTATCGACCATGACATTCGCGCCCCCGTCCCTGTTCTACGACGACCCACCCTACCGGCTGAGCGGCGTGGTGTATGGGCCCTTGCTGAATCAGCGCTGCGCCCTGGAGCGCCTTGGCGATGCCGTTGACCAACCGCCCTACAAGGGCGCGCCCAAGGGCCCGGTGCTCTATATGAAGCCGCGCAATACGCTGGCCTGCGACGGCCAGCGTATTGCCGTTCCCGACGGCGTGCAGGCCATGCGCGTCGGCGCGACGCTGGGCCTGGTGGTGGGGCGCACCGCTTGCCGCGTGTCGGCTGCAACAGCCCTGGATCATGTGGCCGGCCTGGTGCTGGTGGCTGACCTGACGGTGCCGCACGACACGTTCTATCGGCCTTCCGCGCCGTTCGTGGCGCGCGACGCCTCCTGTTTCATCGGGCCGCGCATAATCCCTCTGGCGCAAGTCGGGGATCCGAACGCGGTGACGCTGTCGGTGCGCGTGGGCGAGACGCACGCCACGGCTTGCTTGGCGGACATGGTGCGACCCGCGGCCCGCCTGCTGGCCGACGTCACCGAATTCATGACCTTGTCGGTCGGAGACCTGCTGCTGCTGGGTACCTGCGCCGACATGCCCTTGTTGGGCCGGGGCCAGGCATTCGTCATCGGCGCGCCGGGCATGGACGAACTGCACGGAGGTGCGCAATGAAGACGGCACGCGTAGCCTATGGCGGCGCGATACACACCGCGACGCCGCATGAACGGGGCCTGCGCCTGGCCGACGGCCGGGTGCTGCGCGAGCAAGACGTGGTGTGGCTGCCGCCGTTCGAGGTCGGCACCCTGATCGCGCTGGGCCTGAACTACGCCGATCACGTCAAGGAGCTTTCCAGGGAACTGACCGTCACCAGCAAGGATGAGCCTCTGGTGTTCTTCAAGGGGCCGGGCGCGGTGGTGGGCCACCGAGCGCAGACACGCCGCCCCAGGGATGCCGCCTTCATGCACTATGAATGCGAACTGGGTGTGGTGATCGGCAAGCCGGCCAGGAACGTGAAGGCTGCCCAGGCCATGGCGCACGTGGCGGGTTATACGGTCTGCAACGACTATGCCATCCGTGACTACCTGGAAAACTGGTACCGGCCCAACCTGCGGGTCAAGAACCGCGATACCTGCACCGGCATGGGCCCGTGGCTGGTCGATGCCGCGCAGGTGAGCGATCCGCACGATCTGGCCCTGCGCACCAGGGTCAACGGCAAGATCACCCAGCAAGGCACGACGGCGAACATGGTCAACGACATTGCGGCCTTGATCGAATATCTCAGCGGCTTCATGACGCTGCTGCCCGGCGACGTTATCCTGACAGGCACGCCGGATGGTGTGGTCAACGTCGACGAAGGCGACGAAGTCGTATGCGAAATCGACGGCATCGGGTCGCTGCACAACACCATCGTCGGCGACGACGTCTTCGGCTGCTGACGCAGACCGGCGCCGAGCGCCCAGGGACACAGGAAGCATCCATGCGCATAGAACATCTGATCGACGGCAAGGCCGTCGCGGGCAGGAGTTACTTCGAGACCGTCAACCCGGCCACGCAGCAAGTGCTGGCCGAAGTGGCGGCGGGCGGACAGGACGAGGTCAACGCGGCCGTCGCCGCCGCCAAGGCGGCCTTTCCCAAGTGGGCCGATACGCCCGCCACGCAACGGGCCCAGGCCATACGCAAGCTGGGCGATCTGATCGCCCGGCACGTGCCCGAGATCGCCCAGACCGAAACCGACGACTGCGGCCAGGTCATCGCCCAGACCGGCAAGCAGCTCGTGCCGCGCGCGGCGGACAACTTCTATTATTTCGCCGAGATGTGTACCCGCGTGGACGGCCATACCTATCCCACGCCTACGCACTTGAACTACACCTTGTTCCATCCGGTCGGGGTCTGTGCCCTGATCAGTCCGTGGAATGTGCCTTTCATGACGGCCACCTGGAAGGTCGCGCCCTGTCTGGCCTTCGGCAACACGGCGGTGCTCAAGATGAGCGAGCTCTCGCCGCTGTCGGCGGCCCGCCTGGGCGAACTGGCCTTGGAGGCGGGCATCCCGCCGGGCGTGCTCAACCTGGTCCACGGCTACGGGCGCGATGCCGGCGAGCCGCTGGTGGCGCACCCCGATGTGCGCGCTGTGTCCTTCACCGGTTCGACAGCGACCGGCAACCGCATCGTGCAGGCGGCGGGCCTGAAGAAATTCAGCATGGAACTGGGCGGCAAGAGCCCCTTCGTCGTTTTCGAGGACGCCGATATGGCGCGCGCGCTGGATGCGGCCGTATTCATGATCTTCAGCAACAACGGCGAGCGCTGCACCGCGGGCTCGCGCATTCTGGTGCAGCGCAGCGTCTACGCCGCCTTTGTCGAAAAGTTCGTCGAGCGCGCCAAGCGCATCGCGGTGGGCGACCCGCTGGACGAGAAGACCCTCATCGGACCGATGATCTCCCAGGCCCACCTGGCCAAGGTGCGCCATTACATCGAGCTCGGCTCCAAGGAAGGCGCCACCCTGCTGTGTGGCGGCCTGGATGCGCCCGCCGGCCTGCCGCAGCGGGTCAGGAAAGGCAACTATGTGGCGCCGACGGTCTTTGCCGACGTCGACAACCGCATGAAGATCGCGCAGGACGAGATATTCGGTCCGGTGGCCTGCCTGATTCCCTTCAAGGACGAGGCCCATGCCGTCGCGCTGGCCAACGATATCCAGTATGGCCTGTCGAGCTACGTGTGGACCGAGAACATCGGCCGCGCCCACCGCGTGGCCGCGAGCATCGAGGCGGGCATGTGCTTTATCAACAGCCAGAACGTGCGCGACCTGCGTCAGCCCTTTGGTGGCACCAAGGCTTCGGGCACGGGGCGCGAAGGCGGCACCTGGAGCTACGAGGTGTTTTGCGAACCCAAGAACGTGGCTGTGTCGCTGGGCAGCCATCACATCCCGCACTGGGGAGCCTGAACCATGGGCAAGCTCGCGCTCGCCGCCAAGATCACGCATGTGCCTTCCTTGTATCTGAGCGAGCTGGACGGCCCGCGCAAAGGCAGCCGGCAGCGCGCCATCGACGGTCTCAAGGAAATCGGCCGCCGCTGCCGCGCGCTGGAGGTGGACACCATCGTGGTGTTCGATACGCATTGGCTGGTCAATGCCAGTTATCACATCAATTGCGCTGCGCACTTCAAGGGTGTGTACACCAGCAACGAGCTGCCGCATTTCATCAGCAATATGCCCTACGAGATTCCAGGCAATCCGGCGCTGGGCCGGCTGCTGGCGCAGTCGTGCAACGACTGGGGGGTAGAGACGCTGGCCCACGACGCCACAACGCTGGCCCCCGAGTACGGCACGCTGGTGCCGATGCGCTATATGAACGAGGACCTGCATTTCAAGGCCATCTGTGTTTCCGCGCTGTGCACGAGCCACTATCTGAATGACAGCGCCCGCCTGGGCTGGGCCATGCGGCGCGCGGTGGAAGATCATTACCAAGGCAATGTGGCCTTCCTGGCGAGCGGATCGCTGTCGCACCGTTTTGCGCAGAACGGGCTTGCGCCCCAGTTCGCCGACCGGGTCTGGAGTCCTTTCCTGGAGCGGCTCGACCACGATGTGGTGCGCATGTGGCAGGCCGGGGAATGGGCCGATTTCTGCGCCATGCTGCCCGAATACGCGGTCAAGGGACATGGTGAGGGCTTTATGCATGACACCGCCATGCTGCTCGGGGCGTTGGGCTGGTCGGCCTACGACGGCAAGGCCCAGGTGCTGACACCGTACTTCGGTTCGTCCGCCACCGGGCAGATCAATGCCGTCCTGCCCGTCACGCCCCAGGATGGCCGTGCAGTCCCGAAGGCGCAGGCCAGCAGCGCCGAGGGGTTCCAGGCCATATCCCGTCTGTGAGGTAACGATGCCGCATCTGGTGATTCTCTATTCCGGCAACCTGGATCGCGATCTGGACATGGCGGCCGTGTGCCGCGGCCTGGCAGATGCCATGCTCTCGGTCAGGGACGACGAAGGCAAATCCGTGTTTCCCCTCGGCGGTACGCGCGTTCTGGCCTATCCCGCGCCGTACTTCGCGGTGTCCGACGGCGGCCAGGCCGGCTGCGCTGCCGGCGAATCCGGCGACTACGGGTTCATGTACCTGAACCTGCGCATGGCCCGCGGTCGCAGCGAGGCGGTGCAGCGGCGCGTCGGACAGGCCGTGTCCGAGGCGGCCCGCGATCTGCTCGGGCCTTTGAAACAGACGCGGCGAGTCGGGCTGACGTTTCAGGTCGACGTAGGGGCCGAAGTCTACGACGCCAAGTTCGGCAATCTGCACGATCTGTTTCAGAAAGAGGTCCGTTAGTGTTCGACGATGCACTGATCCAGAGCCTGGCCCGAGAACTATCCGAATCGGAAAGGAGCCGCGTCCAGGTCGCGCATTTCTCGCGCCGCTTCCCGGGCATGACGATCGAGGACGGCTATCGCATCAGTCGCGCCTGGGTGGCCATGCAGCGGGCCCAAGGCCGCCGCGTCATCGGCCACAAGATAGGCCTGACCTCGCGCGCCATGCAGCTGAGCAGCCAGATCGACGAGCCGGACTACGGCACCCTGCTGGACAGCATGCTTTTCACCTGCGAGGCCGGCAAGGAGCTGGATATCCCGGCGGCCCGTTTCATCGCACCCCGGGTCGAAGTGGAGCTGGCCTTCGTGCTCAAGGACCCGCTGCACGGTCCCGGCGTCACGATCGAGCAGGTGCTGGCCGCCACGCAATACGTCACGCCAGCCATCGAGATCATCGACGCGCGCATCGAGCAGTTCGACCGCCACACCAAGGCCGCCCGCAAGGTATACGACACCATCAGCGACAACGCCGCCAACGCGGGCGTGGTTGTGGGCGGCCGGCGCATTGCGCCCTCGCAGGCGGACTTGCCGTGGTGCGGCGCCATTCTGCGGCAAAATGGCGCGGTCGAGGAAACCGGTCTGGCCGCGGGCGTGCAGGGCCATCCGGCCGTGGGCATTGCCTGGCTGGCCGACAAGCTCGCGCCCTGGGGCGAATCCCTGCAGGCTGGCCAGATTGTGCTTGCGGGGTCTTTCACCCGTCCTGTCGCCGCCCGGCCGGGCGATCGTTTCGAAGCCGACTACGGCCCGCTCGGCACCCTGAAATTCCGTTTCATCTGAGGACGCCATCATGGAAATGCCACGCAATACTTTCAAGGCCGCGCTCAAGGCGGGCCAGGCGCAGATCGGCCTGTGGGTCGGGCTGTCCGACTCCTACGTAGCCGAGGCGCTGGGCGGCGCGGGCTTCGATTGGCTGCTCATCGATGGCGAGCACGCGCCCAACGACGTGCGCAGCATCCTGCGCCAGCTGCAAGCTCTGGCGGCCTATCCGGTGCATCCCATCGTGCGGCCGGTGATAGGCGATGCGCACCTGATCAAGCAGATCCTGGAAGTCGGGGCGCAGACCCTGCTGATTCCCGTGGTCGAGACCGCCGAACAGGCCAGGGAAATGGTTGCCGCCACGCGCTATCCACCTCATGGCATACGCGGTGTGGGCAGCGCGCTGGCGCGTTCCTCGCGCTGGAACCAGATCAAAGACTATGTGCACAAGGCCGACGAGCAAATGTGCCTGCTGGTGCAAGTCGAGACCCGCGCCGGCATGGAAAACCTGGACCAGATTGCCGCAGTGCCGGGCGTGGACGGTGTTTTCTTCGGCCCCGCCGATCTTTCGGCGTCGATGGGCTATCTGGGCCAGACCACGCACCCGCAGGTGCACAAGGCCATCCTCGACGGCATCCGGCGTGTGCGCGACGCAGGCAAGGCGCCGGGAATACTCTGTTCCGATGAGGCGCTGTCGCGGGAATACCTCGCTGCGGGCGCGCTTTTCGTGGCGGTCGGGGTGGATTCTTCCGTGTTGGTGCGCGCAGCAACGCAGCTGGCGCAGTCCTTCAAGGGCCCCCCGGCCGGCGCGGGCAAAACGCAATCGTCATCGGGCTACTGACCCGGTCCGGCTCGGCTCCGTCATGGCGTGGACATGCACTTCGTCCATCGAATTGGCCGCGGCGCTGGCGGCGATACAGCGGTAGATCAAGCAGGATGCCGGGCGCCCGCCGGACCAAATCTCGCGCTATCTGGCAGGCGCCTATTTCCAAGCCTTAGGAAGTGATCACGGCCGCGGCGATGATCTTGTACACGATCAATATGACGGCAAGCGCCAGATAGCCGCGCAGCACGCCCATCCAGACCCGGTTGGGCAGCGAGAGTTCCGGCGCGGGCAACTGGTCCAGGGCCGGCATGCGCCAGCCGGCTTTCTGGGCTTGCCGCGGCTGGGCCGCAGGGTCACTTGCGCTGTCCTTCGGCTTGCGCGGCGGCAGGACCAGCCTGGTCAGGAGATATCCGGCGATGCCCAGGGTCGTGCCGCCGCCGAGAATTTCCAGAATCGCCGCGCCGCTCAGATCCGGAAGCACCGTCGCCATGGTCAGGATGACCGAGAGCATGACCAGCACCCAGACGACCGCGCCGGTGAACAGGTTCAGCTTCCTGCCGTTGCTCCAGGGGCCGAGCACCGCTTTGTCATTGCAAAGCAGCAGCAGGAACACCGTCGCGCTGGGCAGCAGCACGCCTGCCAGAGCCTGCACGGCATTGGTCAGATAGCCGAGGAAGGCGTCGCTCGAACACACCACCAGGGCGCCCGCCGCGGCAATCAACAAGACATAGACCAGATAAAAGCCCTTGGCATCGGTGACGCCGCGGTGCAGGGAGTGGCGAATCTTGAACACGTCGCCGATCGCATAGGCCGTGGACAGCGATACGGCCGCCGCGCCGATGATGGCGGCGTCGAACAGGGCGATTGCGAACAGCGTGGCCGCGGTGTGGCCCGCATACTTGTCCAGGCCGGCGATCACCCCGCCGGCATCGGTGAAATGACCGGCCTGCGGCGTGCCGGCATACAGTTGCGCGCAGAAGGCGATCATGGCCACTGCGCCGATCACCACGAAGGCGATGCCGATCCACAGGTCCGCTTTCTCGTATTTCATGAAGCGCGGCGTGATGCGCTTATCGATGATGTAGCTTTGCTGGAAGAACAGCTGCCAGGGTGCCACGGTGGTACCGACGATGGCGATGACCAGCAGCATGACGTCGGAAAGCTTGCCTTGCCTGGGCCAGTTGGGAATGAAGAAATCGCGGGCGATCTGGCTGACCGGCGGATGAATGGTCACCAGGACCGGTACCAGCAGCAGGCTGCCCAGGCAAAGCAGGATCGCGAAGCGCTCGAACCGCCGGAAACTGCCGGTGCTCACCGCGGCCATCGTCAGGACGCCGGCGATGCAGACGCCCAGGATCTTGGAGATCCCGAAGTAGTCGAGCACGAAGACGATGCCGATGAACTCGGTCACGATGGTCAGGGCATTGAGCAGGAACAAGTCCACCACGCTGAAGGCGCCCCAGAACTTGCCGAAGCGCTCGAAGATCAGGCGGGCATGGCCCACGCCAGTGACGGCGCCCAGGCGCAGCACCATTTCCTGGTTGACGTAGAGCACGGGAACCAGGAGCAGCATGGTCCACAGCAGGGACGTGCCGTAATTCTGTCCGGCCTGGGTGTAGGTGCCGAAGGCACCGGCATCGTTGTCGCCGACCATGACGATCAGGCCGGGTCCCAGGATGGCCAGCAGGGTGCGCAGCCGCGCCCACCAGGTGGTTCGCGGGTCGGTATCGTGCTGGGCGATGGTGCCGAACGCGCCGCGGATGTCGCCGATATGGGCGCTGTCGATCACGGCGCCGGCGCCGGCCGCTTCGGCCGCCTCGATTGTGGATACGTTTTGATAGGTCATTGAGGACCTCCTTGAATGGACGGACGGCCGCGGGCCGCCGCCGGTGCGACGGAAATCCGGACGGCGTGGCAACGCGGCATCGGCCATGTGGCGCGACGACCGGGAACCGCGCACGGCAGGCAGCATGCGTCACGCGCGGGCGCAGCGAACGCTACCTTTTCCGGTAAGGCAATGGGAGGTGATCAATGTCCGCCACGAGGGCGAAGAGAGGGCAGGAGGAAAAACCGGCCTGCTTTGCTTGACGCACCGTCCCGCTTTTCAGCGGAACGGCGGTAGGAGAATAGACTCGTGCCGCGAATTCCGCTGTTTAGATCGAAGATCGACTAGGGCAAGAGTCCATTGGGGCAACCCCGTTGTTCAAACGAAGTAAATGTTATTCCTGGCGCGTCAGAGCGGTCAACCTCTCGCGCCGCGGGCGTCGCAACGCTGTTGCGGGCCGACCACGCCCGCCGCCCGCTTGCGGGGCTCAGCGCAGATCGGGGAAATCTTCTTCCCAGTATTCGCCGGCAAGCCGCGGTGTGCCTGTGTCGCGTTCCATTTCCCGGCGGCGCAGCTCGACGCGGCGGATCTTGCCCGAAATGGTCTTGGGCAGCTCGCTGAACTGGAGCCGCCGGATCCGCTTGTACGGCGCGAGCTTCTCGCGCGAGAAGCGAAATACCTCGCGTGCGAGATCGGGGCCGGCCTCGTAGCCTTGGCGCACGATGACAAAAGCCTTGGGCACCGATAGGCGCAGCGGATCGGGACTGGGCACGACGGCCGCTTCCGCGATCGCCTCGTGCTCGATCAAGACGCTCTCCAGCTCGAACGGGCTGAGCCGGTAGTCGGACGACTTGAACACATCGTCCGATCGACCGACGTAGACGAGATAGCCGTCGTCGCGGCGCAGCGCGACGTCCGACGTGTGATAGAAACCGTTGCGCATGGCGTGCTCGGTTCCCTGCGCGCTATTGGCGTAGCCGCTCATCAGGCCGAGCGGGCGATGGGCGAGCGGCAGGGCGATCTCGCCCTCGCCGGCCGGACGGTCGTCCGCGTCGACCAGTTCGACGCGGTATCCGGGCAGCGCACGCCCCATCGATCCGGCAACCACCGGCTGGCCCGGCGAGTTGCCGATCTGACAGGTGGTCTCGGTCTGGCCGTAGCCGTCGCGGATCGTGATGTTCCAGGCATGCCGCACGCGCTCGATGATCTCGGGGTTGAGCGGCTCGCCCGCGCCGACGAGCTCGCGCAGCTTTACCGGGTACGACGCCAGCGGCTCCTGCACCAGCATGCGCCAGACGGTTGGCGGCGCGCACAGCGTAGTGACCTCGCAGCGAACGAGCACGTCCAGCGTGTCTTTCGGCACGAAGCGGCCATAGTTGTAGATGAACACGCAGGCCTGGGCATTCCAGGGCGCGAAAAAGCAGCTCCACGCATGCTTGGCCCAGCCCGGCGAACTGATGTTCCAGTGCACATCGCCCGGCTGCAGCCCGATCCAGTACATCGTCGAAAGATGCCCGATCGGATAGCTCTGATGCGTGTGCTCGACGAGCTTGGGCTTGGACGTCGTGCCCGAGGTGAAGTACAGCAGCAGTGTATCGGTCGCTTGCGTCGGGGCGTCAGGCGTGAACGAGGCGCTTGCATCGTAGGCGCGGCCCAGGTCGATCCAGCCCGGCGCGCCGCCCGGCTGCGCGCCGACCGCGATGCGCTTGACCGCGGCATCGAGCGCATCGAATTTAGCGAGTTCGGCCGCGTCGACGACGACGTAAGCGACGCCGCCCGTCTGCACCCGCTCGCGCACGTCATCGGGCGATAGTTGCGTTGTCGCGGGCAGCACGATGGCGCCCAGCTTCATCGCGGCAAGCATCACGTCCCAGAGCTCGACACGGTTGGGCAGCATGAGCAACAGGCGGTCGCCGCGCCCGACGCCTTGTTCCCTCAAAAAATTGGCCATGCGCGAAGAGCGCTCGGCCATCTGCGCAAAGGTGAATGTCGTGCCGGCGCCGGCCGCATCGTCGACGATCCACAGCGCGGGCTTGTCGTTGCCCCGCGCCATGACGTCGAAGTAATCCAGCGCCCAGTTGAATGTGCCGACCTCGGGCCAGGAAAATTCGCGATAGGCGCGATCGTAGTCGGTGCGCAGGCGCAGCAGCAGGTCGCGCGCGCCGAGGAAAGCCTGCGCGGAAGGCGAGAAGCTTGTCATCGTTGTCTCCCTGGCGCGGATGCGCGCCTTGTTATTGGCGATTTTCGTGCGAGTATAGGTATTCGGTTATACACAGGATAGGCATTAAAAAGCCCATCCGATCTGCAAAAAAACACAAATAGGCCCGACACGGAAAATGAACCTGCGCGATTTCAAGATCGACATTCCGGGCGAGGATATCGAGGACCTGATCCGGCGCCTGCGCGCCACGCGCCTGCCGGCGGCTTTGGATGCGCAAAAGTGGGACGACGGCGCGAGCCTGCATTTCATCCGGCGGTTGCATGACCATTGGTCGAATCGCTTCGATTGGCGTACCCAGGAGGCTCGGCTGAACCGTCTGCCGCAATACCTGGCACGCATCGACGGGCTCGATATCCATTTCATCCACCAGCCCGGCACGGGGCCGGCGCCGATGCCCCTGGTGCTCACGCATGGGTGGCCCGGTTCCTTCATAGAGATGGAGCGCGTCATCCCGTTGCTGGCCGATCCGGCAGCCCATGGCGGCGATCCGATCGATGCTTTCCACATCGTCGTGCCGTCCTTGCCCGGCTTCGGTTTTTCCGCGCCGCCCAAGGGGCCGGGCATCGGCGCGCGGCACGTTGCCCAGCTATGGCTCAAGCTGATGAACGAACTGGGCTACGAGCGCTTCGGTGCACAGGGCGGGGATATCGGCGCGAGCGTCTCGGCCTGGCTGGCTCGCCGCTTTCCGGCGCAGATTATCGGGGCGCACATCAACTATATCCCGGGCAGCTACCGGCCGCCGCTGGGCCCCGGACTGCCGCCGGTGACGACGCAGGAACAGACGTATCTGGACGCGGTGGCGGCCTGGGCGGGGAGGGAAGGCGCCTATGCGGCCCAGCAGGGAACCAAGCCGCAGACTCTGGCCTATGCGATGACGGATTCGCCGATAGGCCTGGCCGCCTGGATCGTGGAGAAATTCCGAGCGTGGAGCGATTGCGGCGGCGACGTCGAACGCGTCTTTCCGATGGAAGAATTGCTGACCCAGGTCTCCCTCTATTGGTTTGGCCGCATGCTCGATGCTTCGTTCCGTATCTATAAGGAGAACTGGCTGCAGCCGCTGACTTTCGAGGCATCCGAACGCGTCGTCCCCGCCTTGGGCGTGGCCGCGTTTCCCCGCGAACTGCCGATGCCTCCGCGCTCCTGGGTCGAACGCGTTTTCAATGTGCAGCGATGGACCGCGATGCCCAGGGGCGGTCATTTTGCGGCGATGGAGCAGCCGCAAGCGCTGGCTCAGGATATCCGCGCTTTCTTCCGGCCGCTGCGAGGATAAGGCGCTTGAATCGTCCGCCCTATCGCTGTGGGCGCTCGGCGCCCGAGCGGGGCAGCGAGCTGAAGTAAGCCGCGATATTGGCGATATCCTGGTCCGACAAGGGTTGGGCCATGGCGTTCATGATGGGGTTCTTGCGGTCCTGGCCGCCGCGATAGTCCCGCAAGGCATTTTCCAGATAGCTGCGGTCTTGCCCGGCCAGGCTGGGCGTGCCCGGCATGCGCGAGATGCCGTTGGCGTTGTGGCAGGCAAAACAGACCGCGGCCCGCTGTCTGCCCGCGGCGATCTCGACGGCGCTTGCGTCCGATGGTTGGGCATGGACACCGGGTGCGGTCAACAGCAAGGCCAGCAGTGCGCCGCGCATCGCCGCTCGGGTGAAATGGTGCCAGGCTAGATGATGCTGTTGCGAACCCATACGGCAATTCCATAGATGAAGAAAACGGCGATCCACAGGCCCAGGATGGCAACGGCCGCGCTACCCAGTCGCGCGACGCTCTTGTCAGCGGTGTAATGTCCCTGGACCCGGCCGCAGCGGTAGAGCAGGACGAGATAGAACCCGCCGACCAGCCCACCCACGCCAATGAGCGTGGCAAAAAACAGCAACGTTGACGGCCAGTCCGGGTGCATGGGGTAGTTGCCGATCTCATAGCCGTAGCGCGCCAGGGACACCACCCGGATGACCTCGCGCCAGAGTGCGAGCAGGGCCAGCACGGCAAGGCCGGCCGCCGCGGGCAGGTAGCCGTGCGTGGCCGCGCGCAGGCGTGCCGTCCAGAGGCTCATGGCGAGCAGGGCGGCGGCCAGGGTCCAACCGACCGGGTGCCAGGCCAGTCCGGATGCGGCGGGCTGGACGAACTGCCATGCCAGCATCGGTGCCAGCGCGATGGCGAACCCGCGCGAGGCCAGGCGCTTGCCCAGCGTCCGCGCAAAGCCCAGATACTGTGGTCCATGATCCTCGCGCGGCTCGAAGTAGCGCGCATAGGCGATCAGGAAGACGCCCACTGCCGGCAGCCCCAGGCTCATGATGAAGATATAGCGCGGCCACTGGATGGCGTGCAGGGCGGCCCCGCGCGTGTCGACCACGCCGCCGGGGGCGTACCAGCGCATCCACTGTCCGGGCAGCAGTTCCTGGTACGAAAGCGCGTGCATGATCAGGCCGTCCAGACAGAACAGCGCGAACGCGGACCAGGCATACAGGCCGATATGCCTTTTCGCGCCTTCGCGGTTGGCGTAGTAGAAGGCGAACCAGCAGCAATACGCCACGATGAGCGTGAGAATGAATGCGATAGCCCAGCGGCCCGAAAGTACGTTGGACGCATACCACTGCGGGTCGTAGATGACCTGCGTGAAAAGCAGGGGCGCCACGCCGAGCACGATGAGCAGCGACACGCCGACCTTGGCGACCTGGGTCAGGACGATGGACAGGCGCGCCCAATGGGGTTTGCCGCGCCGGTGAAAGGCGTAGATGGCCAGCCCCGAGGCGCCCAGCGTCAGGTTCACGAAGGCGATGTGCAGCGTCCAGGTGATGACCATCAGGGCCTGGAACAGGACGGGATGCCCCGGCACTCCGGCGGGATCGCGCATCGTGTTCATGATGGTTCCGATATCGGCCATCTCCTTACTCCTTTCCATCCAGCAGGCGGCGCGATCGTCTTTCGCGGGCAATCAGGCGGTCGACATCCTGGCCGCTGTCGTCCACGGCCAGGTAATGCGCGAGCGCCTCGATCTCGTCCTCGGGCAAGGCGATGCGCGGCATATAGGGCTGGGTGCCGTGCTTGAGCGGGCCGCGCAGATAAGCCGCGATCAAGTCCTCGTCGGTTGCCCGGTGGAATTGGTCCGGCAGATTGCGCAGGGGCGCGCCGGGTTCCAGGGCATGGCAGTTCGCACAGGTCATCTTGGCCAGCAGTTGTCCCACTTCGAGCCGATTGCCGTCGTTGACCGTGCGCAGGCGCTCGGGAACGAAAGGGTGCAGCTTGAGTAACCCGTCGCGGGCGATTCGGTCCACTTCCTCCTCGATGCCCTTGCCGGGAACGTCCCGGGCGATGATCTGGTTGCCATAGATATACCGGCCCGCGACATAAGGCTTGCGCAGCGACTCGCGCATGCGCTCTTCTGGCCAGACTCCCGCAATGGCGACAAAGACGAACAAGGCCGTGGCCAGTGAGGTATAGACGCGGCCGGGCCTGCACCATGCGAAGAGCAGCCACAGCGCCGTGACGGCGAGCACGGCCGCCATGTCCCGGGCATAAGCCGGCAACAGGCGAAAATCGAGCAACAGGATGGCGCTGCGCGGCAGCGTGCGGACGTAGAAAAATGACATCAGCGCCATGAGCAGGCCGCCGGCCAGCCCGACCTGCGCCAGCAGCCGCACGACGCTGCGCTGCAGGTCGGCATCGCGCAGGCGGCTGGCGACGATCAGGCCGACCACGCTCGCCATCACGAACATCAGGCCGGTGCGCATGCCGAGCTGGGCAAAGCAATTGGAACTAAAGAAGGCGTCGCTGGCCGATCCCGTGCGATACCATGCGGCGTTGCCCGGCCCCATCATGAACGACAGGATGCCGACGATCAGTAGCATGGTGGTCCATGACGCCAGCGCGAACGACCACGTGAGCTTCAGGTGCGTGCGGGCGTCCACCTTGCCGATCAGGTACACCAGCGCGTAGACGCCGATCACCTCGACGGTGAAGAACACCCATTCCGCGGCCCAGACCCAGACGAAGTTGTGGATCAGGGCGCCCACGCCGCGCGGGCTGGCCACTGTGATGGAGTACCAGATACCGGGCCCGGTAATCGAGCCGATCACATAGGAAAAAATCAGCAGGAACAGGCCGTAGCGCTGGATGAAGTCCATCAGCTGCGGCTTGTTGTCGCGATAGGCGCGGGTCTCGAGCAGCGCGAACAGAAAAGACGCGCCCACCGACGTATGGGAGGCCACGACGTGGATGGTGCCGATGATGCCCATGACCCAGGCCGTGCCGATGCCAGGGACGTAGAAAGTCGGGTACATGCCGAGCATGTCCATGCGGATTTCCCTTGGGAAAGGGGGCGAGAACGCGCAAAGCGCCGAGTCCGGCGCGGCACCCTGGGAGCAGGACGCCGCGCCGCAAATCAGCGCGGCGTCATTTCGCGGCGGAGGCGGGCGAGCGGGCTTCGCACTGAGTCCTCAGCATCCGGTTGCCGCCCAAGCGCAGCGTCAGCGCGACTTTGTCGCCGGCGTGTAGCGGTCTGGTCGGTTTTTCCAGCATGACGTGATAGCCGCCGGGCGCGAAAGCGAGCCGCCCTTTGGGCGGCACCGGCACATCGCTCACGGGTGACATGCCCATCATCCCTTTGCTGTCCTTGCGGGTCTGGTGCAGCATGGCCATACCGAATGCATCGGTATGCACGCCCACGAGGGAAACAGGCTCGTTTCCCGAATTCTCGACCGTGAAGTAGCCGGCCGAAGGCGCACCGCCGGGCAGCAGCCGGATCCAGCAGCCCTGTATCGATACATTTTCGGGAGCAGCGCTTGCCTGGCTGGGCGCCATATCGTGCATCGTTGCGCTTGGGGACATACCGGGCATGCCGCCGCCCTGGGCATACGCCGCGGCGGCGGGCAGGGCGAGCAGGCCCGCCAGCATAATTGCTTGTTTCATTGTTTTCTCCTAGGTCAATTCCATTCGGTCGCACCGGATATGCGCGCGGCATGATCAGGCGCCCTGCGCCAGGCGCGGCGACTTACGCGGTTAGACGAGGAAAAACAGGCGGACCCCGGGGACGGCCCGAAGGAAAGGCTGAGCAGGCGATATGGCGCTGCGCCGGCATGGCCACCGACGCGATGCGCATGAGCAGAACGAGCGCCAGCGCCGCCGCCGGGATGACGGGCAGGGCGGCATGGCCGGCCAGGAAGTTGCAGTAGCCGCAGGCGGACATCGGACCGTCTTGCGTGCCCGTATGGCCGGTATGCGGGCGCATGGCCGCCGCGTCCTGACTGTCGGCCGAGCAGAGCTGGTGTTCGATGGCCTGTATCCGCGCCTGTCCCATGCGCAAGGCCATCAGCGACTGGCTGACCAGCGGCGCGAAAACCACCATGCACATGGCCAGCAGGCCAAGCCAGGCGGTCCGGCTGCGCGTGAAGTGTGAACGGGGCAGGGAGTCCATGGCCGCGAATTATAAGACGCGCCCAAAGCGCAATTGGCCAGGAATTGCCTTGGAAGTGGAAGTGGAAAATTCCGCACAGGCCCAGGGTCGACACGAAAACAGGCATTCAATGGGTGCTTTTTCAGCAGAATATGTCAGAATATTGAAAATCGCCATGGATCGGATCAATAGAATGCAAACAAAAACGAAAGATGCTTCCCCTGCCCGCAAATCGGCTGTGCAGCGCCGGCGTGCGGCACCTTCATCCCGAAATGCGCCGCCGCTGGGGGCCAGGCTGCGCGATTTGCGCCGTGCGGCGGATCTATCGCTGGTGCAATTGGCCGACAAGTCGGGCGTGTCCGTCGGCATGATCAGCCAGATCGAGCGCAGTCTTTCCAATCCGTCCGTACGCACGCTGGAGCGCTTGCGCGAGGCATTGGGAATACCGCTGACCACCCTGCTCGAAGGAGACGAGGGATATCCGGTCGTGAATGAAATGCCTCCCGAGTTCGTGCGCCGCGTCAAGGACAGGCCGCATTTCTCGGTGGGCAAGGGCGGGCTGCAAAAAGAGTTGCTTTCGCCGCACGGCGATTACGACATCAAGTTCATGCTCATTTCATTTCCGCCGCACACGAAGTCGGTGGATATCCTTACCGGCCCTGGAGAGAAGGCTGGTGTGGTGCTCGAGGGCGAGATCGATCTGACCGTGGGTGAATCCACCGAGCGGCTTGGGGTGGGGGACAGCTTTCAATTCAACAGCCTGCTGTTGCACTGGGTTGAGAATGCCTGCGAAAAGCCTGCCCAGGTGTTGTGGATCATGAATACCAAATCTTCCGTTGTTCACCTCTGACAGTCGAGGGTTGTCGCCTGAATTTTTAATATAGTGTTAATTACCTGCGCCTTTATTGCCGACGTGGTGAGAAAACAAGGCCCATGCGTTGCGTTGGCCTGCCTGCCGGGGCCCGGTGAAAGGAATTCCAAGATTGAACTCTTGTGACAATGCGATGTCGGCGGATTCCCGCCAGCCGCTCGTCGACGGTGCTCCGGCCGCAGGCGAGGCAGACGCCGTGCTTCGGAAAACTTCCGGCAGGCAGTATTTCCGGGACGCGGCAGCCGCGCTGGCGGCCAAGCCCGACGCGGTTCAGGAGGGCGTCTTGGCCGAGCTGCTTGGGCGCCACTATGGGCTGCATGGCGCGATCAAGGCGCTTTCCTCGGAAATCGAGCACACGGCGAGCGTCGTGCTGGCGGATGGCCGGCAGCTCATTTTCAAGACATCGTCCCATCCTGGAGCCTTGGAAAGCTTCGGTTTTCAAGCTTGCGTGCTTGCGGCATTGGTCGGTGCGCAAGGCTTTGGCGCGCCCCATGTTCAGCGCACGACCAGCGGAGCCTTGCTGTTCAAACAAGGCCATTGCTGTGGGTATCTGCAAACGCGCGTCGGCGGCAGTTCCCTGCACGAAACGGCCCCGGCGCCCGATGTGCTTTTTCGCGCGGGCCAGGCGCTGGCGCGGTTGGATCTGGCGCTCGCCAGCCTGGATGCGGTTCCCTCGATGCTGCGGCCGGTCCTCTGGCAGGTCGGCTGCTGGCCCGCTCTCGTGGAGTTTGAAAGATATCTTCCGCCTGGGGGTATTGCCGATGCCGTTCGTCTCGCATTAAAGAACTACGAGGAAGTCATCGAACCCCAGCTGCGGGACGTGGCGTGGCAGCTCGTGCATAACGATCCGAGCCCGTTCAATACGTTCGTCGATAAGACCGGCGTTGCCTTCATCGATTTTGGTGACGGTTGCTGGGGGCCGCGAATTCAGGACCTGGCTATCGCCGCGAGCCATTTTGTGCGCGACCCGGAGCGAGAGCTTGGCGGTGCGCAAGATCTCATTGCCGGCTACGCCAGCGTCCTGCCGCTATCGCGCATCGAGGCGCGACTGCTGGTGGGGTTGATGAAGGCGAGACAAAGCGCGCTGATACTCATTAACTACTGGCGCGCCCATCTTTTTCCGGCCGACGCGGCCTATATCAAAAAGAGCGTCGCGCGCGCGGAGCGTGGTCTGGCCATCCTGAATTCGCTGTCCGAGCAAGCGCAGCAGGCGGCGGTCCGCGCCGCGATATCCGTCGAGAGGCGCTAGGCGATGTCCAATCAGGCGAATGATTTTCAAGCCGAGGACTCGCGCGCTGCACGCGGCTTGTCATCCATCCTGCTTTTATCAATCAGGTGATCTATGTCGACAGATTTAATGCCCAATCGCTACGTCCCGGGGGAAGCGGTACTGCCTGCCCGTGAAGCGGAACTCATTGCCAGGCGCGACGAGGTGTTAGGATCGTCATACAGGCTGCAGTATCGCAAGCCCGTGCACTTCGTCAGAGGGGAGGGCATGTGGCTGTTCGACCCTGACGGAAAGCCCTATCTCGACTTCTACAATAATGTGCCTTCCCTGGGCCATTGCCACCCCGAAGTGAACGCCGCGATGGCCGAACAGGCCGGTCGGATCAGTGCGAACACCCGATATCTCGAGCCCAGGCTTGTCGATTATGCGGAAAACCTGGTGGCGACTTTTCCAGGGGAACTGAACCGCGTTGTTTTCACCTGTACCGGCAGCGAATCCAACGATTTGGCGTTGCGCATCGCCAGGCTGGCAAGCGGCAACGAGGGCGTGATTGTTTCCACCTATGCCTATCACGGCACAAGCGCCGCTGTCGCTGCGGTGTCGCCGAACCTGGGTGATGCGGTCAAGCTCAGTCCCTCGGTTCGCATGGTTGCGCTGCCCGGGCCTGCGGGAGTACCGCAGGCGCAGGCCGCGGCTTTTTTCGAAGCGCAGGTACGCGCTGCAATCACGGATTTAAACCGACGCGGCATAGGTGTCGCCGCGCTGCTTTTCGACAGTATTTTCTCAAGCGACGGCGTCTGGGTCGATCCGCCCGGCTTCATCGCAGGGGCGGTCGCAGCGGTTCGGCAATTCAACGGCCTCGTGATCTCCGATGAGGTGCAGCCGGGATTCGGACGCACAGGCGCGCACATGTGGGGTTTCGAGCGGCATGGCGTGGTCCCCGATCTGGTGACGCTCGGCAAGCCGATGGGCAACGGCTTTCCGATCGGCGCCGTAGTCGGCCGTAAGTGGGCTATGGACCGCTTTGGCGCAACTGCCCGCTATTCCAATACATTCGCCGGCAACACTGTGGGCATCGCGGCAGCTGATGCGGTGTTGACGGTCCTGCAGCGCGAACGCGTCCCGCAGCACGCGCTTGCCGTCAGTGAATATATGAAAGCGGGTCTGATTGAACTCGCGGGGAAATCGCAGGGTATCCGCGCGATTCGAAACGCGGGCCTGTTTTTCGGTGTCGATCTTGGGCGGCCGCAAGACGATTGCGCGAAGCGGCGGTCCATCACGCTCAATGTCGTGAATCTGATGCGTGAGGACGGCGTTCTCATCAGTTCGACCGGCGCCAACGAGGACACTCTGAAGATCCGGCCGCCGTTGGTTTGTACCAACGACCATGTGGACCAATTCCTCCAGGCTTTCAAAGGCGTCCTGGGGAAAGCTATCCAGCAGGCTGGGTGAGGTCCGGTATCCGGTCCCGGCCTTGCCGCCGGCCCCCATGGGCCATGGTGGCCGCTCCCGAAGGCAAGACCATTTTTAATATATTGCATCAAGCTTCGATGTCAGATTCAGCTGGCGCGACGCGGGCCTTCAGAAGGAAATACAGGGGTGGGACTTACCCGAGTAAGTATTGACAGCCATTAGTCTCAATCCTAGGATTGAAAATAATTTCAATATCTTGTTTGTTGGGTGCTTGAAAACACCCCGGAACAGCAAAAACCTTAGGCGCAGTCGAAATGCTGGATTTTGAACCGGAAGACGTAGCCCTTCCCCCAGGTCACTTCATAGGCGGAAAGTCCGCACAGGGCGGCCCGTCGCTTGAGGTGCGGCGGCCTTCCGATGGCAAGCTGCTGGCCTTTGTTCCGGACGCGAGCGCCGAAATCGTCGACGAGGCGGTAAGCAATGCGCAGCAGGCCTGGCAGGAGAGCGGTTGGGGGCATCGGCCGCCGCGCGAGCGCGGCCGCGTCCTGCGCCGCTGGGCGGATTTGATCGATACCCACGCGGGAGAACTGGCGCGCCTGGAGTCGGTGGGCTCCACCCGGCCGATACGTGACAGCTTTTCGCATGAAGTCCCTTTCTCGGCGGAGTGCATACGTTTCTTTGCCGAGTGTGCCGACAAGTTTGGCGGTGACGCCGTGCCTACGCGACGCGACAGCCTGGGTCTGATACTGACCGAACCTTATGGCGTAGTAGGGGCGATTGCGCCCTGGAATTTCCCCCTGTCGATGGCTTCCTGGAAATGCGGTCCGGCGTTGGCGGCGGGAAATGCCATCGTACTCAAGCCGTCTGAGCTGACACCGTTTTCGACGGTGCGGTTTGCCGAGCTGGCGGTGCAGGCCGGGGTGCCGGCCGGCGTCTTCAATGTGATCCAGGGGCGCGGTGCAGTCGCCGGGTCAGCCTTGGTGAAGCATCCGTTGATACGCAAGGTCTCGTTCACCGGGTCGACGCTGACCGGGGCGGCCGTTATGACCGACGCCGCGCATCATGGTATGAAGCCGGTGACGCTGGAGTTGGGCGGCAAGAGTCCGCAGCTGGTCTATGCCGATGCCGGCGATCTGGATACGCTGGCCGATCGCGTTGTCCGCGGCTTTACGTCCAATGCCGGGCAAGCCTGCGTGTCGGGATCGCGCCTGATCGTGCAGCGCGGTATTGCCGAACAACTGCTCGAGAAGATCGCGGCCATGGTGGCGTCTGTGCGCCCCGGTCTGACCTGGCGCGAAGCGACCCGCTATGCGCCGCTCATCAACGAGCGCCAGGCCATGAAGGTCGACGCGGCGGTGCGCGACAGCCTGGCCTGCGGCGCCGCGGCCTATTGCGGCGGCGGATTCTTCGAACACGAGTTGGGCGGCTATTTCTACCGTCCGACCGTTCTTACCGGCGTCGACGACGGCATGCTGGCAGTGCGCGAGGAAATCTTCGGCCCGGTACTGACGGTCCAGGTTTTCGACGAAGAAGAGCAAGGCCTGGCGCTGGCCGATCATCCGACCTATGGACTTGCCGCCTGCGTGCATACCCAGGATCTGGGCCGGGCCATGCGCGCCACCCGCAGACTGGCGGCGGGCACTGTTTGGGTCAACCGCTTTGGCCGGACGGGCGATTTCATTATTCCGACGGGCGGCTTCAAGGGCTCGGGTATAGGCAAGGATCTGGGCCGCCAGGCTTTCGAATCCAACCTTCGCTACAAGAGCGTGCTCATCGATTTCTGACCTGGGCCGCCACGGCCCGCAATCAACTTTTCCCGAGGCGAAAAATGGCGAGTTTCAAGCCCAAATACATCACTTTCGATGTCCAAGGCACGCTGATCTACTTTGAAATGGCGAACGCGGCCAACAAGCTGTACGCCGATCGCGTCCCAGCCGGCAAGATGGATGAATTCATCAGCGTGTTCTCGGCGTATCGCCTGGACGAAGTGCTCGACGACTGGAAGCCTTACTTCAACGTGGTCGACAATGCCATCCGTCGAACCTGCAAGCGCTGCGGCGTGGCGTATCGCGAGGGCGACGGCAAGATCATCTATGACCAGGTGCCGAACTGGGGGCCGCATCCCGACGTCACGGCCGGTCTGGCCAAGGTCGCTAAAGAGTTCCCCTTGGTGGGACTGACAAATTCGATGAACGTGCAGATTTCCCACAACATCGCGCGAATTGGCGTCCCGTTTCACGCCGTTTACACGGCCGAGCAGGCTCAGGCCTACAAGCCGCACATGAAGGCCTTCGAGTACATGTTCGATCAGTTGGGCTGCGGGCCGCAAGACATCCTGCATGTCTCGTCCAGCTTCCGCTACGACCTGATGACTGCCCATGACATGGGCATCAAGAACAAGGTTTTCGTGGCCCGCGGGCACGAACCCTCGGGGGCGCCGTACTACGGCTATACGGAAATACCCGATATCGGCGGCTTGGCCGCCGTGGTGGGTCTATGAAGGGAGTCAAGGAAGTTTTTATCGATTGCGGGATTTGCGGGGCATGGTGTCCCGGCGGCCCGGGCATGGCCAATTTCTCTGAAGGAGATGAGCATGACATCGAATTTCACGGTTAAGCGTCGCGATATTCTCAAGATGATGGGCGTGGGCGCCGTTGCCTCCACTGCCTCGGGTCTGCTGGTGCTGGGCGATATATCCAGCGCGCAAGCCGCGCCCATGCCCAAGCGCGGCGGCAAGCTGCGCGCGGCGTCCGCCAATTCGTCGGTATCCGACACGCTGGACCCGGCCAAGGGTTCGAACTCCGGCGACTATATCCGCCAATTCATGTTCTACAGCGGCTTGACGGAACTGAGCGCCAAGATGCGTGCCGAGCCCGCGCTGGCCGAATCCTTTGACAGCCCGGATGGCATCACCTGGACCTTCCGGCTGCGCAAGGGCGTGACGTTTCACGATGGCAAGGCGCTGACCGCCCAGGACGTGGTGTTTTCGCTGGCGCGCCATAAGCTGCCTGAAACCGGCTCGCAGGCAAAAGTGCTGGCAGATCAGTTCGCCCAGATCAATGCCGTCGATGCGCATACGGTGCAGATCGTGCTGGTGGCCCCCAACGTCGATCTTCCCTCGATCCTGGGCACTTCGCCCTTTCTCATCGTGCAGGACGGAACCAAGGATTTCAGCAAGGGCATCGGCACGGGCCCGTTCAAATGCAAGTCGTTCACGCCCGCGCGCAGCACGGTGGGCGTGCGCAACCCCAACTTCTGGAAGCCCGGAAAGCCTTACCTGGACGAGGTCGAGCTGCTCGGGCTGACCGACGCCTCGGCGCGCCTGAATGGGCTGCTCGCCGGCGACCTGCAACTGGTCGCCTCGGTTCAGCCCAGCGACGCTGTCCGGCTCAAGCAATCGAAAAAGCATGCCATTCTGGAAACCAAGAGCGGCATGTATACCGATTTGATCGTGCGCGTGGACCAGGCTCCCGGCAACAATGCCGATTTCGTCGACGCGATGCGCTACCTGCAGCCGCGCGAGCAGATCGTCAAGACCGCGCTGCATGGCTACGGTACCGTTGCCAACGACCATCCCGTGCCGCCCTGGCATCCTTACTACGCCGCCAACCTGCCGCAGCGCCCCTACGATCTGGAGCGCGCCAAGTTCCATGTCAAGAAGGGCAAGCTGCAGGGCCTGGGCGGCGACCTGGTCTGTTCGGAGCCGATCGATGGGTCGGTGGAAGGAGCCCAACTGCTGCAGCAGGCCGGCAACCAGGTCGGCTTGAAGCTCAATGTGCGCCGCGTGCCGTACGACGGCTACTGGTCGCAGCACTGGATGAAGCATCCCATGTCCTACGGCTCGATCAATCCGCGGCCGACGCTGGACATGCTGTTCTCCCAGTTCTACTACTCGTCCGCGCGATGGAACGAGTCAGGCTGGAAGAATGCACAGTTCGATCAGCTTCTGGTGGCCTCGCGCGGCGAAACGGACGATGCAAAACGCAAGAAGATGTACGGCGACATGCAAGTCCTGATCGCCGAGCATTGCGGCACGATCGTCCCGGCTTTCATCAGTTTCCTGGACGGCTATGACCGGCGGGTCAAGGGGCTGGAATCCAATCCCATGGGCATGCTCATGGGCTACCGGTTCGCCGAGTTCGTCTGGCTCGAGGCTTGAGGCCAATCGCCGTGATGAATCGCTACGTTCTGAAAATGGTCGGCCGGCGCATCTGCGTCGGTTTATTGACGCTGCTGGCCGTGTCCGCGCTGATCTTTTTCATGACCAACCTGCTTCCCGGCGACGCGGCCCAGGTAGCCCTGGGCCAATCCGCCACGCCGGAAACGGTGGCGGCGCTGCGCAGGCAGTTCGGCCTGGACCAACCTGTAGTGTTCCGTTTTTTCAGCTGGCTTGCCGGCCTGGCGACGGGAAATTTCGGCATTTCCTACGCCAGCGGCGTTCCGGTGCGGACCATTGTCGGGGATCGGATCGTCAACTCCCTGACGCTGGCAGCCGTGACGACCGCGGTCTCGGTACCCATTGCGTTGATCGTCGGCATCGTCTCGGCCATTTATCGAGGCTCCCGCCTGGACCGCGTATTGGGCATCTTGACCATGTCCGTGGTCGCCGTGCCGGAATTCCTGGTCGCTTCGCTGGCCGTCATGCTGTTTGCGGTAAAGCTGCACTGGGTATCGGCGCTTTCCTTCAGCGCCGATACATCCACGCTGACCGGCTTTCTCAAGGCCTATATCCTGCCGGTCATGGTGCTTTGCTTCGTGGTGATGGCGCAAATGGTGCGCATGACCCGCGCGGCGCTCATCAACCAGCTCGATTCGGCGTATATCGAGATGGCCATGCTCAAAGGCTTGAGGCTGCGGCGGGTGGTGCTTACTCACGCCATGCCCAATGTGGTCGGACCCGTCGCCAACGCCATGGCGCTGAGCCTGTCTTATCTGCTGGGCGGGGTGATCATCGTGGAGACGATTTTTTCCTATCCTGGATTGGCCAGCACGTTCGTTGACGCGGTCAGCAACCGCGACCTACCTGTGGTTCAGTTCTGTGTTCTTTTCTTCAGCGTCTGCTTTCTGCTTCTGCTTCTGATCGCCGACATCTTCACAATCGTATTCAATCCGAAGCTGCGCAAATCATGATGCGGTTGTTGCATTTCCCCCGCGCATTCTGGCGCTTTTTCCTGTCCTTGCCCATGTCGGGCCGGCTCGGCTTGATCATCTCGGTCTTCTGGCTGTTCATCGCCGTGTTCGGCGCCATGCTGGCCCCGTACGGCATGGAAGACGTCTCCAGCGCCGCTACCTTCGGCCCGTTCAGCAGCGCCTATTGGCTGGGAACCGACTACCTCGGGCGCGACATGCTCACCCGCATCATGGTCGGCGCACGCTATTCCATCGGACTGGCCTTGGTCGCAGCGGTGCTGGCCAGCACTTGCGGAACGCTGCTGGCTTTGATGGCCACGGTCATGGGCCGCTGGTTCGACGAGATCGTGAGCCGCCTGGTCGATATCCTGTTGATCACGCCCAGCAAGATATTCGCCCTGCTGATGATCGCCATCTACGGATCGTCGCTGCCCGTCCTGATCCTGACCGCCGCAGTGACCTACATGCCCGGCGCCTACCGCATCGCCCATGCCCAGGCGGTGGGCCTGAACACGATGGAATACGTGACGGTCGCGCGCATGCGCGGAGAAAGCAGCTGGTATATCGCCTGCCGGGAAATCCTGCCCAATATGATTCATCCCATGATGGCCGATTTCGGCCTGCGCTTTGTCTACATCATCCTGATGCTGAGCGCCTTGAGCTTTCTTGGATTGGGCGTGCAGCCGCCCTATGCCGACTGGGGCTCGCTGGTTCGGGAAAATCTGTCCGGCCTGTTCGACGGCTCCCCCGCGGTCGTGATGCCGGCCCTGGCCATCGCCACCCTGACCATCGGAACCAATCTTCTGATCGACAGCCTGACCTCGCGCAAACGCGTCAAGACGAAGGAAAAGCAATCATGAGCCGCCTGGTCGATGTCTCCCACCTGAGCGTCATGGCCAGGACCGACGATGCGGACGAAGTCCCGATCGTCAAGGACGTGAGTTTCTCCGTGCAGGCCGGCGAAGTGGTGGCGCTGATCGGCGAGTCCGGGTCGGGAAAGACGACCATCGCCTTGTCCCTGCTGGGCTATGTACGTCGCGGCTGCCGCATTTCGGGCGGCCAGATACGCATAGGCGAGACGGACCTGGTCGGCGCCGATACGGGCGAACTGATCGCCCTGCGCGGGCGGCGCGTCGCCTATGTGGCGCAGAGCGCATCGGCCTCGTTCAACCCCGCGCGCACCATCATGGATCAGGTAATCGAAGGCGCATGCGCGCACGGCCTGATGAGCCGCGAGGCGGCACGGAACAAAGCCGTGGCCTTGTTCCGGTCCTTGGCCTTACCCTCGCCGGAAACCCTGGGCCTGCGCTACCCGCATCAGGTATCGGGCGGGCAGCTGCAGCGCCTGATGGCCGCCATGGCCTTGATGACCGACCCCGAGGTGGTGGTGTTCGACGAGCCGACCACGGCGTTGGACGTGACCACGCAGATCGAGGTCCTGCGCGCTTTCAAGCAGGCCATCAAAGAGCGTCAGATCAGTGCCGTGTATGTCTCCCACGATCTTGCCGTCGTGGCGCAGATGGCCGACCGCGTCGTCGTGCTGCGCAATGGCCAGATCCAGGAGCAGGGCGGGGTGGGCGCCATTATCGCAAGTCCGCAGAACGCCTACACCCGCAATCTCATGCAGGCCGCTGAATCTCCGGTGCGCCTGACGCAGCGCGACACACAACGCGCGATGGACACCGAGCCGGTGCTGCGTGTCGAGGGCTTGTCGGCCGGTTACGGCAAGCCGGACGCATCGGGCATGCCGGCGCTGCGCATCCTCGAAGGGGTCGATCTGGTCGTGCGCAAGGGCGCCACCATGGGTGTGATCGGCGAGTCGGGATCGGGCAAATCCACCTTGGCCTACGTGATCGCCGGTCTGCTCGCCCCGGCCAAGGGAGCGATCGCATTCAAGGGCAGGACGCTGGGAGGCACCCTGCGCCAGCGCGACAAGGACCTGTATCGGCGCATACAGCTGGTGTTCCAGAACGCCGATACGGTGCTCAATCCGGCGCATACCATCGGCGACATTCTCGCCAGGCCGCTGCGTGTTTTCGAACGCTGCTCGTCCAGGGAAATCCCCCGCAGGGTCGCCGCGCTGCTGGACATGGTCAAGCTGCCCGCGGCCATGGCACGGCGGCGTCCGGCCGAACTCTCGGGCGGCCAGAAGCAGCGCATCAATCTGGCCCGTGCCCTGGCGGCCGAACCCGAGCTCATCATCTGCGACGAAGTGACTTCAGCGCTGGATACGGTGGTGGGTGCGGCGATCCTGGATCTGCTGGTGGAGCTGCGGCGCGATCTGGACATGTCGTATGTCTTCATCAGCCACGATATTTCCACGGTGCGCGCCATCTGCGACGACATCACCGTGCTCCTGCAGGGCCGCAAGGTAGATGCTTGCAGGCCCGGCGAACTGTCGATTCAACCCCGCGCGCCTTATACCAATCTGCTGGTCGATTCCGTACCGGAACTGCGGCTGGGCTGGCTGGAAGAAGCCTGCCGGCGTATCGACGAACGTGCGCGATGAAAGAGGAAACAAGGATGACGCAATCAACAGTTGAGCCCGCGCGTGACGCCGCGTGGGCGGGTTTGGTGTTTCGGCCCATGCGGCAGGAAGACCTGGAGCCGGCCTGGGAACTCTCCCAGGCAGTCAAATGGCCACATCGCCTGCAGGACTGGCGTTTCGCCCTCGATTTGGGGCAGGGCGAAGTGGCGCTCGACGGCGAGCGATTGATCGGTGTCGCCATGAACTGGGACTTCGAAACGTGCGTCACGATGGGCCTGATCATCGTATCGGCGACGCATCGCGGCCGCCAGATCGCCAGTCGGCTGGTGGCCGACCTGCTGGCCGCCTCCACCGCCCCTACGGCGTTGCTGCATGCCACGCCTGACGGCGCGGGCGTATATGCCCGTCAAGGCTTCGAGACGGTAATAACTATTTGCCAGCATCAAGGTGCCTCCGTTGCCGTGTCAGCCCCTGTTTCGGCCGGATGCGTCCTGCGCCCGGCGACCCTGGCCGACCTGGACACGCTGCACACGCTCGATTTCCGCGCCTCGGGCATGTCGCGCCGGGCCGCGCTCAGGGCATTGCTGGACGTCGGCAAAGGCGTGATCGCCGAATGCGGCGGCGTGCCCGTCGGATTTTCGTTCTTGCGCGATTTCGGCAGGGGCGAGTTGATCGGCCCGGTGGTGGCATCCGATACCGGACTGGCCAAGGCCCTGATCGCGCATTGGCTCGCAATCCGCGCGGGCGCATTCATCCGCTTGGATACGCCGTTTGAAGAGGAACTGGGCCATTGGCTTGTTGCGTCGGGTTTGCTCAAGGTCGACACGGTGACACGCATGGTGCGCGGTCCGGGGCTTGCCCAGGACGCGCAGATGCGTGCGTACGGCCTGATCACCCAGGCGATGGCCTGACGCCCGCAGTGCGCGGGCTAGCGTTTGTTTGAAATTCAAGAAAAGAATCGATCCGAATGTCTCCTCCTGTCAAAGCCGTACCTAACAGTCCCAATTTTCCTTCTCAGGTCGATGTCGTCGTCGTCGGTGCGGGCATCGTCGGCGTGTCGGCCGCCTATGAGCTGGCACGGCGCGGGGTGTCCGTGGCCTTGCTGGAAAAAGGCGCCGTGGGCGCTGAACAGTCCAGCCGCAACTGGGGCTGGTGCCGCCAGCAGAATCGCGATTTCCGCGAACTGCCGCTGGTGCTTCACAGCCTGCGCCGCCTGGATGTCCTGGCGCAGGAAACCGGCGAAGACCTGGGCTTTCGGCGGGCCGGCCTGGTGTATGCAACCCGCAAGCAGTCCGAACTCGATACCTGGGACGCGTGGATCACGAAAGCGCGTGAATACGGTGTGCGCAGCACCATGCTCAGCGGCTCCCAGATCGGCCAGAAGCTGCCGTCTTTGTCCGGTGCATGGCTGGGTGGTCTGCAGTCGCCCGACGACGGCCATGCCGAACCCGCATTGGCGGCGCCGGCCATCGCGGCGGCCGCGGGCCGGCTGGGCGCCTACGTGCATCAGCGGTGCGCGGTTCGCGGCCTGGATAGGCAAGCCGGACGCGTTGCCGGCGTCTGGACGGAACATGGTCGCATCGCCTGCGACCGGGTGATCGTTGCCGGTGGCGCCTGGACTTCGCTTTTCTGCCGCCATCACGACATAGATCTGCCCATGGCCATGGTCACGGGCACGGCCATGCACACCACGGCCGGGCCCAAGGCATTCGAGGAGGGCATCTATACGCCGTCCCTGTGCGCCCGTCCGCGCCCGGACGGCACGTATACGCTGGCGATTTCCAGCAGGGGGCGCCTGGAAATCACACCCCAAGTGATCCGCTATATCGCCGATTTCTGGAAGCCCTTCAAGAACCGCCTGCCGCTTCTGAAGATACGCATGGGACGTTCGTTCCTGCGAGGACCGCAGGCGCTGCATCGCTGGCACGAGGACGAGACGTCTCCCTTTGAATTGATCCGGGTCATGGATCCGGATCCGGATCCGGGCCTGATGCGTGAGGCCATCGCGGGGCTGCGCGCCGAGTTTCCCATGCTCGCCTCGCTACAGGTGGCGCGGGCCTGGGGCGGCCTGATCGACAGCACGCCCGACACGGTTCCCGTGATCTCAACCGTTGATGCGTGCCCCGGACTGGTCGTCGCGGCCGGGTTCAGCGGCCATGGCTTCGGCCTCGGCCCGGGAGCCGGCTGGCTGGCTGCGGACTTGGCAACCGAGGCAGAACCGGTTGTCGATCCTTTCCCGTATCGCTATTCACGCCTGGTGGACGGTACGCAGTTGAATCGTCCCGGGATGATGTGAACAACGGGGTCCGCGGCGCCTCTATGAATTCATTCAGATGGATCCACGCTCGGATCCTATTGACCTGTGTATCCCTCGCCGCTTTTCGATCTGTCCTTACTTTTCGAGTCTATCCATGCCCATCACCATTCTTTCCCAATCTGCAACGATCAGCGACTTGCAAGACCTGGGGGATCTCGCCTCGTCATTGAGCGCAATACCCTGCCGTACCCGCGACCTGCCGGTCGACCTGGAGGGCGCCGGCGGCAGTAGCATGGGCGTCTGGGAATGCACGCCCGGCCAGTCCAGGCGCCAGGTTGCCGGCGCGGAAGTCATGCATATCCTGACGGGCGCGTGCAGCTTTACGCCCGAAGGCGGCGAGCCGCGCGAAATCCGCGCCGGCGATACGCTGTTCTTTCCTGCCAATACGCGCGGCATATGGAACATTCAAGAGACCTTGCGCAAGGTCTATGTCATCTTCTCTTGACCGGCTCTCGGAATTTTTCGCGGGCTGATATCAGGACGGTTCGGCGGGGAACAGCTTTTCGATCGGGTAATGCGTCTTGATGAAAGGCGATTTGATGACGATAAAGCTGAAGTATTTCTCGATGCCGACATCGCGTTCGAGCAGGTCCTCCATCAATACCTGGTATTGATTCACGCCGCGGGTCACCACCTTGAGAAGATAGTCGTAGCCGCCGCTCACTAGATGGCACTCGATGATTTCATCGATGTCGCGTACCGCCTTCTCGAAGCGCGTGAAATCTTCCCGGTGATGATCGGTAAGCGTGACCTGGGTGAAGACCGTGAGCGTGTCTCCCAGCATTTCCATGCGGATCCGCGCGCTGTAGCCGTCTATGTAGCCGGCCTGTTCGAGCCGCTTTACCCGGCTCAGGCAGGGGCTGGCGGAAAGGCCCACCGCATCGGCCAGATCGACGTTGGTCATGCGTCCGTTTCTCTGCAATTGGGCGAGGATGCGCAGATCGAGCCTATCGAGTTTCAGGGCGGGGAGCATGGTAGGAAAGATCGCGTGCGCGGGCAAAAGCAAAGGTTTAACACGGTTTGTTTTTGTCGGAGTATATGACCGCCGGCACGGGTCCGGGCGCAGGTCCGGCAGGCCATGCCGAAACAAGGTGAGCAAAGAGTATTTCTTGCATGCGGGCAATGCCCAATACGCGACAAAATCCTCGGCCTGGCGTGCTTCAATTTCTTGTCTTGCATCACATCAAAATTCACTGAGAAAAATTTTCGCCCCATGAAACTCGACACGCTTTGGAAGCAAGACCTTCCCGGTTACCGCGGACAGGCGCAGGCGCCGGCGGGCAAGGTGGATGTGGCTGTTGTCGGGGGCGGATTCTGCGGTCTCTCCGCGGCGTTGGCGTTGGCGCGGCGCGGCGCCAACGTTGCCGTGCTGGAGGCCTGCGACGATGTGGCGGCGCAAGCCTCGGGGCGCAACGGCGGGCATGTCAACAACGGTTTGGCGGTGGATTACGCGGGGCTTGCCGCCCGCGTCGGGACTGTTCAGGCGCGAGCCTGGTACCAGACCTACGATGCCGCCGTGGATACGGTCGAATCGGTGATACGACAGGAAGCCATCGAATGCGATTTCGTGCGGCATGGAAAGCTCAAGTTGGCCACGCGGGCGGCACATTACGACGCGCTATCGCGCAGTTGCGAGCAACTCCTGCGCGACGGTGTGGATCCCGATATCGAGATGCTCGATGCCGCCCGTGTGCGGGCCGAGGTCGACAGCGATGCCTTTCATGGCGGTCTGCTCTATAAAAAAAGCGCCCAGATGCACATGGGCCGCTTCGCCTTGGGCTTGGCGCAGGCCGCGCAGCGGCATGGCGCCCGCATCTATCTCAATACCCCGCTGCAGCGCCTGGAGCGCATCGGGTCGGGGCACGCACACCGTCTGCACACGCCATCCGGTGTGGTGCAGGCCGATCAGGTTCTGCTGGCAACCGGCATCAGCCGCCACGGAAGCTACGGCAGCCTGGGTTGGATACGCAGGCGGATTGTCCCCATAGGCAGTTTCATCGTCGCGACCGAGCCGCTGGGCCGCGCGCGGGCGCAGGCGCTGCTCGCAGGGCGGCGCACCTACGTCACGACGGGCAATCTGCACTACTACTTTCGTCTTTCCCCCGATGATCGGTTGATTTTCGGCGGCCGCGCGCGTTTCGCCGTCTCCAGTCCGCAGTCCGACGCCAAGAGCGGCGCCATCCTGCGCCAGGGGCTGATGCAAGTCTTTCCGCAATTGGCCGATGTGGCCATCGACTACTGCTGGGGCGGCCTGGTGGATATGACGCAGGATCGCCTGCCGCATGCGGGCGAGCGCGACGGCGTCTATTACGCCATGGGCTATAGCGGACATGGCACCCAGATGTCCGTCCACATGGGCCAGATCATGTCTCGCGTCCTGGCAGGCGATGCCGATGCCAATCCATGGCGAGGCCGCGACTGGCCTGCTATTCCCGGCCACGTGGGACCGCCCTGGTTCCTGCCCGCCGTCGGGCTGTATTTCAAACTCAAGGACATGCTTTCCTGATCCGCGGACCTGGGTTTGCGGGCCGACGCGAGGACGCGTCCCTTTCTTTCCATCTTTTGCAGGGTTTGCGCATCATGCATTTTACTTTTCAGAATTCCGAACTGCTGCCCGGCCTCAACTGCATAGACGGCCGCTGGGTCGCCGCCCACGACGAACGTCTGTTTCCAGTTTCGGACCCGGCCACCGGCGAGGTCTTCGCCCAGGTGCCCGATAGCGGCGCGGCCGATGCACGCGCCGCGCTGCAAGCAGCGCATGCGGCCTTCAAGACCTGGCGCAAAGTGCCCGCCAAGCAGCGCGCGCAGATCATCAAGCGCTGGAACGACCTGATCGTCGCGCAGATCGAGGATCTGGGCCGCCTGATCTCCAGCGAGCAGGGCAAGCCCCTGGCCGAAGGCAAGGGCGAAGTGCTCTACGCCGCGAGCTATGTGGAATGGTTTGCCGAGGAAGCCACGCGCGCCGACGGCCAGATCATCCCCGCGCCGGTGCCGGGCCGGCGCATGTTCGCCCTGCGCGAGCCGGTGGGCGTGATCGCCGCCGTCACGCCCTGGAATTTCCCGGCCGCCATGATCGCCCGCAAGATCGCCCCGGCCCTGGCCGCCGGCTGCACCGTGGTCTGCAAGCCGGCCGAGGATACGCCGCTGACTTCGCTGGCCCTGGTCAAGCTGGCCGAACAGGCCGGCGTGCCGCCCGGCGTGCTCAACATCGTCACGGCCTCGCGCGAGCGGGCCGGCGAAGTCGTGGACGTGTGGTTGGACGATGCGCGCGTGCGCAAGATCACCTTCACCGGCTCCACCCCGGTGGGCAAGCACCTGGCCCGCCGCTCGGCCGACACGCTCAAGAAGCTGTCGCTGGAGCTGGGCGGCAACGCGCCCTTTATCGTCTTTGACGACGCCGACATCGACGCCGCGGTCGACGGGCTGATGTCCGCCAAGTTCCGCAATGGCGGGCAGACCTGCGTGTGCCCCAACCGCATCTACGTGCAGGACGCCGTGCACGATGAGTTCGTCCAGAAGCTGGCCGCCCGTGTCGGCGCCCTGGTCGTCGGCCCGGCGACCGATCCGGCCTCGCAGATCGGTCCCATGATCAACGCCCGCGCCGTGGACAAGATCGAGCGCCATGTCCAGGATGCGGTCAAGCGCGGCGCCAGAGTCGTGGTGGGCGGCAAGCGCTTGTCGCCCGAGGGCAAGGCCGGTGCCTACTATTACGCGCCCACGGTATTGACCCATGTGGATGCCGCGATGCAATGTTCGTGCGAGGAAACCTTCGGACCCATTGCACCGGTCACGCGCTTTTCCTCCGAAGCCGATGTGATCGCGGCCGCCAACGCTACGCCGTTCGGTCTGGCCGCCTACTTCTACTCTCGCGACGTGCGCCGCATCTGGCGCCTGGCCGATGAACTGGAGTCGGGCATCGTCGGCATCAATGAGGGCGCCGTGGCGGCCGAAGCGGCGCCCTTTGGCGGCGTGAAAGACTCCGGCTATGGTCGCGAAGGTTCGACGCACGGCCTGCAGGAATACATGCACATCAAATACCTGTGCCAGGGCCAGCTGGATTGATCGGCCAATGTCCACGGTCTTGAATCAGGGCGGCGTCAAGGGCGACCTCAACCTGCTCTTGCAGCTGCGCAGCCGTCTGCAATCCCGGACCACGGCGGAGCTGCGTTTCGACGCCGCCAGCCGCGCGCTCTACGCCTCGGAGGCCTCCAACTATCGGCAGCTGCCACTGGGTGTGGTGATCCCGCGCAGCATGCGGGATCTGGAAGCTGCCGTGCGTGCCTGCGGCGAACTGGGCATTGCTGTGCTGCCGCGCGGCGCGGGCACGTCCATGTGCGGGCAGGCGGTCAACGAGGCCGTCTGCATCGATCACTCCAAGTATCTGAACGCCATCGAACACATCGACGCACTGCGCGGCGTGGCCCGCGTGCAGCCCGGGGTGATTTGCGACCAGCTCAAGAAGGCCGCCGCCGATCATGGCCTGACCTTCGGTCCCGACCCCGCCACGCATAGCCGCTGCACGCTGGGCGGCATGATAGGCAACAACTCCTGCGGTGCGCACTCGGTCATGGCAGGCAAGACGGTCGAGAACATCGAGCGCTTGCAAGTGCTGACCATTACGGGCGAGAGCTTCTGGGTCGGCCCGACAGACCCGGACGGGTATGCCGAGCACTTGGCCGCCGGCGGCGAGCGGGCGCGTATCGTGCGTGGCCTCAAGGAACTAGTCACGCGCTACGCCGAGGACATCCGGCAAGGTTTTCCAAAACTCAAGCGCCGCGTGTCGGGCTACAACCTGGATCAGCTGCTGCCCGAGAACGGCTTTAACATCGCCCGCGCGCTGGTCGGCTCCGAAGGCACCTGCGCCACGGTGCTGCGCGCCGAGACCACCTTGGTAGAAGGTCGGGCGCAGCGGGTACTGGTGGTGTTGGGCTTTGACACGATCTTCGATGCCGCCGACAGCGTGCCGGACCTGCTGCCCCTGGGGGCCATCGCCATGGAAGGCCTGGACCATGGCATCGTCGGCGGCCTGAAGGAACTGGGCCTCAAGCTCGATGACATCGCCGAGCTGCCCGAAGGCAAGGCGTGGCTGCTGGTCGAGTTCGGCGCGAACGACCGCGCCCAGGCACTGGCCCAGGCGCAGGCCGCCATGGCTGTGGCGCGCGGCCTGGACAGCCGGCCGCGCGCGCGGCTGGTGGACGAGGCCTCGTTGATCAATCGCCTGTGGACCCTACGCGAAACCGGGGCCTCGGCCACCTCCCTCTCGCGCGTGAATGGCCAGCCCGACCCTACCGTCGGCTGGGAGGATGCCGCGGTGGAGCCCGCCCTGCTGGGCAAGTATCTGCGCGAGTTCTCCGCGCTGGTCCAACGCTACGGCTACAAGACCAATATGTACGGCCACTTCGGCGATGGCTGCATCCATTCCCGCATCACCTTCGATCTGCGCTCCAGGCGCGGCGTGCAGGACTGGCGCGCTTTTCTCGCCGAGGCCGCCGCCCTGGTCGTCAAGTACCAGGGCTCGCTTTCGGGCGAGCACGGCGACGGCCAGGCCAAGGGCGAATTCCTACACCTCATGTTCTCGCCGCGGCTGATGCAGGCTTTCCGGGAATTCAAAGGCCTGTGGGATCCGGCCGGATTGATGAATCCCGGCAAACTCATCGATGCCATGCCGGCGCACGCCAATCTGCGCATGGGGCCGGACTATCGCCCGCCGCAGGTCCGCAGCCTGTTCACCTATCCCATGGGTGAGGAACCCGGCACCGGCTATGCCCGGGAAACCGAGCGTTGCATCGGCATGGGCAAGTGCCGCGCGCTCGACGGCGGCACCATGTGCCCGAGCTTCAAGGCCACGCGCGAGGAAAGCTACTCTACGCGCGGCCGGGCGCGTCTGTTCTTCGAACTGCTCAACGGCGGCCTGATCGCGCAGGACGCGGATGCCCGCGCGGTCAAGGACTCCATGGACTTGTGCCTGTCGTGCAAGGGGTGCAAGAACGACTGCCCCACGCATGTGGACATACCCAAGTACCGCAGCGAATTCCTCCATCGTTATTACGAGAACCGGCTGCGCGCGCCCATGGACGCGATGGTCGGCCGGCTGGGTCAGTGGCTGCCTGCCGCCACGCGCCTCAGCGGCCTGGTCAATGGCGTGCTGGGAAACGCACTGCTGCGGCGCGCGGGCAAGGTATTCGGCCTGGCCGCCGACGTGGCCTTTCCCAGGATTGCGGGCAAGGCCTTTCGCCGCATGCTGGCAGCGCGGACTCTGCAAGCCGATCGCCAGGCCTATGGCGCCAAGGACGTTATCGTCTGGACTGACACTTTCAACAACGGGTTCACGCCGCACGTGCTGCAGGCCGCCGTGACGGTCGTGCAGGCCGCCGGCTACCGGCCGCGCCTGACCGAGCGGCACGTGTGCTGCGGCCGCCCATTCTACGATTCCGGCCTGCTGGACCAGGCGCGCGGAAATCTGCTGGAGATACTGGATCTGCTGGCCGAGCCCCTGGCCGCCGGTGTGCCCGTGCTGGTACTCGAACCCAGCTGCCTGTCGGTCTTTCGCGACGAGATGGCCGCATTGCTGGCGCACGATCCGCGCGCGGCGCGCCTGGCCAGCCTGACCCGCACCATGGCCGAGTTTGCCAGCGAGGCGGGCCTGCGCCTGCCCGAAGCGGCCCAGGCCCACGTGCACGCGCATTGCCACCATCGCGCCTGCGGCGGAGCGCAGGCCGAGAAAAAACTCGGCGCCAAGGTACTCGATACCGGCTGCTGCGGCATGGCGGGCGCCTTCGGCTATCACACCAAGACTGCCGCCGTGGCGCGCCGCGTCGGCGAACTCGAACTGCTGCCCAAGCTGGCGCAAGTGCCCGAGCAGGCCGAATTGGTGGCCGACGGTTTCAGCTGCCGCAGCCAGATAAGCAAGCTGAGCGGCCGCCGCGCCCGGCACCTGGCCGAAGTCCTGGCCGAGCACGCCGCCCACGCGCCGCAATCGACTTCGCGCTTTCCCCCGGACCTTCATCATGCCGCGGCCGATAGGTCGCGCATCACTACCGACGAGGTAATACTGCAATGAACCGCACCAACCAGGCCTATATCGCATCCCGCGTCCAGAACGTGCCGCAAGGCCTCGTCACCGCGCACCCCATCTTTGCCGACAAGGCGCAAGGCTCGCTGCTCTGGGATGTCGAGGGGCGTCGCTATATCGACTTCGTAGGCGGTATCGGCGTACAGAACATCGGCCACAACCACCCGAAGGTCGTGGCGGCCGTGCACAAGCAGCTCGAGCGCGTCTCGCATGCGGCCTTCCAGGTCGCCGGCTACGACGTCTATGTCGATCTGGCTGCCAAGCTCAACAGGCTGGTCGGCGGCGACGAGCCCTACAAGACCCTGCTTGTGACTACCGGCGCCGAGGCGGTCGAGAACGCCATCAAAATTGCGCGGGCCTATCGCAATGTGCCCGGCATCATTTCCTTTCGCGGCGGCTTTCACGGCCGCACGCTGCTGGGCGCGACGCTGACCGGTTTCAGTGCGCCGTATCGGCAGAATTTCGGGCCTTTTGCAGGCGAGGTTTATCACACGCCTTATCCCGATCCGTATCACGGCATCTCCAGCGATGACGCGATCCGTGAGCTGAACAACCTGTTCGCGACACAGATTCTGCCCGAGCGCGTAGCCGCCGTCATTCTCGAACCGGTGCAGGGCGACGGCGGTTTTCTGCCGGCCGGCAAGGCGTTCCTGCAGGCCCTGCGCGCGCTGACCGAGAAGCACGGCATCTTGCTCATTCTCGACGAAATCCAGGCCGGATTCGGGCGCACCGGCCAGATGTTCGGCTTCCAGCATGCCGACATCCAGCCCGACCTGGTGACCGTTGCCAAGAGCTTGGCGGGGGGCCTGCCCTTGTCGGGCGTGGTCGGGCGTGCCCAGATCATGGACGCCCCCACGCCGGGCGGCCTGGGCGGCACCTATGCCGGCAACCCGCTGGCCTGCGCCGCCGCGTTGGCGGTACTCGATGTTTTCGAGCAGGAGCGGCTGCTGGAGAAGAGCCGCGCGCTGGGCCAGACCCTGCGCGCGGGTCTGGATAAATTGGCGGCCGAGTTCAAGGAGATAGGCACGGTCCGCGGCATGGGGGCCATGCTGGGCCTGGAGTTCGTGCGTGACGGCGATCCCTTCCAGCCGGATGCTGATTTCACCCAGGCGGTGATCGACCAGTGCCGCGAAGGCGGGCTGCTGGTGATCAAGTGCGGCGTGTACCGCAATACCCTGCGCCTGCTTGCGCCGCTCAATACACCGCTGGATCTGGCCCAGGAAGCGCTGACCATCTTGCACGGCGCGATCGAACGCGCGCGCGCCAAGCGCTGAGCCGTAATCGGTCCACGATCGCGCGGCGTGCATCGCCGCGCCGGTAGGTATGCACGCGCAGGCCCGAGATGGAGCCACAGCCGGTCAGCCTACGGTTACTTTTTTCCTTCCGGGGCGGTCCTGTGTCGCGCCCCCTTGCGGCGGGCCGTCTTTGACGGGTCAATTTTTGACCTATTGACATGCCCGCGGCATAAGGCTCGGCATAAACCTCGGTTCGGAAGAGGAAGGGACCGCTACTTTCGCCAGGAGCGGCGCCGCCGCGCGCCGGCCCTTCTGCACTATCGGATTCGATGCAGCACAGCGTCGGCGACAGCAGGCCGCCCGTGCCCGGCTCGAAAGGGTTCGCAAGCACTAAGGCGCTGATCTCGTCCAGGCGACGCTCCAGCACAACGGTTGGCACTTCGTGCCGGCGCAGGACCGGACCGACGGCCTGTTCCTTGTTGTTCAGAACATAAGACACCGATGCGATCGACGTCTGCGCCAATTGGGCGAGCGTATGTCAAACAACGTATTTGCGCATGCGCGGGCCCAACACATACTGCGTTCCATGTCGCCGCTTCGGCACATGACCTGTGGAGTTTCAAAGGCCAACGTTTATCAGCCGGGAGAATTTGTTATGTCCAGGAAGAAACTGCCGAAAGGCGTCGCAGTTCAAGATGCGGTGGGCGCGCGCCACCTGAATTCCCCTGTGCGCCGCACGCTTGTGGCGGCGCTTGCCAGCCTTCCTCTGCTTTGCGTCGGCGGGATGGCCCACGCGCAAACTCCGCCGACCGCGAAGGTCAATACCACCCAGCTCGCGGTGACCGATTCTGAGGTGACCGTCGGCATCCTGCATTCGTCGACAGGCACCATGGCTATTTCAGAGACGGGATCGATCGAGGCGGAAAAGCTGGCCATCGACCAGATCAACGCGATGGGCGGCGTGCTGGGCCGAAAGATCAAGTTCATCCAGGAAGACGGCGCGTCCGACTGGCCGACATTCGCCGAGAAAGCCAAGAAACTGCTCGAGGAAAATCACGTCGCCGCGATCTTCGGCTGCTGGACGTCGGCCTCGCGCAAGGCCGTGCTGCCGGTGCTCGAGCGCGACAACGGCCTGCTGTACTACCCGACCTTCTATGAAGGCCTGGAACAATCGAAGAATGTCGTCTACACCGGCCAGGAGGCCACCCAGCAAGTCTTCGCCGGACTCAAGTGGTTTGCCGACAAGAAAAAGGCCAAGACCTACTACCTGATCGGCTCGGACTACATCTGGCCGCGCACCGTCATGAAGCTGGCGCGCGAATACATTACCCGCGTTCTGCATGGTCAGGTCGTCGGGGAGGAATATGCGGCGCTGGGCAGCACCGATTTCGGCTCCACGATCAACAAGATCCGTCTCAAGAAGCCCGACGTGATCTACGCCGCGGTCGTCGGCGGCTCCAATGTCTCCTGGTTCAAGCAGCTCAAGGCCGCGGGCATCAACGGGCAGAACCATAATCTGCTGACCGTGTCGGTGACCGAAGACGAGGCAAAGGGCATCGGCGGCGAAAACCTCGTGGGGTTCTATTCCGCGATGAAGTACTTCGAATCGCTGGATACGCCGCGCAACAAGGAATTCGTCAAGCAGTTCAAGGCGGTGGCCGGAGCGGATGCCCCCATCGGCGACGTCACCCAGGCGGCCTACGAAGGGCCGTGGCTGTGGAAGGCCGCGGTCGAGATGGCGGGAAGCTTCGACACGGACAAGGTGGTGGCGGCCGAGCAAAGCGGCAAGATCAGCTACGACGCACCCGAAGGCATGATCTATCTCGAGCCCAACCATCACCTGAAGACCCGTCTGCGCATCGGCAAATGGCGCAGCGACGGCCAGGCGGACATCGTCTACACGTCCGACTACATCATGCCCGATCCGTTCCCCAAGGGCTATTGATCGGATTGCGTTGACCCGGCTGCGACCGCAAGGCCGCCGCGGGTCTTGGGTCTTGCGCAGCAATCGCGCAGGTTCAATCTGCATTGGAGCGTTTTCATGGGTGGCTATTCGCTTTCCGATTTGTGGTCGATCCTTGTCATGCAGGGGTTTTCCGGGTTGAGCCTGTTCAGCGTCCTTCTTCTCATGGCCCTGGGGCTGGCGATCATTTTCGGTCAGATGGGGGTGATCAACATGGCGCATGGCGAGTTCATGACCATCGGCGCCTACACGATCTATGTCCTCTCCAAGGTCGCCACAGCCTATTTCCCCGCGCTCGTCCCGTACTACTTCATCTTCGCGATCGCGGCCTCGTTCTTCGTCGCCTTCGGGGTCGGCTATGTCGTCGAGTTCCTGCTGATACGGCATTTGTATCGGCGACCGCTGGACACGCTGCTCGCAACCTGGGGCTTGAGTCTGATCATGCAGCAGGCATTCCGGTCGGTCTTCGGTGCGCGCGAAGTGAGCGCCACGTTGCCGAGCTGGCTGATGGGGGCCTGGAAGGCCACGGATACCATCGACATTCCCCTGAACGGCTTGTTCGTCCTGCTGATTTCAGCTCTGGTGACGGGCGCGGTGATGCTGTTTCTGTATCGATCCAACTGGGGGTTGCATGTTCGCGCCACCACGCAGAACCGGATCATGGCCGGCTCGGTCGGGATCAATACGAAGAAAGTCGACAGGATCACCTTTGCCGTGGGATGCGGGATTGCCGGAATCGCCGGCGCGACCTTCACGACCATCGCATCGACAGGCCCGACCAGCGGTTCGCTCTACATCGTCGACACGTTCCTGGTGGTCGTCTTCGGCGGCGCGGCCAGCCTGCTGGGCACCGTGGCCTCGGCGTTTTCCATTGCGCAGGTGCAGTCGGTACTCACGTTCTTCATGACCAACGCCATGGGGAAAGTAACCACCTTGCTCGCCATCATCGTCATTCTGATGCTCCGTCCCGAAGGCCTGTTCGCGGCCAGAGTCCGGAAATAAGCCGAAGGGGAAAACCATGCAAACCTTCTATAGCAAATTTCTCGGCGGGAAGTCGGGAGCCATCGAACTGCTCATTCTTTGCGCACTGATTTTCCTGCTCCTTCCGGCGTCCCTGGATATTTTCAGGCTGAATCTGGTCGGCAAATACCTGACTTACGCCTTTGCCGCGGTAAGCCTGGTGATGGTGTGGGGTTACGGCGGGGTGCTCAGCCTGGGGCAAGGGGTGTTCTTCGGCCTGGGGGGCTACTGCATGGCGATGTTCCTGAAGCTGGAGGCGTCCGATCCGGTGAGCACGGTCCATCAGACCACGCCCGGCATCCCCGACTTCATGGACTGGAACCAGGTGACGCATCTTCCGTTCTTCTGGGTGCCGTTCCATAGCCTGACCTTCGCACTGGTCGCCGTCTTCGTGGTGCCTGCGGCGTTCGCCTACCTCATCGGCGTGACGATGTTCAAACGCCGCGTGGGCGGCGTGTATTTCTCGATCATTACCCAGGCGATCGCCGCGATCCTGACCATTCTGGTGGTCGGGCAGCAGGGCTGGACAGGCGGCATCAACGGCATCACGGACCTCAAGACGATGCACGGCTGGAACATCAACACCAATTCGGCCAAGTACATCCTGTACTACGTGAACGGCGCGCTTCTGATCGCGACCATCATGCTCTGCCGCTACGTGCTGTCGTCCAAGCTGGGGCGCCTGCTGCTGGCCATGCGCGACAGGGAGGACCGCGTGCGCTTCTCGGGCTACGACGTGGCGAACTTCAAGATATTCGTCTTCTGCCTGGGCGCGGCGATCTCGGCGATCGGCGGGGCGATGTTCACCCTGCAGGTAGGCTTCATGTCGCCTTCGTTCATCGGCATCGTGCCTTCGATCGAGATGGTGATCTTCGCGGCCATCGGCGGGCGCATGTCGCTGGTGGGCGCCGTGTACGGCACGCTTCTCGTCAACTACGGCAAGACGGCGTTTTCCGAAAGCTTCCCTTCCCTCTGGCTGCTGCTGATGGGCGCGCTGTTCATCGGCGTGGTGATGTTCTTCCCCAATGGCCTGGCCGGGCTTTACAGCACCTACATCAAGGATCGGATCGGCAGGCTTGGCGCAATGGCGGGCCGCAAGCCGGCGAACCAGCAGGTTTAGCCGCACATCCGCAAAGAAGGACACCGAGCCCCATGACCTTATCCTACGAAATCGCCCTCGCCATCGAGAACTTGACCGTATCTTTCGACGGATTCAAGGCGGTGGACGACCTGAACTTCTATGTGCAAAAGAACGAGTTGCGCGCGGTGATCGGACCCAACGGCGCGGGCAAGACCACCGTGCTCGATCTGATATGCGGCAAGACCAAGGCCACGGCCGGGACCATCAAATTCAACGGGGTGGAACTGACCTCCCTGTCCGAGCACAGGATCGTGCAGGCCGGAGTGGGGCGCAAATTCCAGAACCCGTCCATCTACGAGAACCTTTCGGTGATGGAGAACCTGGAGATCTCCTACCCGCGCGGCCGCGGCGTGATGGGGTCGCTGCTGTTCGAGCGCACCGCCGAGGTGGTCGATCGCATCCACGAAGTGCTCGACACTATTTTTCTATCCGACCATCTGCATACGCAGGCTGGTCTGCTCAGTCACGGCCAGAAGCAATGGTTGGAGATCGGGATGCTGATCATCCAGGATCCCGAGCTGCTGATGCTCGACGAGCCCGTGGCGGGCATGAGCGTGTCCGAGCGCGAGAAGACCGCCGACTTGCTCAAGCGCATATCGCAGGGGCGTTCGGTGATCGTGATCGAGCACGACATGGAGTTCGTCAAGCGCATCGCGCATAAGGTCACGGTGCTGCACCAGGGCAAGATGCTGGCCGAGGGCGATATGGATTCCGTGCAGAACAATCCGAAAGTGATCGAAGTCTACCTGGGCCATTGAAGGAGCCGGTGATGTCAGCATCCATGTTCAGTGTCAAGGGTCTTTCGTCCGGATACGGGCAGAGCAAGGTCATACATGATCTGAGCTTCGACATCGATAAGCAGGAGATCGTCGCCATCATGGGGCGCAACGGCATGGGAAAGTCCACGCTGTTCCGCACGCTGATGGGCATCCTGCCCGCCTTCGGGGGCGATGTATCGGTGGACGGGGCCACGCTTGGCAGGCTGGAACCTTACCAGCGCGTCGCGCAGGGCATTGCCTATGTGCCGCAGGGGCGCATGATTTTTTCGCACATGACGGTGCTGGAGAACATTCAGACCGGCCTTGCGCCCGGCGCCAGAGGGGTGGTTCCCGACGAGCTTTATGCGCTGTTTCCGGTGCTGTTCGACATGCGCGGGCGCAAGGGCGGAAATCTCTCGGGCGGCCAGCAGCAGCAGCTCGCGATCGCGCGCGCGCTGGCGACCAACCCCAAGGTGCTTTTGCTCGACGAGCCGACCGAAGGCATTCAGCCCTCGATCATCAAGGACATCGCCAAAAGCCTCAAGGAAATCCGCGACATGCGCAAGCTCACCATCGTGGTTTCGGAGCAGGTTCTCAGTTTCACGCTCGATATCGCCGACCGTTTCTTTGTCATCGACAAAGGCCGTTTCGTCTACGAGGACATCCGAGCCAACGTGGACGAGCCGACCATCAGCCGGTACCTGTCGATTTAATCGCGCCGGCCGTCCTGCGGGTCGCACGCAGGCGGCAGACGGCTTGTTTTCAACGATCCAACAAGGAGTTCATGATGGCCGATACCCTCATCAAAGTCGATCTCGCCCAGTCGCCCTACGAGAACGAACTAGTCCACAACCGCTGGCACCCGGACATTCCCATGGCCACCTGGGTCAAGCCCGGCGACGACTTCATCCTCGAGACCTACGACTGGACCGGGGGCTACATCAAGAACAACGACAGCGCGGATGATGTGCGCGACATTGATCTGAGCACGGTGCACTTTCTGTCGGGCCCGGTCGGTGTCGAAGGCGCCCAGCCCGGCGACCTGCTCGTGGTGGATCTGCTCGACATCGGCGCCAAGCCCGACAGCCTGTGGGGCTTCAACGGCTTTTTCAGCAAGAAGAACGGCGGCGGCTTTCTCACCGATCACTTCCCCAAAGCGCAGAAGTCCATCTGGGACTTTCACGGCATGTTCACCAGTTCGCGCCATATTCCCGGCGTCAATTTCGCCGGCCTGATCCACCCTGGCCTGATCGGCTGCCTGCCGGACCAGGCCATGCTCGATACGTGGAACACGCGCGAGGTGGACTTCATCGCCACGCAGCCCGAGCGGGTGCCGCCGCTTGCCAATCCCCCGTTTGCCAAGACGGCGCACATGGGCAAGCTCACGGGCGAGGCGCGCGACAAGGCCGCAGCCGAAGGTGCGCGCACCGTGCCGCCGCGCGAGCATGGCGGCAACTGCGACATCAAGGACCTGTCGCGCGGATCGAAAGTCTTCTTCCCGGTCTATGTGGACGGGGCCGGCCTGTCGGTGGGCGATCTGCACTTTAGCCAGGGGGACGGCGAAATCACGTTCTGCGGCGCCATCGAAATGGCGGGTTGGGTGCACATGCGCGTCAGCCTCATCAAGGGCGGCATGGCCAAATACGGCATCAAGAACCCGATCTTCAAACCCAGCCCCGTCACCCCGAACTACAAGGACTACCTGATCTTCGAGGGCATCTCGGTGGACGAGCAGGGGCAGCAGCACTATCTGGACGTGCACGTGGCCTACCGCCAGGCCTGCCTGAACGCCATCGAATACCTCAAGAAATTCGGCTACTCGGGCGCGCAGGCCTATTCCATTCTCGGCACGGCGCCGGTGCAGGGGCACATCAGCGGTGTGGTGGACATTCCCAACGCATGCGCCACCTTGTGGCTTCCCACTGAGATTTTCGAGTTCGATATCAATCCGACGGCGGCCGGGCCGATCAAGCGCATCACCGGCGGGGTCGACCTGCCGCTGTCCGAAGATTGACCCTCATGGTGCGAGGCCCGTGCGCGGCGCGGTCTTCGCCGATCCCGACAGGAGGCCGTCATGCCGACCTATGAATACCAGTGCGACACCTGCGGAATTTTCGACATGCTGCGCCGGGTGGACCAGCGCGATGCCCGTTGCAGCTGTCCGATGTGCCACAAGCAGGCGCGCCGAGTCATCGCATCGGCGCCTGCCTTGTCGGCGATGTCCGGCGGTTCACGCGCGGCGCATGCCGCCAACGAGCGCGCGGCGCACGCGCCGATGAGCAGCGGCGAGTACCGCGCCTACAAGCACCCGCCCGGTTGCGGGTGCTGCGGCAGCAGCGCCAAGGCCACGGCGCGCGCAGCCGATGGCTCCAAGGGTTTTCCCACTAAACGGCCGTGGATGATCAGCCATTGAGCTGCGCCCATGCCATAACGAGGACACATCATGCTTCACGGCGATATTTCGAGCAGCAGGGACACGGTCGGCGTGGCCGTGGTGAACTATAAAATGCCGCGCCTGCACACCCGCGCCCAAGTGCTGGACAACGCGCGCAAGATTGCCTCGATGGTCGAAGGCATGAAGGTCGGCTTGCCGGGGATGGATCTGGTGATCTTTCCCGAATACAGCACCCACGGCATCATGTACGACGCCCAGGAGATGTACGACACCGCATCCACCGTGCCCGGCGCGGAGACCGAAATCTTCGCCCAGGCCTGCCGCAAGGCCAAAGTATGGGGCGTTTTCTCGCTTACTGGCGAGCAGCATGAGGAGCATCCGCACAAGGCGCCCTACAACACGCTGATCCTGATGAACGACCAAGGCGAGATCGTGCAGAAGTACCGCAAGATCATGCCTTGGGTTCCGATCGAAGGCTGGTATCCGGGCAATTGCACCTATGTGTCCGAGGGTCCCAAGGGCCTGAAGATCAGTCTGATCATCTGCGACGACGGCAACTATCCGGAGATCTGGCGCGACTGTGCGATGAAGGGCGCGGAGCTCATCGTGCGCTGCCAGGGCTATATGTACCCGGCCAAGGACCAGCAGGTGCTCATGGCCAAGGCCATGGCATGGGCCAACAACGTCTACGTCGCGGTGGCGAATGCCGCCGGATTCGACGGCGTGTACTCCTACTTCGGCCATTCGGCCCTTGTCGGATTCGACGGCCGCACTCTGGGAGAGTGCGGCGAGGAGGAATACGGCATTCAGTACGCGGCGCTCAGCACCAGCCTGATCCGCGACGCCCGCAAGAACGGCCAGTCCGAGAACCACCTGTTCAAGCTGCTGCATCGCGGCTACACGGGCAAGATCAATTCGCAGGAAGGCGACAAGGGCGTGGCCGCCTGCCCGTACGACTTCTATGCCAAGTGGGTCAATGATCCCGACGGCACGCAGAAGATGGTGGAGCAACTGACCCGCCCGATGGTCGGCACCGAAGAATGCCCGGTCCCCGGCATTCCGAATCCGGAATCGGTCGGGCACAAATGATCCGTGCCCGAGGTGTCCGCCCGGGCCTGACGGGGGGCGGGAACTGATGTCCGATCCTCTGGCCTCGTGGCGGATCGTCGCCGAACCGTACTATGCGCCGGTCGGCCGCTGGCTGCTCGATGCCGACGGTACGCGCTGGCAGGATGGTCCGCTCACTTTCGCCGCGCGTCCTGCCCATCGAGGCGCGTAACGAGCAGGTCAGGGCCCATCCGGATTTTCTCCTGCTGGCCTCGTTCAATCCGGGCTACCAGGGCCTGGGCAAGGGGCTGAAGCCATCGACGCGCCAGCGCTTTTGCGCGAAGGACTTCGCCTATCCCGAGGCGGAAATCGAAACGGCCATCGTGGCGCGCGAATCGGGCGTCGATGCGCAAACTGCGCGCCGCCTGGTTGCGCTGGGCCGCAAGACCCGCACCCTGCAGGACGCAGGTCTGGAGGAGGGCGCGTCCGCCCGCATGCTGGTGCATGCGGGCGGGCTGGTGACGCAGGGCATGTCTGCCGGCCAGGCCTGCCGCATGGCAGTGGTGTCCGCGCTCACGGACGACCCCGACCTTTGCGCCGCCCTCTCGGCCGCGGTGGACGCCGCGTTCTGAACGCAGATGACCGTCGTTGCCGCGATCCGAGGGCATTTGCCTGTCTATGTGCGCATGCTCTGGGGAAGCTCGCCGGTTCTGCGCCGACTGCCCGAAGACTTTCATCCGCAGCGCGCGCGGATCGACACGGACGACGGGTATCTACCGACCCTGCTCTCGTGCGCAGACGCAATGCGTCTGGATCTCGCCACGCTCGCGCACGCCGCCGCGCACCGCCGGTTCGGGCGTGCGCCCATGCCGCGCAGCGGCCTGCGGCAGACCCAGCAGATACGGGTATGCCTGCTGGAAGACGCACGGGTCGAATGGCTTGCCCTCGCGCTGGCCGATGGCGTGCTGCGCCCGGGCGGACGCTGCGCGGTGTTCGCCTTTGCCTCTGACACGCGCGCGGGTGCAGATGCAATGCCTGCGGGACTTCGGCGATCCCGTCGATGCCGCGATGGCGTGGGCGCGCCTATGCCGCCTGGTCCCGGGGCTCTCCTCGCGGCTGGGTGCGGCGGTGCGCGCAGCGACCGATCTGGTCGCCCAGGAGCCACAGGGTGCAAGGCGCCGCATCGTGCTGCTCACGGACGGACAGGCCCACGACGTCGACAGCCACGATCCCCGCTATCTTCAGGAGGACTTGCGTCGTGCGCGAAAGGATGCACAGACCTTCGGGGTGGAGGTCCTCATGGTGGCTGCACAAGCGCTGCGCCCGAGAAGGTGAGCCGCCCGCCGCCGTCTGGAACGGCGACTCAAACCGGGGACGAATACGTCAAATGACGGGGTAGGGGATAGCCAGGATGCAATATCATGGGCAACGGTGAGTAATGACGGGCTATGCCGGCCCCGGACGGACCCCTGTGGCTGCTGCAACCCAGAAAATTTTTCGCATCCGGCGCAGCTACAACGCCTGGGTGGCCGACGAGACCATGGAGGACTATGCGCTGCGCTACACGCCGGGCAAATTCCGGAAGTGGTCGGAGTTGCGCGTGGCCAACACGGCTTTCGGCGCGGTGTCCTTCCTGGCCATGGAGGCCATCGGCGGCACCATCGCGCTGAACTACGGATTCACCAATGCGGTGGTGGCAATTCTGGTGGTCGGGCTGGTCACTTTCCTGACTGGACTTCCCATCGGTTATTACGCCGCCCGGTACGGCCTGGACATGGACCTGTTGACTCGGGGCGCGGGGTTCGGCTACCTGGGTTCCACCATTACCTCCCTTATCTACGCCAGTTTCACCTTCATTTTCTTCGCGCTCGAGGCGGCCATCATGGCGCTCGCCTTGCAGATGTCGCTGGGCATCGCGCTGATCTGGTGCTATTTGTTGAGTGCGCTGGTCATCATTCCCCTGGCCATGCGCGGCATCACCCTGATCTCCCGACTGCAGGCCTGGACGCAGCCCGTCTGGCTATTCCTCCTGGTTCTGCCGTATCTGACCATTGCCTGGGTGCGGCCGCAGGCGTTCTCCGAGTTCACGCATTTCGCGGGCCGCATTTCAGGAAGCAGCGGCTTTAATCTCTCCATGTTTGGCGCCGCGGTGACCGTGGCGTTCTCGCTTATCGTTCAAATCGGCGAGCAGGTGGACTTCCTGCGGTTCCTGCCCAAGCGCAACAGCGAGAACCGGGTGCGCTGGTGGGCCGTCGTGCTGCTTGCGGGTCCGGGCTGGATTGTGCCGGGTGTGCTCAAGATGATCGGCGGAGCCTTCCTGGTCTACTTGGCGATCCAGCATGGCGTTGAGCAGGCGCACGCCGTGGAACCGACGCAGATGTACCTTACTGGATACACCTACGTGTTCAACTCCCCTGCGTTGATCGTCGGGGTGGTGACGCTGTTCGTGGTCGTCTCGCAGGTGAAGATCAACGTGACCAACGCCTATGCGGGTTCGCTGGCCTGGTCCAATTTTTTCGCGCGCTTGACCCGCAGCCATCCGGGACGCGTGGTGTGGCTGGTTTTCAATGTGATGATCGCGCTGATGCTGATGGTGATGGACGTATTCCATGCCATTGAGCACGTGCTCGGCCTGTTCAGCAACATCGGAATCGCCTGGGTGGGCGCTCTGGTCGCAGATCTGGTAATCAACAAGCCGCTGGGGCTGAGCCCCCCCGGCATCGAATTCAAGCGCGGCCATCTTTACGATATCAATCCGGTTGGTATCGGGGCGATGGTGCCGGCGGCGGTGCTCTCCATCGCGGCGCACCTGGGTGTGCTGGGAACGACCGCGCAAGCGCTGGCGCCGCTGATCGCGCTGGCTGTCTCCATGGCGGTTTCGCCCTTGATCGCCTGGTTGACCGGGGGCCGTTATTACATAGCCCGTGCCGATGTCCCGGCCTTCAAGCCGGGAGAATCGGTCCGATGCAGCGTTTGCGACAACGTTTTCGAGTCGGAGGACATGTCGCATTGTCCAGCCTACGACGCCGCTATCTGCTCGCTGTGCTGCTCGCTGGAGTCGCGTTGCCACGACCGGTGCAAAACAGGCTCGCGTGCTGCCGAGCAGGCCAAGGCGCTGCTCGCCGCCGTTCTGCCCAGAATGTTTGCGCAACGCGTCAACTTCCGCGTGGCGCATTATCTGGTGGTGTTTCTCTCGCTGTCGTTGCTGCTGTTTGCCGTGATGGGAGTCGTATACATCCAGGAGTCTGTCGTGCCGGACGCGAGCATGATGGGGTCCGCCATGCAGGCGGTATTTTTCAAAATCTCGGCCATTCTGCTGCTTATCATCGCAGTGTGCAGCTGGTGGGTGGTACTGGCCAGCGAAAGCCGACGCATGGCGCAGGACGAGTCCAATCGCCAGAATCATCTGCTCACCCAGGAAATCGAGGCGCACCAGCGCACCGACGCTGTTCTGCAGGCCGTGAAGGAGTCCGCCGAAGCGGCCAATCAGGCCAAGACGCGGTATGTCGCGGGTATGACCCACGAACTGCGCACCCCGCTCAACAGCATCCTTGGCTATTCGCAGATCCTGATGAAGAACGAGGCGCTCGCGCCATCGGCCATGGATGGGGTGAAAACCATCCACCGCAGCGCCGAGCATATGCTGGCTTTGGTTGACGGCCTGCTTGATCTTGCGCGCATCGAGGCAGGCCGTTTGCGCCTGGACAACGCACCGTTGGCGTTGCCGGTATTTCTCGACGAGCTGGTGACCATGGTGCGTCCTCAGATCGAGGGAAAGGGCTTGAAGTTTCTCTACACCCACAGCGGCCCCATGCCCGAGTGGGTGCTGGCCGATGCCAAGTATCTGCGGCAAATCCTGATCAATCTCCTGAGCAATGCAGCGCGCTTCACCGACGTGGGTTCTGTGTCCCTGCACGTGGATTGCCTGCATGAGGTGCTGATCTTCCAGGTTCAGGACACAGGCATCGGCATTGCGCCGCAAGACGAACAACGTATCTTCTCCCCGTTCGAACGCGGTGCGACGGGTCGGCGTCGCTCAGAAGGAGGCACAGGTCTGGGCTTGACCATCACGGCGCTGCTGGCTTCGCTGATGGGCGGCGAGCTGGCGCTGGTTCGCACGTCCAAGGCCGGCAGCCTATTTCAAGTCAGACTCTACCTGCGCAAGGTGTCCGACCCCGGCGTAGTGGCCGATATGCCGCTGCGCACCTCGGGCTACCTGGGGGAACGTAAATGCCTGTTGGTCGTCGACGATCAGCCGGTGCAGCGGCAGATGCTGGTCGGTATGCTTGCGCCGGTCGGCTTCGAATTTCTCGAGGCGGCCAGCGGTACGGAATGCCTGGAGTTCTTGGCCACTTCGCCCCGTAAGCCGGATGCCATACTTCTCGATATTTCGATGGACGATATGGACGGATGGGAGACGGCGCGGCACATGCGCGCGGCGGGATACACCATGCCCATCATCCTGGTGTCGGCAACCGTGTTCGAGAATCGGCAACATCTGTTGCAAGCGGCCGGCTGCCAGGCGTTCGTCGGCAAGCCGGTAATCGAGTCGGAGCTGATGCATACGCTGCAACGCTATCTCGGGCTGGAGTGGCTGGCCGCGGAACCTCCACGCATTACCGACGACGAAGCGGCCGATTCGGTTCTCGGCCGCCCGGTCCAGTTGCCCGGGGATTTCCACGCTCGCGCGTTGCGCGAATTGCGTATCGGACATGTGAACGGACTGGCATCGATTCTGGAGGAGGTGCGTTGCGCCTATCCGGAGCTGGCCGTCGATTGCGAGCGTCTGGTTCGCTTGCTGGGGCGGTTCGATCTGGATGGCTTGAAACAAGCCCTCGTTCAGGTGTCCCATGATCATGAATGAGCCAGCCGTCTCGATGGAATCGGCCGAGCGCCCGGTCGTTCTGGTGGTGGACGATGCCCCGAGCAGCCTGTCGGTCCTTTGCCGGATGCTGGAGGATGCCGGCTACACCGTGCTGGTCGCCGGAGACGGGGAAATCGCGATGGACCGAATGCATATCGTGGTGCCGGATGCGATCCTGCTCGATGCCATGATGCCCAGGATGTCCGGCTTCGACACTTGCCGGCGCATCAAGAGTGACCCTGCGCTGGCGCACATTCCGGTCATCTTCATGACGGGGCTGTCCGACACCGAATCGGTGCTCCAGGGGTTCGACAGCGGCGGCGTCGACTACGTGGTCAAGCCCGTGCGAGTCCCGGAAGTCCTGGCGCGTCTGCATACCCACACCCGCAATGCGCGCATCGCGCGCCTGGCGCAGAAGGCGGTGGACGTCGCTTCGCTGGGCGTCGTGCTGGTGGACGGACAGGGGCGCATTGCCTGGCGGTCTCCCAAGGCGACGGAATGGCTGGAGGCAGCGTCTCCTAAGTCGGGCGCCGACCGCTTGCCGATGTTCGTGGAGCCTGCTCTGGCCGAACCGGGCAGCAGTGTCGTGCGCGGCGAAGGGGGGCAGACGTATATCGTCAAAAACCTGGGGCGCACTGGCGTTGGCGAGACCATGCTGCTGGTCGAGCGCCAGAGTGGAAGCATCAGCGCATCGTCCAGGCTTGCAAGCGCGGCGCTGACGCCGCGGGAAACCGAAGTTCTGTCCTGGATTTCCAAGGGGAAAACCAACCGGGACATTGGAGATATCCTGGGCCTGAGTCCCCGAACGGTGAACAAGCACCTGGAGCACATCTTCAGAAAGCTGGGCGTCGAGACGCGGGCTGCGGCAGCGGCGCTGGCGAGCGCTGGCCTTGAGCCTGGACTGGATTGAGAGCGGTTTTCCAGGCTGCTGCGGCGGCAGGGCGGCCTGCGGATTCTAGAGCACGGGCGCTGTATTGCGCCGCGGCGCGGGTACTGTGAACAGCATCGCGATCATGCCCAGGGCAAGCAGCGCACCGACGACGGCCAGACCCGCGTAGAGGTTGCCGGTATGCGCCTTGAGCACCCCCACGAGCGAAGGGCTGATGGCACCGCCGAGTGCGCCGATGGCCGTGATCGTGGCGATGCCACCGGCCGCGCTGCCGCCTTCGAGGTAAGCCGTCGGAATAGTCCAGAAGATGCTCAACACCGCGTAGATGCAGATTGATGCCGCGATCAGCAACAGCGTCGTGAGTGCGATATTGTGCGCGGCAAGCGGCAGCAGCAGGAAGCTTGCGGCCACCGTGAAACCACAGATGGCCAGGTGCCAGCGCCGTTCCATGCTGCGATCGGAGCTACGGCCGACCAGTACGATGCCGATTGCGGTGCACACCGAGATCGCGCCGCTAAGCCAGCCGATTTCGGCGACGCCGCGCACGCCGACCTGGCGCAGCAGCGTCGGTATCCAGAAGCCGATGGCATTGAGACCCATGAATACGCAGAAATAAATGGCGGACAAGATCTGAATGCGCGGATTGCGCAGCACGTCTCGCAGGCGCGCGGGCGGGGCGTCCTGTTCGAGGCGCCGCCGGCGGTCCGCTTCGAGCGCAGCTTGCACCTGTTGTTTTTCCGCGTCGGAAAGCCAGCGCGCATCGGCGGGACGATCGTCCAGATAGAGCATGGCCATGATGCCCAGCGCGATCGCTGGCACGCCCTCGATCAAGAAAAGCCATTGCCAGCCGCGTAGCCCCAGCGCTTCGTGCAGATGGCTCATGATCATGCCGGACAAGGGGCCGCCGATTATGCCCGCGAGTGGGACGGCCATGATGAACAGACTCATGATGCGGCCGCGCCTGCTGTCCGGGAACCAGTAGGTGAAATACAGGATGATGCCGGGAAAAAATCCCGCCTCGGCGGCGCCGAGCAGAAAACGCAGGACATAGAGTTCCGTGGCGTTCTGCACGAACATCAGCAGTACGGTCAGCGTTCCCCACAGCGCCATGATGCGCAGCAGGGTCTTGCGCACCCCCACCCGGGCCAGGTACAGGTTGCTCGGTAGCTCGAAAATCACATAGCCGATGAAGAACATGCCCGCCGCGACGCCAAAGACCGCGTCGTTCAGCTTCAGGTCGTGCAGGAACTGCAGCTTGGCAAAGCCGATATTCACGCGGTCGATGAAATTGACCACATAGCAGATGAACAGGAAGGGAACGATGCGCCGCGCGATCTTGCGGTAGACGGCGTCCTCGTGCTGCAGGGGCGAAGGGTTGTTCATGATGTCTCCTCTGCGGCCATCCTGGACCGCGATTTTTTAGTTTGCCGTGTCGGGGCAAGGTGTTCCGGCCTACCATTCGCCGAAGAAAACGCCCCAGTCTTTGTGCGTGTTGGTCTTGCTTTCCACCGTCGCGTCGTCGATGGTCACGCGCTGCTTGAGTCCGCCGTTCCATTCGGCGAGCCTGGCATGCATGCGGGCACGTATCGTCTCGTGGCTCGCGTCGGCGCCCAGGTCCACGAACTCGTCTGGATCGGCCGCCAGATCGAATAGCTGCGGACGGTAGCCTGTCCAGTAGACATATTTCCAACGCTCGTCGCGCACCATCCAGCCGCGGCAGGCGTCGGGCTGGCGGCCCAGGATCAGGCGCGCGGCGCGAAAGCTGTAGTCCAGTTCAGAGACGACATAGTCGCGCCAGTCGGCGGTCCGGTCCGCCTCGGTGCGTGTGAGCGCCAGCAGCGACCGGCCTTCGATGCGTTCGTCGTAGGACGGCAGCCCGAACGCATCCAGCACGGTCGGCACGACGTCGATGCCCGATACGAAGCGCGCCTGCGAGCCGCCGCGGGTGGCGTCGGCCAGCGGCGAGGGGTCGTGGACGATCATCGGCACGCGCTGCACGGTGTCGTAGAACATTTCCTTTTCACCCAGCCAGTGGTCGCCGAGAAAGTCGCCATGGTCGGCAGTGAAGACGATCAGAGTGTCCTTCCAGCGGTCCAGGCGCTCGAGCGTTTCCCACAGCCTGCCCAAGTGGTCGTCGATCTGCTGGATCAAGCCCTGGTAGACGGGCCGAACCGTGTCGCAGACCTCGTCGCGGGCGAAATTCAGGCTTTCTTCGTGCTGCCGGTAGGCGGCGAGCACCGGATGTGCGTTCTGGTGCTCGACTTGGCGGCGCACGGGGCGCAGGCATTGGTCCAGCGTGTAGAGATCGTGGTAGGGCCGCGGCGCTACATACGGCCAATGCGGTTTCACGTAGGACAGGTGCAGAGCCCAGGGTTCGTCGCCCTGCTGCTCGATATAGCGGATCGCCTGGCTGGTCATGTAGGCGGTCTCGGAATGCGGTTCGGCCACGCGCGAAGGCCAGCGCACATTGCGCATCTGCCAGCCCGAGTGGATCTTGCCGGCCTCGTCCTGGACGCAGATCACGAAATCGCTCCAGGGGCGATCACTCGCATAGCCGTGTTCGCGCAGCCATTGCGGATAGCCGCTCTCCTTGCCCGGCTCGTGGTGGCCGTCGTAGCGGTCGAGCTCGAGAAAGGACCCGGTCGACAGCCGTTGGCCGAGCGTGCTGGCGCGCGCGATTTCCAGCCGTCGCATGCCCTGTTCGTCGACCTGCACGTGCGTCTTTCCCGCCAGCGCCAGGGTGCGGCCGTGCTGCAGCAGGTATTCGCCGAGCGTGACTTCGCCGATCGACATGGGCACGCGGTTCCAGTTTGCGCCGTGGCTGGTCATCGTGCGTCCCGTGTAATAGGACATGCGCGACGGTCCGCATACGCCCGAGCTTACGAACGCATTGTCAAAGCGCACGCCGCGCGTGGCCAGCGCGTCGATGTTGCGTGTATGCAGATAGGGGTGGCCGTAGCAGCCGAGATGGTCGCGGCGCAACTGGTCGCACATGATGAAAAGGAGGTTGCGGGTTGCCGCCATGATCTTTGCCTTGCGCGGGCTGTGCGCCCGGTTGTCGGAATGGGGCGATCTTAGGAAAGGCGGATACGATTGATCTAGTCAAATGTATGTGCGTATGCACAAAAGGATGTGGCTTGGGCACGCCGCGGCGGCATAATCGCGGGCAGAACAGCCCTTTCCCGTGGAACGCCGTGCCGCGCCCAAAACCTCCAGCGACTGTTGCGCCCGTGCTCAAGCATCCCAGGCACATTGACGACTTTCTGCTCTACCGCATCCACAACCTCGCCCGCCTGGCGACGCATGGGGTCGGCTTGATGTTCCGCCGCGAAATCGGCATCAGCCGGCGCGACTGGCGCATCCTGGCCTTCGTCGGCCGATACCCGGAGTTGAGCCTGAAGCGCCTGTCCGAACTCGCGGCGCTCGATACCGTGGTGGCCAGCCGTTGCGTTGCGCTTTTGGTCAGGCGCGGAATGATCGCCAATGTGCGGCTGCCTTCGAACAAGCGCATCACGGTCCTCACGCTGACCGAGGCGGGGAGGGGCTTGTACGAACGCGCCTGGCTCGCGGGACGGGGCTATAACGTGGAGTTCGTGGCGTGCCTGAGCGACAGCGAAGCCGACATCCTCGATACGCTGCTCACGCGCCTGGAAGCGCGCGCCGGCGAGATGACGCGGCGCGAAATCGAGACGGGCGGCGCTGCCGGAGGCGATGATGCCGATTGAGCGGGCGCGCTATTTGAACTCGAGTGGCAGCTTGACCAGATCCCGGAGCGCATTGGGCGTGGTGTCGCCGAACATGTCGATGACAGTGATATCGCCGTTATCGAGATCGAACACGGCCATGTCGGTATATACGCGCGAGACGCAGCGCATGCCGGTGAGCGGATAGCTGCAGGTCTGCACCAATTTGCTCTGGCCGTCCTTGGTGAGCAGGTCCATCATGATGTAGACGTCCTTGGCGCCGATGGCCAGGTCCATGGCGCCGCCCACGGCGGGGATGGCGTCGGGGCCGCCGGTGTGCCAGTTGGCCAGATCGCCGTGGCGCGATACCTGGAAGGCGCCCAGTACGCAGACATCGAGATGGCCGCCGCGCATCATGGCGAAGGAATCGGCATGGTGGAAGTACGCGCAGCCCGGCAGTTCTGTCACGGGCTGCTTGCCGGCGTTGATGAGGTCGAAATCCTCATCGCCTTTGGCCGGCGCCGGGCCGAAGCCCAGCATGCCGTTCTCGGTGTGCAAAATGACCTCGCGGCTGGCGGGAATGTGGTTGGCCACCAGCGTGGGCAGACCGATGCCCAGGTTCACATAGGCGCCTGCGGGAATGTCGCGGGCGACGCGCGCGGCGATCTGGTCGCGGGAGAGTCTGCTCATTTTTGCTCCTGCTGGTATGCGCGCGGACAGGCGATCTGCACGACATGCTGGACGAAGATGCCGGGCGTGACCACGGTTTCGGGGTCGAGCTGACCCAGTTCGACGACCTCGCGCACTTGCGCGACGGTATTTTTGGCGGCGCTGGCCATGATGGGGCCGAAGTTGCGCGCCGTCTTGCGGAAGGTCAGATTGCCCCAGCGGTCGCCGCGGTCGGCCTTGATCAGCGCGTAGTCGGCATGCAGGGGATACTCGAGCACATAATTGCGGCCGTTGATTTCGCGCGTTTCCTTGCCTTCGGCCAGCGGAGTGCCGTAGGCGGTGGGCGTGAAGAAGGCGCCGATGCCGGCGCCGGCGGCGCGGATGCGCTCGGCCAGGTTGCCCTGGGGCACGAGTTCCAGTTCGATCTTGCCGGCCAGGTAAAGCGCGTCAAAGACCTGCGAATCGGCCTGGCGCGGGAACGAGCAGACGACCTTGCGCACCCGGCCGGCGGCCAGTAGGGCGGCCAGGCCGAAGGTGCCGTTGCCCGCATTGTTGTTGATGACGACCAGATCCCTGGCGCCCTGCTCGATCAGGGCGTCGATCAGTTCCATGGGCTGGCCCGCGGGGCCGAAGCCGCCGATCATGACGGTCGCGCCGTCGGGCACGTTCGCCAGCGCCTGGGCGGCGCTGGGTGCGATTTTGTTGATCATGAGTGGTGTCTGTGGAAAATGCCGCTTGTCATCATACCGGTCCTGCCGCCGGGAGCCCCACCCGCTATTCGGTGTGGGCGCCCGGCTCGGCCAATTCGTCTTCGATGGCAGCGAGCCGCATATAAATATCGGCCAGCGTTTTCTTCAATGCCCTGACCTGCGCCGGCATGGAGTTGGCGGTAGGCCGTCTGGGCGCTATTCTTGGCCCGTTCATCGGCGGTACGCTGCAGCAGGCGTTCGGCGGACAGGATGCCATGCTGTCGGCGATCGCGCTGGCGCCATCGGCAGGCATGCTCAACGGATAATTCTCATGGCGTATGAAGTAAGTGTTTCCCCGATGCCGTTTGTCTACGAGGCCCTGCCGACGCGGGTGACCTTCGGTTCCGGTACGCGTTCGGCCTTGCCTGCCGAAATTCAGCGCCTGGGCATCGCGCGCGCGCTGATCCTGTACGGTAAATCTCATTCGGACGTGCATCAGGAATTAAAGCAGACATTGGGCGACCGGTATGCCGGCGCCTTCGACGGTGCGCGCATGCACACCCCGGTCGATGTGACCGAGGCGGTGCTGCGCAAGGTCGACGAGCAGGGCGTCGACGGTGTCGTCGCCCTGGGTGGAGGTTCGACGACGGGACTGGCAAAAGCGATTGCTCTGCGTACCGATCTGCCGCAGGTCATCTTGCCCACGACCTATGCGGGTTCCGAAATGACGCCGATCCTGGGAGAAACGCGCGACGGCCTGAAGACCACGCAAAGGTCGCTCAAGGTGCTGCCCGAAGCCGTGATCTATGACGTGGACTTGACCATGGAATTGCCTGTCGGCCTCTCGGGCGTAAGCGGCATGAACGCGATCGCGCATGCGGTGGAGGCCCTGTATGCGCGCGAGGCAAATCCGATTATTTCCGCGTTGGCTTTGCAGAGCGTCAAAGCCCTGGCTCGCGCGCTGCCGGCCATCAGCGCCGATCCGGGCGATCGCCGGGCGCGTACCGATGCGCTGTACGGCGCCTGGCTGGCGGGGATCTGCCTCGGATCGGTCGGGATGGCCCTGCATCACAAGCTGTGCCACACACTGGGCGGCACTTTCGACTTGCCTCATGCGCAGACGCATGCCGTGGTGCTGCCGCACGCGCTGGCCTTTAACGCACCGGCCGTGCCGCAGGTCATGGCGCAGCTTTGCGAAGCCTTGGGGGTGCAGCGCGATGCGCCCGGGGCGCTGCAGGCCATCAACCGCGCCGTGGGCGCGCCGGCGGGCCTGGCGGTGCTGGGCATGCCGCGCGAGGGGATCGCGCGCGCAGTCGAACTGGCGCTGGACCATCCCTACTGGAATCCCCAGCCCCTCGCGCGCGAGGGGCTGACGCAGCTGATTTCCGATGCCTACGACGGGGCCGAGCCTCGCGCATACGCCTGATTCTCCTGCACGCATGGCCTGACAATGAACAACGACAAGCTCTCCTTTCCGCTATTTACCGAAGCGCGTTCCGCCGAAGCCGTCAATGCCCGGATCGGGCCGGACGTCGACCCGCGCACGCGTCAGATCGCCGAGACAGTAGTGCGGCACCTGCACGCCGCGGTCAAGGAGATCGAGCCCACGCATGAGGAGTGGCTCGCTGCCATCAAATTCCTCACCGACACGGGACACATGTGCACCGACTGGCGCCAGGAGTTCATCCTGCTCTCGGATGTGCTGGGCGTGTCCATGCTCGTGGATGCGATCAATCACCGCCGTCCGGGGCAGGCCACGGAAAACACCATACTCGGGCCGTTCTTCGTCGCAGGCGTGGAGCCGCTGCCCAGCGGCGCGGACATCTGCCTGGACCGCAAGGGCGAGCCGCTCGTGGTGCGCGCGCGCGTTACGGATATCGATGGGAAGCCTGTGGCAGGCGCGACGATCGACGTGTGGCAGACGAACGACGACGGGTTCTACGACGTCCAACAAAAGGGCACCCAACCGGCGGGCAACCTGCGCGGCAAGTTCGTGAGCGATGCCCAGGGGCGGTTCTGGTTCCGCACCGTCAAGCCGCGTTTTTATCCGATTCCGGACGACGGTCCCGTGGGCAAGCTATTGGCCAGGCTCGGACGCCACCCGAACCGCGCCGCGCATATCCACTTCATCATCAAGGCACCGGGTTTCGAGACTGTCATCACGCATATCTTCTCGCCGGACTGCCAGTACCTGGACCAGGACACCGTGTTCGGCGTCAAGGCCAGTCTGGTGGGAAAATTCGATCGCGTCGACGATGCCGAACAGGCCCGCGCGCAGCAGACGGGCAATCCGTTCTGGGTGGTGGACCAGACTTTTGTTTTGGCGCAAAATCGTTGAACAGTGAGGCTTGATCTGTGTCAATGCGATGTGGCCATCGGCCGTTCATGATTATGTCGTAGCGTGATTTCGCCCTTTGCCCGGCGTGGCGGGACCCGAAAAACGCTGCGCGCTGTCGACCGTCTCCCGCCTGACGGGGCGGGCTTTAGGAGTTCTCATGAACAAGCACATCGCCTTGGTTACCGGCGGCACGCGCGGCCTGGGACGCGCGACCTCGATCGCGCTGCAACAGGCAGGCCACAGTGTCGTTGCCGTCTATCACAGCAACGACACCGAAGCCGAGCGTTTTCATGCGCAAACCGGCATTCCCGTCTATCGGTGGGATATCTCCGATTTCGAGGCCTGCGGTTCCGGCGTCGAGCAGGTCGAGCATGATCTGGGGCCGATCGGCGTTCTGGTCAACAATGGCGGCATTACGCGGGACGCCGCGCTGCACAAAATGAGTCTGGCGCAATGGCAGGAGGTGCTGCGCACCAACCTGGATTCGCATTTCAATATGTGCCGACACGTCATCGAGGGGATGCGCGAGCGCAGGTACGGGCGCATCGTCAACATCAGCTCGATCAACGGCCAGAAGGGGCAGTTCGGCCAGACCAATTATTCGGCTTCCAAGGCCGGAATACTCGGGTTCACCCGGGCCTTGGCGCTGGAGAACGCCGCTCGGGGCATCACGGTCAATGCCATTGCGCCCGGGTATTGCGATACCGATATGGTCGTGGCGGTTCAGCCCGAGGTGATCAAGGCCATCGTCGCCGCGATCCCGGTCGGGCGGCTCGGCCGCGCCGAAGACATCGCCCGGCTCGTCGCCTTCCTGGCGCGCGAAGACAATGACTACATCACCGGTGCGACTTTCTCGGCCAACGGCGGGCAATATCTGTCGTAGAAAATCGGGTCCCCGCGTTGCCTTCGGGGCGCTCTTATCCGATTTGGGTGGCTATCTGCGCATGTTTTGATCTGACTCAATCGAAATGGCCCGCGCGCTCCTATCCTTGCTTTCAAGGCCTGCAGACCATGCCTGTCGTTCAATTTCACCGGAGCCGCCAACATGGACTACCAGAACATCCTTGTGCATCTCGATGCAAGCAAGGCCATGTCGCAGCGCGTCGAAGCCGCGCTCTATGTCTCCAAGCGCTTCAATGCGCGCTTGACAGGGCTATTTAACGTATTCCAGCCGGCTGTCGAACCGCTCAGCATGATCACCAAGCCGCCCGAGTACCGTTACGCCAGCGAAATGCTGCGGGCCGAATACCAGGAGGCGGAGGAGTCGATGTTTCGCAAGGCGCTTGCGCGCACGGGGATCGATGGCGACTGGAATTTCTCCAGACTCCCTCCCAATCTGGTGATGCCCAGGGCCGCCCGGCTGGCCGACTTGGTCATCGCGGGCCAGTACGATCAGGACGATCGCGAGTCGTTCATCGCGGATCAATTCATTGAAAACCTGATCCTCTCCTGCGGGCGCCCCGTATTGGTGGTGCCTTACGCAGGCCGGTTTCCGGAGATCGGCGGCACGGTTTGCGTTGCCTGGGACGGCAGCCGCGAGGCGAGCAGGGCGGTGCACGACGCACTGCCCTTTCTTGTCCAGGCCAGGAAAGTGGTCGTTTTCAGCATCAATGCCTCCTCCGCAGAAATCGACGCTCCTCGCATTGACGGGAGCCAGATCGCAGCCGCCGTCGCGCAGCACGGCGCAAATGTCGTAATCGAAGAAATCGACGGCGTGCGCGATATTTCCAACGGCAACTTGCTATTGTCGCGCGCTGCCGATTTCGGCGCCGACATGATCGTGATGGGCTGCTATGGGCACGCCCGCTGGCGCGAACTGTTCCTGGGTGGCGTCACCCGCACCATATTGAAATCCATGACCGTCCCGGTGTTGATGTCTCATTGACAGGCATGGCGAACAACGCGGGCGGCAATCGCGCCGTTGTGGGCGCAAGCTCTTGACAAGCCACGGGAAATATATTTTCAGAAAGCCGCACGGCTTGCTTAAGACGTGTAGTATGAAGAAGTTGATATGTGCAAGGCCGTCGCATCGGTCTTTTCCTCCTCGTCTGGGTTCCGATCCGGCAGTGGTGTCAAAGTGCTCTTGATGATTTTCTTGGCATCTCTTCGCTCCGGATGCGCTTTTGCATCGGGGTAGCTTGCAAAGGAATCGACATGACGACACAAACTGGAACCGTGAAATGGTTCAACGAAGGCAAAGGCTTCGGCTTTATTGCCCCCGACGATGGCAGCAAGGATCTGTTTGCCCACTTCCGTGAGATCCAGGAGGGCGGGTTCAAGACCTTGACCGAGAACCAGCGCGTGCAGTTCGAGGTCACCCAGGGGACCAAGGGTCCTCAAGCCTCCAATATTCGTGGCGTGGGTTAAGGCCCGCAAAGGCAGCGGTTTGGCTGCCTAGCCTGCAAATATTCTGTCCCGAAGCGCGGTTCATCCGCGCTTTCTATTTTTAAGGCTTATGTGATGAAGAATCTGCTGGAAGCCACCGAGCGTATCTGCCAGATCAAGGGAAGCCTAATCGCAGTGGATGCCTTGCTCCCGGCAGTACTGGAAGTGCTGCCGCCGGCCTGTCTCGACACTTTGGCGCGTTCATTCGAAGCCCACGCAGAAGCGGCTCGGACAATCATGCTGAACAGCGATATTTCGGATCTTGTGCTCGCCACATTCGAACACGATGTCGGCAAGACTCGCGCAGTGCTTTGCAGGCTTGCATCGACAAAAAATACAGTGGATCCCTGCCATGCCGTCGAGGCGGTATTGCTGACCACCACGCACATCAGCACCTATGCCGGGTCGCATCTCTCGACAGGCGCAAGCGGTTTTTTCTTTCGCCGCGACGAGCGGTTGTTCCTGGTGACGAATCGGCATGTTCTTGTCGACGACCCAAGCGGACATTTTCCAGATCGTATCGAAATCGAGCTACACACCGATGCAAGCGATCTGACGCGATACACGGTCTTCTCGATGCCTCTGTATGACAAAGGCCTCGCGCTGTGGCGACAGGCAGTCGACACGGCCGGCCCGGTCGATATCGCCGTCATCGAAATCCAGACCAGCCGCTTGCCCGAAGGCGTGCAGCTGCAGGCATTCGATACGTCACATCTCGATCTTCAAGGCGAGGACGTAGCGATAGGGGACAATCTGACGGTCATCGGTTTTCCATTGGGGTTCCACGACACCGTGCACCACCTTGCCGTTGCCCGCAGCGCATCCATTGCGTCGGCCTATGGCGTGCGCTTTCAGCAACAAGGCTATTTCCTGACCGATGCCAGGACCCACCGTGGCAGTAGCGGCGCTCCGGTCCTACGGCGCCGTGTCGCAGGCCATGGCAGCGGCTCCTCGCTGCAACCGTGGCAGCTGCTCGGGATTCACTCCACGCGCATGGACATGAGTTCGCGTGACTTGATGGAAGATGAGTCGCTTGGCCTGAACTGCGCTTGGTATGCCGATGCCCTGATGGTGTTGACGGATTCCGTCCCTGAGGCTGGTTAGGCAGGCCTGATGCGCGGATGAAGATTCCCGCCTTTGAGGGCTGGGCATCGAATCATCGTCTGGACGGAATCGCAAAATCGTCGCAGCGGCTGTTCGAACCCGCTCTCTTTGTTACAGGCAAGTCAGACTGCAGATTGCCTGGGCATGTTTGCAATGCACGCTAGCGGACCGACCAGGCATCCGGGCGATGTCATGGTTCGCATTCAGACATGAACATCCATCCGGATCCCGGACCAAGGAGCAATCGCATGCACGAGAACCAAGTGAAGGACCATGCCGTGACACAGGACGGCCAGGCCAAGAATTCCTTTGGAAAATCAGCCGGGCGCACTACGAGTCGGGCGCAGGCCGGCATTGCGCAACGACCGGGAAAACTTCCATTCTCCCAGGCGGAAATGCCGGAAACCGGTAGGGATACGAGCATCGCGGGCAAGAAGCCCTAGTCCGCGATCTCGCCTGCCGGCAACCCTGCCCCCAAGGGCAGGCGGCGCTTCTTGAGACCGTATGAAGCGGTTCCTGAAGAAGCACATTCACGCCATGCTGCCGCGGCTTGCGCAAACCGGTCCCTTCCGTGACAGCCGTCCTGAATCCGGTCAGCATCCTGGTCGTCGCCATGGTGCTCGTCACCGTGATGAGCATGGTGATTTCCGGCTCGCTGCGGCATTCGACCGTCCGAGGTGTCCCCCGCTGGATAGGCGCCAACGCGATGGCCATCGCTGCCTTGCTGCTCTTTGCGCTTGAGCACGGCCTGCCTCCCGTCTTGTCGGTCATCGTGGCCAACTTGCTGCTGGCTCTTGCCAGCGTATTGGGGTATGAGGGTTGCCGGCAATTTTTCCATCTGCGTACCGTAACGGTATTGCCATACGCCGGCTGCGCCGCACTTGTGCTCGGTCTTGCCTATTGGACCTATACATTTCCGGATAGGAATGCCTGCATCGTCATCGTTTCCATCTTCTATGCCTCTATACACGCCAGTATCGGCTGGATAGCATGGAAGCATCGCGCGCCAACGCGATCCCTCTACGGCTGCTGCTTCATTGTGGCGATCGCCGGCATCAGCGTACTGGGCCATGTGATCCGCGGACTCTTCTATGGCATCGCTTTGCTGCGGCAAGGCAGCCTGATGCAATCGGCCGCACCCAACATGGCGTTTCCCATTGTGGGCATGCTTGCGCTGCCGGGCCTGTCGATGGGCATGGTAATGCTCGTGCATGAACGCCTGACCGAGCAGTTCGAACGCTGGGCAAACGTAGACGAGCTGACGGGCGCGGTGACCCGGCGCCGATTTTTCGCGAAGGCGCAAGAAATGATCGAGCACGCGGCCGCTTCGGGGGCGATGCTGTCGGTTGCGGTCGTCGATCTGGATCATTTCAAGTTGATCAATGATCAATACGGTCATGCCGCGGGGGACTGCGTGCTTGCGCACTTTGGCCGGCTGTCCAGGGCCAACCTGCGCGAGACCGATGTATTCGGTCGGGTGGGCGGCGAAGAGTTCGCGATTCTGTTCGCGCAAGCCAACAGGCAGGATGCCTGTTCGCGCATGGAGGGGCTGCGGGAGCGGGCGAGGTTGGACCGACGCAAGACTTCGGTCGACGCGCAAGATGCGCCGCCGCAGCATTATTCCTTCTCCGCGGGTGTGGACCAATATCGCCATGGCGACACGTTGCTGGAACTGCTTGCGCGCGCGGATGCGGCGCTCTACGCAGCCAAGATGCAGGGACGCGACCGCGTAGTCGACATGCAAGAGGTTCCCAGACCCGCTTCGATTGTCAGCATCGCCGCGAATTATGGCCTGGATGTGGACTCGGCCTCCTCGGGAAATTGACGATTTATCGCCGGTTCTCATGCCGAATGTACGGTACAGAACAAGATTCAAGAAAGTTCTGGCGTAGATTGAGCCGCGCATCATCGGTGCATCAATTCAGCTCATCCTACTTTCAAGATGCAGCGAATTCGCATGCCGAAGTCGAGACTTCATAGGCTAGGAAATGAAAATACTGTCGATATTTGGAACACGTCCTGAAGCCATAAAAATGGCCCCGCTGGTCAAGAAGCTCGCTCTGGAGAGCGGCGTCACATCGCTGATATGCGTGACCGGGCAACATCGGAGCATGTTGCAGCAAGTGATGGACGTGTTCGAGATCATCGCCGATTACGATCTGGACATCATGGCGGCCAACCAGACGCTCAACAGCGTAGGCTCCCGCATTTTTTCCACGCTTGATCCGATCCTGGCGCGCGTCAATCCCGACCGCGTACTGGTGCATGGCGACACGACGACCGCGGCCATTGCCGGTCTTGCCGCGTTTCATCGCCGCATTCCCGTCGCGCACGTGGAAGCCGGCTTGCGCACCGGAGATCTGTCGCAGCCATGGCCGGAAGAGATGAACCGCCGCGTACTCGACGTGGTATCGGATTTGCTGCTCGTTCCGACAGCCGGAGCCAGCGAGCACCTGAAGCTGGAAAACCTCCAGGGCCGCATCGTCGTGACCGGCAATACGGTCATCGATGCCCTGGAAATGACCGTCCAGCGGTTCAACGACGATCCCCGGCTTGCCGCCCGAGTCAACGCCGGACTGCCGTCGCTTGATCCCAGCCGCAAGCTGCTGCTTGTCACCGGTCATCGGCGTGAAAATTTTGGCGATGGATTTCTCGGAATTTGCAACGCGCTCGCAGTGCTCGCGCGGCGCAAGGACATAGAAATCGTTTATCCAGTCCATCTGAATCCGAATGTGCAGGAGCCGGTCAACAGAATTTTGTCAGGACTCAAGAATGTGCATTTGATCGCCCCACTGGACTATCTGTGCTTTGTGAGACTGATGCAGCGGGCCCACGTCATTCTTACCGATTCCGGCGGTGTGCAGGAAGAGGCGCCATCGCTGGGAAAACCGGTTCTGGTCATGCGCGAGGTGACCGAACGCCCGGAGGCGGTCAGCGCGGGCACGGTGCAGTTGGTGGGGACGAACGCGGAACAAATCATCGCGGCGGTCACCCGACTTTATGACCAGCCAGCGCACTATTTTCAAATTTCCCAAGTGACCAATCCGTATGGGGATGGATTGGCTTGCGAACGCATAGTCGATACGCTCATGGGGCGCGCGACAAGGGAGTTCATGCCATCGATCGAGCAAGAGATCGTGGAACAGGCGGCATGACATGATGCCCCTTTCTCGCAAGGCAACGGCGGTCATGGCGCTCTTGAGCGCGTTCCCGATGCTGGCCTTCGCACAGAGCCAGATCGTCCAAGCCGCCCCGTCGCTTGGGAACCCGTTGCCGATCCGTATGATGACGTGGCTGCTCGCGGCGATCGTGCTCTTGCTGGTCATCTTTGCAACGCGCCATTATGTGTTCACCCTTGCGCGCCTGTTCGGGCGGCAACGTCAGCCCTATCTCGATATCGAGATGGGAAACTGGCCTGACGTCGTCATCTTTGTTGCCGCCCATAATGAAGAACAGGTCATTTCGGACTCGCTGACGGCCCTGCTGGAAGTCGACTACCCGCACGAAAAGCTGATCATCATGCCGGTCAATGACCGATCCAGCGACAAAACGCGGACGATCATCGACCGGATCGCCGCCGCCAATCCAGGCCGGCTGCACCCGTTTCATCGTGACCAGGGGCGCCCCGGCAAGGCGGCCGCGCTAAAAGATGCCACGGCCATGATCAATGTGGAAGTGATCGTCATTTTCGACGCGGATTACCTGCCGGCGCGAGGCCTGATCAAGCAACTTGTCGCGCCCTTATTCGATCCGGAGGTCGGAGCCGTCATGGGCCGTGTCGTGCCCTTGAATGTAGGGCATAACTTGTTGACACGACTGCTGGATCTGGAACGGGCGGGCGGATACCAGGTCGACCAGGCCGCGCGCATGAATCTAGGACTGGTTCCGCAATATGGCGGGACGGTCGGCGCGGTGCGCCAGCGGGCGCTCAATGAAGTCGGTGGCTGGGACATCGATATGCTCGCCGAAGACACGGACATCACGTTTCGACTTTTGCAAAACGGCTGGAAGACGGTTTATCAGAATCGATCCGAATGCTACGAGGAAGTGCCCCAGACATGGCGGATGCGCATCGGCCAGATCAGTCGCTGGTCACGCGGACATAATCAGGTTCTGATGAAAAACCTCATCAGGCTGGTATTGAACGGCGATCTTCGATTCCGGGAAAGGCTGGACGGCGCCCTTTTGCTGGGCGTATTCATGATGTCGCCGGTCCTGATCCTGGGGTGGATGCTGGCGACCGCCTTGTTCTTCATTTCTCCCCAGTACTGGGTCCTCGGATGGTTGGCCTTTTCCGCACTGCTGGCCTACGGCGCATTGGGGACCAACGCGGCGTTTTTTGAAATCGCGGCGGCTACTTACCTGGATGGCAATCGCAACCGCATACGCCTTCTGCCCTTCTCGATGTTGGGCTTTCTCATCAGCATGGTGACGATATCCAAGGCCGCATTAAGTCAGCTAGTCGATTATCTGCGGCGCAAGGAGCTGACCTGGCACAAGACGGAGCGCTTTCGTCGCGTGACCATCGAGACCCGTGCCGCGGATGTCGAGACAGTTGCCTTGAAGCCGGACTCCGATATGGATGTGACCGCTACATCGGAGACCCGCAAGCCATGAATCCCATTTCGCAGCTGGGCCTATTTTTCACGGCCATGGCGCTCATCGTGCTGCCGTTCTTGCCGACGCTGCGGGAGTGGCTTGTTCCAACGGATGATGCGCCGCTTCCCATCGACCAGAATGCGACGCATGAACTGCGTCATTTTGCCGACTCCTTTCGCAAGCTGATTGACCATCTTCTCGGGTCCGCGCCCACGCGCGACGAACTTCATCGCATCGGCAAGACCTTGTTCCACAACGGCGCGCAGGTCACCCTATTGCATGATGGCGACGGCCTTGATGTATTGGAAACAGGCTTTGAATTGGAGGAGGTAGGCCGGCTCGCGCATATTGCGATCTTTGCGGACGAGGCGCGGATCGCGGCCAATTGCCAGACGCAGGCGGACATCTATGCAGTGCGGGACATCCAGGTCGGATCGGGCGTGCAACTGCGCGCATGTTGTTCGGCAGGGAATATGCGGCTGGCGCAGAATGTGCTCATTCACCGATGGGCCGACGCCCAGACCATCGTGGCCGGCCGCGACTTGATCGTCCATGGACGGATAACCGCCCTGGACAGCATACGGTTTTCCGACAATACCCAGTTCGTCCGCGCTGGCGCGCCGACCCTCTACTTCGGGGAAAGCGACGATGCCCATATCAGCGCCCCACCGGTCCAGCCGTTGTCCGCTCCGAGCAGCAGACGGTATCTGCTGGATGGCGACACAACGATTTCAGACGAAATGCCTTGCGACGGCGATTTCGTCGTCAGAGGATCTGCCCAGGTTGTCGCGAGAAGCGTCGTCCGCGGGAGCATAAAAGCGCATGATTTCTTGCGGCTGCATGAGAATGTCAGCGTATCAGGCAGCGTGATTTCCGCAAGAGGCATAGTCATCGGCGCCGGCTGCGCCATCCTCGGGCCGCTTATCAGCGAGGATGACATCATCATCGGTCCAAATTCTGTCGTCGGCAGCGCCGCCACGCCCACGACGGTCATTTGCCGAAAGCTGATTGTTGCCCAAGGGGTCGTCATCCACGGCGTCGTGACCACACAAGACAGTGCGTATGTCGTCTTCGAGGAGATTGCGTTTGGAAATTAAATTTGCAGGCCGCGCATTGGTTTTCGTCCTGTTCTGCAGCGTGCTGCCCGCTGCGCCGGCCGCTGCAAGGCAGACGCCGTTTGCCGATTTCATCATGGCCAATGGGGCATTGACCGTCTTTCAAAAAGGCGACTATGTCGAGCCTTACTCCGCGATCAAAGCGCTGCTCGTGGCTCACAGCCTGGGCGTTGACGTGCGTAGTCAGGCGGTAACCTTCAGTAAATGGATAGTGCAGTTCCAACAGGCGAATGGCCCGTTTCCACGCATCTGTCGTAGTGGGGGAAACCTCTGGCTGGCGTGCGGTCCGAGCGATGCGGACGACTCGCTGGCGGTACTTTGGTGCGCGCTCGGAAGCGACATACTTCCCACGCACCGGGAACTCGATGCAAGCTGCGACAAGGCCCTGGATAACCTGGAAACCTTGTGGGATCCGCAGAGGCAAACCTTCCGTGCCGTCTTTGGACAGCCCGGAGCCTATTTCGCCGACAACGTAGAGGTAATGGCCATCTTGCGACGCCTACGCGCCAATCGCGCAATGTCCAGGCGCCATGCCCGTGTGCTTGCCAAGTTGCCGAGCCAGGAAACCATGCTGGCCGCGTTGCAGCGCAATTATGGATACAACCCAGACCAGACGCTGGAACCGACGGCCGCGAGCATGCCGCCCACGCCCTACGCTTTTTATCCCTATGCGGTCGCCCCCATCTACCCTTTGATCTACGACGTGCGTACGGGCCGGGCGCGGCAGCACGACTGGCAAAGCTGGCGCAAAAAGTACGGTGCGCAATGGCTGGCCGGTGATGTGGATTATTACCCCTGGGGCCTGATCGCCTGGGCGGCCTATAAGTCAGGAGACAAGAAGAGCGCGCTTGCCTGGTTGCACAACGCAACGCGATGGAAAGCGCAAGGGCGCTGGAACATCATGGAGGAGGGGGTCAGGCTTGGCCTGGACAATAAGCTCAAACCGCATGCCACGAAACGGGCAGCTGAATAGATCCGCCAAAAAATTCATGAGAAAAAATCAATGAGCCTATCCATGTCTTACGCCTTGCGGCGCCGATTTATCTATTGCGTGAACGGCGCATTGCTCGGCACGGGCCTGGTGCTGGCGGCATCGGCGGCGGCGCAGCAGAGTCATTCCGTTCCGCTGCAGGGAAGTCCGCCCGCAGTGGTCATGCCGCCTGAAAAATCGGCCGTCGAATTGATGACCGGCTTTGGCAGTTATGACGCCGGTTACGGCGTGGCCAGGTCCTACTCTTTGCGCGGCATACAAGTGACGGATTTCGGCGTGCTGCAGGAAGAGGCCCTCAGGCAATCGCGCTTTGGATTTTCCGGCTCTTATGGCGACATAAGTCTGACGCACGATCTATCGCCCGACAACTACATGATGGTGGGGGTCGGCGCAGGCGGCAGTCTTTTGTTTCCCGAGGCACGCATCGACCTTGCCGGCTACCAAAAATTCGGCGCACAGCGGCAATATGTCGTTGGCCTGGGCACTTATTTTGCCGAGGGAAACCAGGCGGGCCGGTCGGACAAAGGGCTGGTACTTAGCGGGATCTATTACGGCAATGGTTTTGTTCTGGAGGGCGGCTTGCGCGGCAACGTTGCCAATCCCGGCAACGCATTCGGTCCGAGCGAATACCTGGCCGCCACATTCGGCAGCGACGATCGGCGCGCCATCGTCGTTCGCCTGGAACATGCCAAGGAGACCTATCAGATCCTGACCACCGGAACGCAGAAAGTCGACTACATGAGCAACAGTATCTCGGTGCAATGGCATGAGCGGATAACGCGTGGCAGTTTATTGATCATCGGCCTGGGGTACTACAAAAACCCCAGCTATTCCGACAAATCAATCAATATCGGCTGGCGTTGGAGCTTTCGATAGCGCGCGATGTCGTAGTCCTTCCATAGATTGTCAATCGCCTTAGCGGAGTCATTTATGTCGAATAACCGGAGAGCTTCCACGAGAAGCCTCAGTGCCGCGGTCGCTGCCGCGGCGGCGCAGCGTTCATCGATCCTGCGTGCCACGGCGCATACGGCTCCCCGTTTGTTGAACATTCGTGGCGTACTGATACGCACCCATCGCGCCTTGCTTCATATCGATTTCACGGCCTTGCGCCTGCTGTCGATGATCGTGATACCTGCCGTCCTGAGTTCGGCCGTCTACCTGGCATGGCCATTGATCGACGTTCTCTGGACAGGAATCATCAACTTCTGGATAGGCTTGCTGGGCCCGGGTTTTTCATTGGCGCACCGGGACATGGCAATGGGGAGCGTATTGCATATTCCCTACCCGCTGGTGAACGCCGCCTTGCCCACCGCCGCGCAATGGTGGTGTGGATTCGCGGTGACTCTGGTGCTGTTGATAGGCCCCGTTTTCATGTCGCCGAACATGCTGCCGCTGGCCTACATATCGCGATTCATCGGCACGCTCCAGGCTGTCGCCCAGGTCTACTTTTATTTCTGGGGTGGGAATTTCATGCATAGCGCCGGCGCATCCGTGGCGTCGATGATGCAATCCTCTTTCGTACTGATGTTGATTACGCCTTGGCTCTATGGACTGACCTACAACATCTTCAACTTCAATCTGGTGCGCAAGTTCGCCTTGCCGGTGATGGCCTTGTTTTATTTGGCAATTCTGACACCCGTGCAATTTACCTTCGCCGCTATGCTCATGCTGCAGTTCTCGCTGCTATGGAATCCTCTTTTCTATTTAATCGGGACGACGCTGCTGCAGTTTGTGATGTTGCTGGCCATGTATGCCTGGGCCATGAGCTGGAATCGTGCGGATCAGACGCGGTAGGGGCGCGCGATAGCCAAGAAAATTGGGGAAATCAAGCTGAGGTATGGCCTGCCAAGCCTGCCGCAGCGGGGCGTCTTGGGGCTCGGTCAATCGGTGTGATGTCCCCCGCGGTCAGGGCAAGATCGATCGCCCTGGCGTGAAAGGCAGAAGGCCTTTGCGCGGGGCCGTTATGATTACGGCTTGATTCTCCGGCAGTGGTAACCATGAAGCGCATCTTCCCGAGATTTTCCCTTGTCCGTTTCGCCGCGCTGGTCCTGTGCTGTTGCGCGCCTGCTCTTGCCTTGGCGGCTCCCACTGTGCATGGCACCGTATCGCCCGATGCGTATCAGTGGCAGCCCGTCAGCCAGACGGCAGTGAACGTTACCGGTTCTCTGCAGCTTGAGATGACGGACGTTGACGGGAAAGCCGCCGCGGGGGGAGGGCCGATCGCGATGCGTTTTGGTCGGTTGGGGCGTATTCCGGTGCAGTTTGTCGGTGCATTTGATGCCGCATCCGTGGCACCTGCGACGGCCTGGGTCGTCAATCTGGATAAGCCGCAGGTCATGCTTTCATGTGGTGCGAATCCGGTCAAGGCGTTCGTTATCGAGAGCGAGCCCTCCCACGAGGGCGCAAGCGCCAATGCGGGGCGACTGAACCTCTATGGACTGGACCAAAAAATGGCAACGGTGCCGAATATCAAAAACCTGCCTACCGCCTGCTTTTTGGCGGTGTATTTGCATCGATAACCGCGTCGACGGGGTATGGCGGAAATTTTCTGACTTTCGACCCGAGCTAACTTCAAGCGTGAGCACCGCATGCATTTCGACACACCCGAAGACGACCAAGACTCCGATCAGATGACCCTGCAGGCGCGTGCCGCGGTGGCATCGCGCAGCACCTGGGTCAGCGTAGGGGTCAATCTAGGTTTGACGATCACGCAGATCGCAGTGGGCATCATCGCCAAGTCGCAGGGCCTGGTGGCCGACGGCATCCACTCCCTGTCCGACCTCGTCTCCGACGGTGTCGTGCTGGTTGCCAGCCATCATGGCAAGAAAGACGCCGATGAAGACCATCCGTATGGCCACCAGCGCTTTGAAACCGCTGCTTCACTGGTAATCGGCATCTTGCTGCTGGCCGTAGGGGTCGGCATGTTCTGGTCGGCCCTGATAAAGCTCAAAGAACCCGCTGCAATACCACGTGTGCATAGCGTGGCGCTATGGGTGGTTTGTCTTGCACTCATCGCCAAGGAGTCGTTGTTTCGCTATATGCTGGCCGCTGCCAAGCGAGTCAAGTCGAGCATGCTGGTGGCCAATGCCTGGCATGCGCGCTCGGATGCGGGGTCGTCGCTCGTCGTCGGCATCGGTATCGCGGGCAACTTACTGGGCTATCCCCTACTTGATCCCATCGCGGCCTTGGTTGTGGGGGGGATGATTGTCAAGATGGGCTGGTCCTTTAGCTGGGACGCCCTGCACGACTTGATGGATCGGGCCGTGGATGAGCAGGAGGTGGCGTCTATCCGCCAGACCCTACTGGAAACGCCTGGGGTGCGGGGCGTCCATGATATCCGCACACGCAAAATGGGCGACATGATCGTGGTGGACGCCCATATTGAGATTGATGCCGATATTACCGTCGAGGCCGGTCACGATATTGCCGTCCAAGCCCGCAGTCGTGTTCTGCAACGCCATCGCGTGCTGAACCTGATGACTCATGTCGACCCGTGGCAATCGCCTGATGGGGATCATGATCCCTGGGTTCAATCCATCCACATCAAGAGAAGTTGAATAGACTTGGTCTGCAGACCCGGTGCAACTGAGCGGGTGTGCTCGACATCCGTCCACTAGCCCTCTCCATCCCAGCCCTTTAAATTTTTCCTGGTTCTGCTCGATCACATCGCAGGCGGCGATGGAAATTTTTGATACGATCACCGCGCACAGCCAAGCCATGCGACTGCCCTCGAGCTGGACGTGCGCGAGGGCATGCAGTTCTACCGCGGGTATCTCGGGTCAGTCGTGTGCCGCACGGAACAGTGAGACCGTGCTGGATGGCCTTGCCCCGTCTTTTCGGACGCATCAGATTTACCTTTGCCGCAATGTAGACCTGGCCGCGGCGAGCACGGCGCGACTCAAGCCGTCGACCAGGGCCGACGCCGCGCGGGCATGATGCCAGTACAGCGGAATGTCCAGTGGCGTGTCCGCCACGAGTTCGACCAGCGTGCCCCGCTGCAGGTGCTCGGCTGCAAGCATGATCGGGTGCATGCCCCATCCCATTCCGGCTACGGATGCCGTCACGAAGGCTTGGGTCGAGGGCAAGGCATGGCGAGGCAATTCCACCTCGCGGTGGCAGAGGCGACGGGCCCATCGCGTTTGCAGGTTGTCTTTAAGGCTGAACATCAACGAAGGCGCTCGGGAGAGCGCGCCTGCCGTCACGCCGTGCGCGAAATGACGGCGTACAAAGTCCGGGCTGGCCGCGGCGACATACCGCATGGCCCCCAGCGGCCGGCTGTTGCAGCCGGTGGTGGGGCGCGCTTGCGCGGTGACGGCGGCCAGCACCGCGCCGCTGCGCAGCCACTGGGCGGTATGGCCTTCGTCATCCACCGAGACATCGACAAGCACCGGCGCGCTGGCAGCGAAGGCGGCGATCGCGGGTACGAGCCAGGTAGCCAGGCTGTCGGCGTTGACGGCGATGGGCAGCGGCACCCGCGCGCCACCGTCCTGCGGCGCGATGGCCGGCAGCACGGCCTGCAATTCCTGCTCCAGCAGGCGCACACGGTCGATGTGCTGGCATAACCGGCGGCCCGTATCGGTCGGGCGGCAGGGCTGGTCGCGCACCACCAGCGCGCAGCCCACGCGCTCCTCCAGCAGCCGGATGCGCTGCGAGACGGCCGACGGCGTGACATGCAAGGCGCGGGCAGCCCGGTCGAAACTGCCTTCGCGAATGACGGCGGCCAGTGCAGCCAGTGCGGAATAGTCTAGCAATGAATTAGTTGAACTTAATTGAATGAAGTAAACATAGTTTGCCTTCACATAAACAAGCTCGCAAGATGGCGGCCATGTCCAGACTTCTCGCTGCCGCTCCCTTTCTTCCCGCAGTCATACAAGGCATGACGCTCAGTTTGGGGCTGATCGTGGCGATCGGCGCGCAGAATGCGTTTGTCCTGCGCCAGGGCTTGCGCCGGGAACATATCGGGGCCGTCGTCCTGTTCTGCATGCTGGCGGACGTGGCGCTGGTCGGCGCCGGCGTTGCCGGCATGTCGCAGGCGCTGAGCGCAAGCCGCATGCTGTCTCGCGCCTTGGCGCTGGCCGGTGCCGCGTTTCTCGCGGTGTACGGATTGCGGGCCCTGCAGCGGATGCGCCGCGTCGAAGTGCTAAGCGCAAGGACCGGCGGCCAACGCCAGACGCTCGGCACGGTCATGGGGCAGGCGATCGCCTTCACGGTGCTCAACCCCCACGTCTATCTCGATACCGTGCTCCTGATGGGCAATATGGGCGCCCGCCAGCCGGATGGCTTACGGTGGTGGTTCGTCGCGGGTGCCGGAATGGGGAGCGCGCTGTGGTTCAGCCTGCTCGGATTCGGTGCGCAATGGCTGGCGCCCTGGTTTGCGCGGCCGCGGGCATGGCAGGTACTCGATTTGCTGACCGGCCTGACGATGTGCGTGCTGTCGGCGTTTTTGCTCCTTCACGCGTGCCGTGGAATCTGAGACAGGCTTCGCTCGCGCCTTGCAGAACCACACGCCTTGTTCGAACGACCTGCCGGCTTCTCGCCGAGCGGAGTTTTCCAGCCTTCGCCGGGCGGCATTGCGCGTGTCGAAAGGCAACGATGAGTTGTCCGGCAGCGTCGATTTTCTGACGGCAGGCGCTGGATCTCGCCTGCGATGGACACTCTGATAGAGGTGCCCTCGGCGTCGCTCGGTTCGCGTACCCCGCGCCGGATTGCATGGATGCGCCGGCGCGGCGCCCGAGCGTGAGGGCCAGGCCCTATCTCAGGCGACCACGTTTCTGACGAAGGCAACCGGCGCATCTGCGTCGTTGCGGTAGGCATAGGCTTGCGCGCTGCTATAGATGGCGTACTTTCCTGCCGGAACCACCATCGTCTCGGCTTCGAGTTCGAGAGTCAGGCTTCCGGAGACGACGAAAATCATTTCGTGCCACCCGGGAGGGTCCGGCTCGGCCTGATACCGCTCCCCCGACGCGAGGCTCCAGAACCAAAGTTGCGCCTCATGCGCGGCCGGCACGAAACCGAGCAACACGCCGCGGCTCTCCTTGCGGCGTCCCTTCCACAGCAGTTCGTCGAGCCGCTGGCTCTGGGCCTCGGGGTCGCTGACCAGCGTCACGAAACTCGTGCCGAGGGCGGCTGCGAGTTTGTCGAGATTGGAGAGGCTGATGTTGGTTTCGCCGGCCTCCAGGCCCACGATCATCCGGCGGCTCAGGCCCGACGCTTGCGCGAGCGCGAGCTGGCTCATTCCCGCCTGCTGGCGAAGACGGCGCAGGTTGCCGGCAACGTGCGTGAGCACGCCAGTGCCTTCGGCTTGACTGTGCAGTTTATTGCTCATATCGTAATGCGCAGTATTTTGCGCATATTAAATCATCCGCTGTTCCATCGCATGATCTTTCTCAACCGAAAAGAATGGGCCCTTGTCGTAGTCACCATGTTCTGGGGCGCGACGTTTCTCATGCTACGTCGAGATGGCCCTTGGAATGGCCGACTTTAGCGACGTCACGGCGCTGGCCATCGACGAGACCTCGCGCGCTCGCGGCCACAGCTACGTGACCTTGGCGGCCGATACCGATGCCCGGCGCGTGATCTTCGTCACCGAAGGGCGCAACGCCAAGACCATCGAAGCGCTGGCCGCCGATCTCCTGGCCCATGGCTGCCCGCCCGAACAGATCACCTCGGTGAGCATCGACATGTCGCCGGCCTTCATCAAGGGCGTGAGCAGCGAACTGCCCAACGCGCACATCACCTTCGACAAGTTCCACGTCATAGGGCACGCGAATGCGGCTGTCGACAAGACGCGGCGCATCGAACAGCGCACCGACAAGTCCCTCAAAGGCATGCGCTGGACGCTGCTCAAGGACAGCTACAGCCTCAAGCCCGAGGCGGCCGCCGCGCTCCACGAGCTGATCACGCAGCCGACCCTCAAGCGCACCGCGCGGGCGTGGTTCTACAAGGAGCAGTTGCGAGAGATTCTCGATCGAAAGCAGGTCAACGTGATGCGCGAAATGCTGCAGTACTGGAGCACCTGCGTCATGCGCTCGAAGGTCGAGCCGATGAAGGAAGTCGCCGGCCTCGTGCGCCGTCACATGGAGGGCATCGTGGCCTGGGCGCGGACCCGTCAGACCAATGGATTCATCGAGGCGATCAACCCGCACGCGCCTCAGCCCACTTGAAATTCAACAGAGCCAGTAGTGTTGATCGAGAATCAAAAACGCTTGTGCATCAGCATACTGTGGTCCGCAAGCCCGGTGCTGAGACAGATTGGTTAATTCGAGGGCATGCGTTCAAGCAGGCGGGCGTTCGCCAGTAGGCCGCCCAGGACTTTGTCGGCCACCAATGGTGAGAAATCCTCAGGCAACTCGCCCTGAACTTTCTCCACGACCTCAGGCGTGCGCGCAATCAACTCTTGAAGCAGGGGTTCGGCCGAGTCGCCATACCCAACCTGTCGAGCGGTGCTGTTGAAATGCCGACGCTGGATGTCGTGCATGTGGTAATGCCGGTTTTTGCCTAGCAGCGCCATTGCCAGCTTGATGTCTTGCTCTGCCCACAGTTTCTGACCTTTTCCGATAATGGGCAAAGCCGACATTACGTCGTACATTTTCGTCAGTTTGAACCGCCCTGGCCCACCGGCCAAAAGCTGGACACTGAAATTCTTGGCATGGCCATCGGGCGCGCGTAGCAACCAGAAGAGGATCTGTGAGGCCATCAGCGTGCGCAGATCCTGCTCTGCAGCCTGCGATTGCTGCAACAGAGTGCACAACGACTTCAGTCCCGGGCCACCCTCGCTTTCATACTTGAGATATGGCGAGACACCGGAAGCCTGGCAGAAGTCCTCCTGCATAAGGCGAAACAGGCGCGTGCCGTCGGCCGATACCGCACGGTCGAACCGTTCAACCACTAGAACTCGCTGCTTGCCGAATGTGCGGATGTCGGCGTGTGCCGTAGGGAGTCCATAGGCGTCGAGTAAGCGCAGGCATAGCCACTCGTTATCTACTGATGTGCTGAAGTCAGCTTGCCGACCGCCCACTAGTCCCAGGGGTAGTTTGAATATATGCGTGGTGGGCGTTGCTCCGCGTGGCTTCATCCATTTTCCTTCCCACCAGAGGAAGGCGTCCTTGTCTTGCGCCCCGGCAAGTGAAATCCGAAAGTCATCGTCAGGATCACGAGCGCCATCAAAGCGGCCGGGCATTGTCGCTTCGAGTAGATGGCGCTCGATCGCAGCATCATCGACAGTGATGCCTTCCACCCGATCAACGCCCGCAGGCAGTTCTCCTTCTGGCAGGATCTGCAGCGCGCCTACACAATCTCGTCCTATTGCAGCGAGCAGGTCAAAGGCGTCGGTCGAGCCTGTCTTGAATCTCACGGCCGCTCGCCGACGGATGGCGTCGCTGTCAGGTAGTAGTCCCTCGAAGTAGTTCTCGACGGCAGCACTCTTCAAGGGGGCATTGTTCAGTGTGAAAGGCAAAGAAAGGGAGATGGGCCGCCCTCGGTCGGACGCAATCCATCCCGAGTCGTATTGCAACTCCATGCTTGCACGCGCGGTGACTGTCCAGCGTCCTACGTAGACCCCGTTAGACCATAGCGTCAGTGTCTGACTATGCGAGCGGCGACCCATCTCACCACTCTGAGTTGATTTGAGGGGAGAGGACAGCGCGCTCGCCCAGTCGCAGCTCGAGCCCGACGACCGCACACCAGGTCAACAATTGCTGCACGTTTACCCCCTCTGGGTGCTGCTCCAGATAGGAGACTCGGTTTTGGCTCAATCCCAGGCGGGCGGCCAATTGTGCTTGTGTGAGCTGGCGGTCCTTGCGGGCAGCCTTGAGCATCTGACTTAGCTGCGCCGCCGTCACAAGAGGTTGAGGAGATAGGGAGATCATAAAATATCCGCAAAACAGATAATGATAGTTTATCCGTAATACAGATAAAATCGCAATAGCCGAATTGCAGATTTTTCCCAGGAGCGGATTCCCTCAAACTAAACCACAACTGGCATTGAGCTGCGCGTAAAAGACGCAGACAAACGCACCTGACCGCAATGGCTCACCGATGCCAGTGTCAGGATTCCCGCCTTTGAGTGACAGGGAAAAGCAAAAAGCCCAGCGCGGTGGCTGGGCTAAGTACTTGAATCTTGGGCAGATTTCGGTGGTGGCCTGGGGCGGAATCGAACCACCGACACGCGGATTTTCAATCCGCTGCTCTACCGACTGAGCTACCAGGCCAACGAAGTGCGGCACTATAGCATAAAAATGCAGCGCCTCATTTCAGGTGAGCATCACAAAGCGCCCAGGCGCCGTTGCAGCCTTTCCTTGGCCGACATCAGTTCCTTGGGCAGCTTGTGGGCCAGCTTGTCGAAATGCGCGTCGTGCAGCTTCATTTCCTCGGCCCAGGCGCCCTGGTCGAAGTCGGTCACGCTGTCGAACTGCTCGGCGGAGAAGTCCAGGCCGCTCCAGTTGATCTCGTTGTACTTGGGGGCGATGCCAAAGGCTGTCTCTTGGCCCGCGGCCTGGCCTTCGATGCGATCGATCATCCATTTGAGGACACGCATGTTCTCGCCGTAGCCGGGCCAGACGAACTTGCCTTCGGCATTCTTGCGGAACCAGTTGGTGGTGAAGATCCTGGGCAGCTTCCCGCCCTGGCCCTGTATCGTGGCGCCCAGCTCGAGCCAGTGCTGGAAGTAGTCGCTCATGTTGTAGCCTGCGAACGGCAGCATGGCGAACGGATCGCGGCGCACCACGCCCTGGGCGCCGAAGGCCGCGGCCGTGGTCTCCGAACCCATCGTGGCGGCCATGTAGACGCCCTCGGTCCAGTCGCGCGATTCAGTGACCAGCGGCACGGTCGTGGAACGGCGGCCGCCGAAGACGAAGGCGTCGATCTTCACGCCGGCCGGATCGTCCCAGGCGTTATCCAGCGCGGGGTTGTTGGTCGCGGCCACGGTGAAGCGCGCATTGGGGTGCGCGGCCTTGGCGCCGGTTTCCCTGGCGATCTGGGGCGTCCAGTCCTTGCCCTGCCAATCCAGGAGGTGATCGGGCAGCTTGCCCCCCGTGTCCTTTTCCATGCCTTCCCACCATACGTCGCCGTCGTCGGTCAGCGCCACGTTGGTGAAAATCACATTCTTGCCCAGGCTCTTCATGCAGTTGGGGTTGGTGTGGTAATTGGTGCCGGGTGCCACGCCGAAGTAGCCGGCCTCGGGGTTGATGGCGCGCAGGCTGCCGTCGGCCTGCGGCTTGATCCAGGCGATGTCGTCGCCGACGGTCGTCACGCTCCAGCCGGCAAAGGCCGCGGGTGGCACGAGCATGGAGAAGTTGGTCTTGCCGCAGGCGCTGGGGAAGGCGGCGGCCACGTGATATTTGCTGCCGTCGGGTTTGGTCACGCCCAGAATCAGCATGTGCTCGGCGAGCCAGCCCTGGGCGCGGCCCATGGTGGAGGCGATGCGCAGCGCGAAGCACTTTTTGCCCAACAGCGCGTTGCCGCCGTAGCCCGAGCCGTAGGACCAGATTTCGCGCGTTTCTGGGTAGTGGACGATGTACTTGGTTTTGTTGCAGGGCCAGGCGGTCTGGTCTTTTTCGCCGCGCTTGAGCGGCGCGCCGATGGTGTGCATGCAGGGCACGAATTCGCCGTTTTCGCCGATTACGTCGTAGACCGCGCGGCCCATACGGGTCATGAGCTTCATGTTCACGGCCACGTAGGCGCTGTCGGACAATTCCACCCCGACGTGGGCGATGGGGCTGCCCAGCGGGCCCATGGAGAAAGGGATCACGTACATCGTGCGGCCTGCCATGCAGCCGTCGAACAGCGGCTGCAGCGTGGCGCGCATCTCGGCCGGGGCCATCCAGTTGTTGGTGGGGCCGGCGTCGTCCTGCTTTTCGCAGCAGATGAAAGTGCGGTCTTCGACGCGGGCCACGTCCGAGGGGTCGGTCCAGGCTAGGTAGCTGCCGGGACGCTTGGCAGGGTTGAGCTTTTTGAAGGTGCCGGCGTCCACGAGCTGTTGGCACAGGGCGTCGTATTCTTCCTGGCTGCCGTCGCACCAATGGATTCTGGCGGGCTTGCACAGAGCGGCCATTTTGGCGACCCAGGCCACGAGCTTGGGGTTCTTGACGTAGGCAGGGGCCTGGATATCCAGGCCTTGCGCGGATGTGTTCATTGCACTTCCTTCAAATGGGCCAACCGGCCGGGCGAAAATGGAGTGGCCCGGGGCAAACGAGGCGTCCAGAGGGTCGATTCTAGGGAGGAGTCCTGGTTTTGTCAGCAATGGGCGTGGCGGCCGATAGGTTAAGCCGCCGTTAACCTTGTCGGTGTGCCGACTTGTGTCTTGCTGCGCAGGCGTGCTCAGGTCTGCATTGCGCGCTGGCCGCCGCGGATGGTCAGCGTGTATCCGGCCAGGCCGACCATTGGCCCGGGTACCAGCAGCCATACGGCGTCCAGGCCTATCCGCGCCAGCAAGTCGGTGCATAGTGAGATCGACACCACCGTGATGGCAAAGCCGATGGCGTTCTGTATCGCCAAGGCCGACCCGACCAGATCCGCGGGGCAACTGCGGGCCGAGAGCGCGGAGAATTGGGGCGAGTCGGCCACGACGGATGCGCCCCAAACCAGCATGAGTATCGCCATTGCCAGCGGCGACAAAGTCGACCAGGACAAGGCGAAGACGGCGCCGCAGGTGCCGGAGATGAAGAGGGCGCCCAGCGCTACGGGCGCGCTGTCCAAGCGCCGGGTCAGCATTCCCCCGGCCATGCAGCCCAACGCCCCGGCGGCGATGACCACGAAGGACATGCCGGACACGCCCCAGCCCGGCACGATTCCTGCAAGCGTGGTGTGCGAGATCAGGACGGGCACGACGGTCCAGAAGGCATACAGCTCCCACATATGCCCGAAGTAGCCCCAGGCTGCAGCGCGAAAAGGCCTGGCCTTGAAGGCCGAAAGCACGGCGGCCTTGCCGCCGTTTGCGCCTGCGCGGTCGTGGGATCGGCCGCGGGCGCCCGGCAGGTGCGGGCCTTCGCCGAGCGCATAGATAAGGCCGCCGCCGCCCAGGGCGAGTACCGAAGAAGCGAGGATCACGGTTTGCCAGGGCAAGCCCGCGCCCAGCTGGCGCAGCAGGTGCGGCAGCGCGGTGCCCAGCGTGAGCATGGCCACCAATTGCGCCAGCGCCATGCCCGTGCGGCGCGGCTCCCAGCTGACGATGAGCTTCATGCCCAGCGGATAGATGCCGGCCAGGGAGAGGCCGACAAGAAACCGATACAGCATGGCATCGGCCAGTCCATGGGAAAACCAGGCGAAGCAGGCATTGAAGAAGGCGCCGGCGATCGTGCTGATGGCGAAAATGCGGCTTGCCCGGAACCGGTCGGCCAGGCCGGCCAGCGCCATGAACAAGGTTCCGGTGATGAATCCTGTCTGTACGGCGCTGGTCAGCCAGCCGATGTCGCTATTGCCGATGTGCCAGGCGCGGGCCAGATCCTGCGCGGCGCTGTTTGCGCTGAACCACAGGGACGTTCCCAGAAGCTGCGCCACGGCGATGACGGTCGACGGACTGGGCCGGCGTCGAACCAAGGGTAGGCTGAGCATGTTCACCTTTCGTGTGGCCAGGCCCTAGGCGTGGACCGCCTGCGCGGCGGGCCGCAGGCGATGGAAGTCCCGGCCGAAATAGATCAGGCCTTCCCGGCCGTTGGAGTTGCGCACGGCTTTGATCTCGCAATAGAAGACGGTGTGCGTGCCGACTTCGTTCATCGCCATGACCTCGCAATCGAGGGCGGCGATGCTTCCGAGCAGCGCCGGCGCGCCGGTTTCCAGCTGCTCCCATTCGGCGGCGGCAAAGCGCGATTCCATCGACGCGGTCTTGGACGCGAACTGCAGTGCAATGTCGCGTTGATCGCCGGCCAGGACATTGACGCAGAGATTGCCGTTGGCGCGGATGACAGCGTTGTTCTTGCTTGCCCGATTGATACACACCAGTAGCGTCGGCGGTTCGTTCGTTACCGAGCAGACCGCGGAGACGGTGCATCCGGCCAGGCCGGCCTTGCCGGCGCTGGTGACGACGCTTACGGCCGCGCCCAGTCCCGACATGGCTTCCCGATACGTCGCTTTGTCGATCATGGTGGCTTTCGCTGTTTCGGGGCGACCTTGATCGCCGCTCACGCGCGAACGCCGCGGTAGCCTGCCGCGGGGTGGGTCGATGGCAGCCGGGCCTGGCCGAAAAGCTTCTCGCGGTAGCTGCCTTGCTGGTAGGCGGTCTTGTAGGCGCCGCGCTCTTGCAGCCGGGGAATCAGCAGATCGATGACGTCGTCGAAGCATTCGGGCACGACGGTGCGCGAGAGGTTGAAACCGTCGACGCCGGTCTGGGCGCTCCAGTCGATGAGTTGGGACGCGATCTGGTCCGCCGAACCGATCCACGGCGCTTGTCGGCTGCCCAGGACCATCTGATCGAGCAGTTTGCGGCGCGTCCATTGGGGGCCGCTGGCGCGCGTCATGGCCTGGACGTTCGAGACGATGGCCTGGCTGTTGCCGGTGTCTATGGGCTCGTCGAGGTCGTACTTCGCAAAATCGATGCCCAGCGATGCGGCGGCATGGGCCAGCGCGCCTTCGGTGCTGACGTACTTGCGGTATTCCTCGAATTTCTCCCGCGCTTGCGCCTCGGTGTTGCCGACGATCAGGGTGGCGCCCATGAATACTTTCACATCCTCGGCGCGCCGGCCGAACCGCACGGCCTGGCCGCGGATGTCGTCGACGATCTCCTTGACGCCTTCTTTCTTCTGGCCGTTGACGAAGACGCACTCGGCGTGGGTGGCGGCGAACCGGCGGCCGCGCGTGGACGATCCGGCCTGGTACAGGACCGGCGTGCGCTGCGGCGAGGGGGCGCACAAGTGCATGGCGTCCACCTTGTATTGCGGCCCGGCGTGGTGAACGACCCGCACCTTGCCGGGATCGGCATAGATGCCGCGTTCGCGGTCGGCCAGCACGGCGTCGTCGTCCCAGCTGCCCTCCCACAGCTTGTACACCAGCGACATGTATTCGTCGGCCAGGTCGTAGCGGTCGTCGTGCGCGATCTGGCCGTCGATGCCGATGGCGCGCGCCGCGCTGTCCAGGTAGCCGGTCACGATGTTCCAGCCGATGCGCCCGCCCGTCAGGTGGTCCAGGGTCGACATGCGGCGGGCGAACAGGAAGGGCTGTTCGTAGATCAGGTTGGATGTGACGCCGAACCCCAGATGTCGGGTCACGGCCGCCATGGCCGGGATGAGCAGCGTCGGATCGCTGACCGGAACTTGCGCCGCGCTGCGCAGCGCCGCATCGGCATTGCCGCCATAGACGTCGTAGACGCCGACCACGTCGGCAAAGAAGATGCCATCGAAGAGTCCTGCCTCCAGCCTCTTGGCGTAATCTACCCAGTATTGCAGTTCGCCGTGGCGGGTCGACTGGTCCCGCGGGTGGGTCCACATGCCTTGCTGGATATGTCCCACGCAGTTCATATCGAAGGCGTTCAGGCGAATTTCACGTGGCATGTCGGATTCCCGGTTGTTGCGCTGGCTATTTCCCAGTCTTCACGGCCGATTTGGCTCGTGAAATGGAGTATCCACTATAGTGGACGTTCGTTTAATATAAAAGCTACCATTCGCGAATTCAAGCGTCAACCCATGACTAGCCCCCAGCCCGATCCTTCCCTTGCCATTGCCGGCCGTATCCGCATCGAGCGCGAGGCCAGGGGGTGGTCGCTGGCCGATCTTGCGGAAAAATCCGGCGTGTCCAAGGCAATGATCAGCAAGATCGAGCGTTGCGAGGCCAGCCCCACCGCGACGATCCTGGGCCGGCTCTCCGGCGCTTTCGGCCTGCAGTTGTCGGTGCTGCTGGCTTTGGCCGAGCGCACGGGAGAGCGTCTGAGCAGGGCGCAAGCCCAGTCCGTATGGGTCGATCCGGAGAGCGGCTACGAGCGCAGGGTGATTTCGCCCGGCAATGGCGGCATGCTGGAATTGATTCAGGTGACACTGCCCGCCGGGGTGCGCGTGGCGTACCCTGCCAGTGCTTTCGTCTTCCAGCACCAGCAAATCTGGGTTTTGGATGGTGTGCTGACTTTTGCGGAAGGCGAGACGACGCACATACTGCATGCGGGGGATTGCCTGCAACTCGGCCCTCCCTGCGCCTGTGCCTTTCACAACACGCAGGACACGCCCTGCGTCTACGCCGTGGCGCTCATCCGGCGCTAGGGTCTGTCATCAATTGAGCCAAATGACGGCAGCGGCGAGATGAATGGCGCCAAGGAACGCGGTGCGGGTTTTATCGTAGCGCGTGGCGATGGCGCGGTACTGCTTGAGGCGGGCGAAGAAGTTCTCGATCAGGTGACGCGCCTTGTACAAGTGCCGGTCATAGTCTCGCTGGTGCTTGCGTGTGCGTAGAGAGGGGATGACGACGGACTTTCCAGCGCGTAACAGGGGTTCGATCACGCGCTGCTGCGCGTCATAGGCTTTGTCGGCCATCACTGTTTCCCCTTGCGTATGCGGCAACAGGGCATCGGCCCCTTCCAAATCCGAGGCCTGCCCCGGCGTCAGGTGAAAACGCGTTGGGTTGCCCAGCGCATCGACCGTGGCATGAATCTTTGTGCTCAGCCCCCCTCGGCTGCGTCCGATGGCTTGCGCCTGAGCCCCCCTTTTCCGCCTGTGCCATGCTGGTGGGCTCGCACAATCGTGGCATCTATCATCGCGTACTCGTTGTCCGCATCCTGTGCCAGCGCCTCAAACACGCGCCGCCACACGCCGCTACGGCTCCAACGCATGTGCCTCAGATGCACGACGCGGAAATCCCCGAAGCGCTCCGGCAAATCCCGCCAGGGTATACCTGCGCGATAGCGATACAGCACCGCCTCTACGAATAGGCGATTGTCTCGCGCGGTCACGCCAGCATGGCCCGCTCGCCCAGGCAGCAAACCTTCAATCCGCTCCCACTGATCATCTCGCAATGCATATCGTCTCGACATACGGCCGAAGTTTGGAACGCCTGGCCTAAAATCTCAAGCCATCAATTGATGACAGCCCCTAGGGCCGGCGCCGTGGCCGCATCAGAAGATCGACTGCCCGGTGAGCGTGGTCAACAGTTCGAGCGATCGGACGCCGGCCAGCGAGTTGCCGTTCGCATCCAGCCCCGGGGACCAGACGCATACAGCCATCCTCCCAGGAAGCACGGCGACAATTCCGCCACCCACACCGCTCTTGGCGGGCAAACCCACGCGGTAGACGAAGTCTCCCGCGGCATCGTAGGTGCCGCAGGTCAGCATCAGCGCGGAGAGCCGTTTCGTGGAGCTCGCGTCCAGCACGCGCTCGCCGCTGGCCGGCGCGACGCCGCCGTTGGCCAGAAAGAGCGCCGCGCGCGCGACTTCCACGCAACTCATCGAGATGGCGCATTGGCGGCAATACGCGTCGATTACGTCGTCGGCCGGCATCTGCAGATTGCCGAAGCTCGCGATGAAATGCGCCATCGCACGGTTGCGCTCGGCGTGCTCAAGCTCGGATTTGGCCACGCGCAGGTCGTAGCTGATGTCGCGCTCGCCGGTGATTCGGCGGATGTAATCGACGAGCGCGTTTTCCGCGCGCACGAAGCGTCGGCATAGGATATCGGTGATGACCAGCGCGCCCGCGTTGATGAACGGGTTGCGCGGTATGCCGCGCTCGCTTTCGAGCTGCACGAGCGAATTGAAGGCAGTGCCCGACGGCTCCCGGCCGACCCGTTCCCACAGCGCTTCGCCGAGCATCTGGAACGCCAGCGTGCATGCAAACAGCTTGGAGATGCTCTGGATCGAGAAGCGCACGTCGGCGTCGCCGGTGCGAAAGACCTGCCCGCCGACGGTGACGATGGCCATGCCGAAGTGGTCGGCGCGAACCTGCGCCAATTCGGGGATGTAGTCGGCCACGCGGCCGGCCGTGCGCCATGGCTCGATCTGGCCTTGAATCCGTTCGATGATTTCCTGGTAATTCGGATGGTTCATTGCCGCAGCGCTTGATGAAAGGTCGTGGGCGCGGGCCAGATGATAGCGCCTAAACAGCGCGATGCCGAGCATCGTCCTACACACGTGTTCTGTCCCATAAGTTCGCGTCTAGCCTTGCGTGCGAATCCATCAATTTCATCTTGGCCGTGAACTTATGGGACAGAACACGAGCCGGCATCAACCCAGCAGGGCGCCCGAACGGGCGCTTGCCAACGGACTCGGCGCCCGGCGCAACGCGATGGGAGTAATCCCGCGGGAGCGCACCGCACGGGAGCCTGTGTAATTTCGTGCTGAATGTGCCGCGCGGCGGCGTGTTTCGGCAGGGTTCCATTGGAGAGGGCAGGCGTATAATCTTGGACATTGCCTGCAGTCCGCCTGCCATGTCTGTCGCCGTCTTCACCTTTGGCCTGAATCACGCCTCCGCGCCCGTTTCCGTGCGTGAGCGTGTTTCCCTGTCCGCCGACTTGCTCAAGCCGGCGCTGGCGGGGCTGCGCGCGGCATTCGGCGGCGCGGTGCGCGAGGCGGCGATTCTGTCCACCTGCAACCGTACCGAGATCTATTGTGCCGCCGAGGCGCAGGCCGCCGAGACCTTGCCATTCTGGCTGGCCGAGCACAACCGGCTCGATACCGACCTGCTCCAGCCGCACCTGTACCGCCACGACCAGGACTCCGCCGTGCGCCATGCTTTCCGGGTGGCCAGTGGGCTCGATTCGATGGTGCTGGGCGAGCCGCAGATCCTGGGGCAGATGAAGGACGCGGTGCGTGCCGCCGACGAGGCGGGTTCGCTGGGCATGCTCCTGCATCAGCTTTTCCAGCGTACGTTCTCGGTTGCCAAGGAAGTGCGCACGCAGACGGCCATCGGCGCGCAGTCGGTGTCCATGGCCGCGGCAGCCGTGCGGCTGTCCGAGCGCGTATTCGGACAGCTGGACCAAGCCAGGGTGCTGTTCATCGGCGCGGGCGAGATGATCGAGCTGTGCGCCACGCACTTCGCCGCGCGCAAGCCCAGGAGCATGATGGTGGCCAACCGCACGGTCGAACGCGCCGAGTCGCTGGCCGGCCGTTTTGGCGCGCATACGATGAAGCTGGCCGACCTGCCTGATCGCCTGGCCGATTTCGACGTGGTGGTCTCGTGCACGGCCAGTTCGCTGCCCATCCTGGGCCTGGGCATGGTCGAGCGCGCCATCAGGCAGCGCCGCCATAAGCCCATCGTGATGGTTGACCTGGCGGTGCCGCGCGACATCGAGTCCGAAGTGGCGCGCCTGTCGGATGTGTACCTGTACTCGGTGGACGACCTGGGCCACGTGGTGCAGAGCGGCACGGACGCGCGCCGCGCCGCGGTGGTGCAGGCCGAGGCCATCATCGATACGCGAGTGCAGGGTTTTATGCGCTGGCTGCAGTCGCGCGAAGCGGTGCCGGTGATCCACGATCTGCAGCAGGCCGCCGCCGACGTGCAGGCGGCCGAACTTGAGCGCGCGCGACGCATGCTGGCGCGCGGCGAGTCGCCCGAAGCAGTGCTCGAGCAATTGGCGCACGGCCTCACCCAGAAGTATCTGCACGGCCCGATGGCGGCGCTCAACCGCAGCGAGGGCGACGAGCGTCGTCAATTGCTGGCGATGGTGCCGCGCTTGTTCCCCGGCAAAGACGCCCGCCGTTAGCGGCGCTGACTCGTTTGCGCCTCGTGAGTGGCGGATGCTTGCCGCGCGAGCGCCCGCCTGTCCTTGTCTTCTTTTCGATATCCCCTTTGATGAAAGCATCCATGCGCGGCCGGCTGGAACAGCTGGCGCATCGCCTGATCGAGGTCGACGCCTTGTTGGCCGAACCCGACTCCGCGTCCGATATGGACCGCTTTCGCAAGCTGTCGCGCGAACGCGCCGACATCGAGCCGGTGGTCGAGGCGTTCAAGAATTTCCAGCGCACCGAGGCCGACCTGGCCGCCGCGCAGGAGATGCTGGGCGATCCCGAGATGCGCGACCTGGCCGAGGAAGAGATCAAGACCGACAAGGCCCTGGTGGAAAAACTCGAGGCGGATCTGCAGATCCTGCTGCTGCCCAAGGACCCGAACGACGGGCGCAGCCTGTTCCTGGAAATCCGCGCGGGCACGGGCGGCGACGAGAGCGCGCTGTTCTCGGGCGACCTGCTGCGCATGTACACGCGCTACGCCGAACGCCGGGGCTGGCGCGTCGAACTGATATCCGAAAGCCCTTCGGAGCTGGGCGGCTACAAGGAAGTGATTGCGCGCATAGACGGCGAGGGCGCATACGGCCGCCTGAAATTCGAATCGGGCGCGCATCGCGTGCAGCGCGTACCGGCTACGGAATCGCAGGGCCGCATTCATACATCAGCCTGCACGGTAGCTGTCCTGCCCGAGGCCGATGCCATGGGCGAGATCGTGATCAACCCCAACGATCTGCGCATTGATACTTTCCGCGCCAGCGGCGCGGGTGGGCAGCACATCAACAAGACCGACTCGGCGGTGCGCATCACCCACTTGCCCACGGGCCTGGTGGTGGAATGCCAGGACGACCGTTCGCAGCACCGCAACAAGGACAAGGCCATGCAAGTGCTGGCCGCGCGCCTGAAGGACAAGGAGCAGCGCGAACGCCACAGCAAGGAAGCGGCCGAGCGCAAGAGCCTGGTCGGCTCGGGCGACCGGTCCGAGCGCATCCGCACTTACAATTTCCCCCAGGGTCGATTGACGGACCACCGCATCAATCTCACGCTTTACAAGCTGCTGCAGATCATGGAAGGCGATCTGGACGAATTGACCGGTGCGCTGATTGCCGAGCACCAGGCCGAGCTACTGGCCGCACTGGGCGAGCAGGTCTAGGTTCGGCCGATCCCCAAAGGAGCCACGCATGAGTCCCGCGATGCGCATCCGCGACCTGCTCGATGCCGCCGGTCTGCCTCGCCTGGAGGCGCGCATGTTGCTGGAACATGTGCTGGGTCAGCCGCGCGCCTGGCTGCTGGCACACGATACCGACCTGGCGCCGCCGCATGTACAGGCCGCGTACATGGCATTGGTCCAGCGACGCCGGGCGGGCGAACCCATGGCCTATCTGGTGGGCGAGCGCGAATTCATGGGCCACCGTTTTCGCGTGACCTCCGCCGTGCTCATTCCCCGGCCCGATACCGAGCTGCTGGTCGAGACGGCCGTGGCTTTGCTGCAAGGCCGGCCGGGGGCGCGGGTGCTGGACCTGGGCACCGGCAGCGGCATTATCGCCGTGTCGATCGCGCTGGCCTGCCCGCACGTGCATGTGACGGCCACCGATCGCAGCGCCGACGCGCTGGCCTTGGCCCGGGACAACGCCCGGATACTGGGTGCGAACGTGCACTTTTACCAGGGCGACTGGTACGAAGCCTTGCCCGCGGGCGAACGCTACGACGTGATCGTGAGCAATCCGCCCTATATCGCCAGCGGCGACGTTCACCTGACCGAAGGCGACCTGCGCTTTGAGCCGCGCGGTGCGCTTACCGACGGGGGCAACGGCCTGGCGGACCTGGCCAGCATTGTCGTGGGAGCCGTCTGTCGGCTCGATCCCGGCGGCCAGCTTTGGCTGGAACACGGCTGGGACCAGGCAGAGATCGTGCGGGACATGCTGGCCCAGGCCGACTTCGACGACGTGCTTAGCCACACGGACTTAGCGGGAATAGAGCGAATTTCTGGCGGAAAACTATAATCGGGCTTGTGTCTCTGCTGGCATGAGTCCGCCATGAGCCGAGGACACCTACGCAATTGCTGCGCGCAGGCGCCACGGGTGGCGAGCGTCGGAATTGCGCAGGGCAGCCTCGGCGTCTGAAGAAACCTAAAGCAGGCCCTCGCTATTCAGCAGGCTTAAAACCCGATCCAATCGAGAACCAAAATGAGCGATGTTCAAAACTTTATCCGTGAAACCGTGACCACCCACCCGGTGGTGCTGTTCATGAAAGGCACGGCCCAATTCCCGCAATGCGGCTTTTCCGGTCGCGCCATCCAGATTCTCAAGGGCAACGGCGTCAAGAAACTGGTCACCGTCAACGTCCTGGAAGACGACGATGTGCGCCAGGGCATCAAGGCATTCTCCAGCTGGCCCACCATACCCCAGCTCTACGTCAAGGGCGAGTTCGTCGGGGGCTCGGACATCATGGCCGAACTGGACGAGAACGGCGAGCTCAAGAAACTACTCGAAGAATCCGGCGCCACGGCCTGAGCCGGGACCCGGTGCACGCAGATCCCGACACCCTCATGCGACGTCTGGTCATCGGCATCACGGGCGCCACAGGCGCCATCTACGCCGTTCGCATGCTGCAGGCGCTGCAAGACGTGCAGGACGTCGAATCGCATCTGGTGATATCGACCTCCGGCGTGCTCAACATCAAGCACGAACTGGACATCGACCGGCATGCCGTGCAGGCCCTGGCCGATCATGTGCACAGCGTGCGCGACGTCGGCGCCACGCTGGCCAGCGGCGCCTTCCGGACCGCGGGCATGGTGATCGCGCCGTGCTCCATGCGTACCTTGGCGGCAGTGGCGCAAGGCCTGTCCGACAACCTCATCACCCGCGCGGCCGACGTTACCTTGAAGGAACGCCGCCGTCTGGTGCTGCTGGTGCGCGAAACGCCCTTCAATCTGGCGCACCTGCGCAACATGACCGCCGTGACCGAGATGGGCGGCATCGTCTTTCCGCCATTGCCCGCGTTCTACCACCGCCCGCGTTCCATCGAGGAGATGGTGGACCATACTGTGGCGCGGGTTCTGGAACTTTTCGATATCGCGGTGCCCGGCCCGGCCTGGGAAGGGACCTGACCGAGCGGCCGCGGATCAGTCTTGCGGCGGTATTTCGGTGAAGGGATGGAACTCCCGCGTGGCCGGATCACGCAAGAACAGCATGCCGGTTGCCACGCCGAAATAGGCGCCGTGCAGATCCAGTTCGCCGGCCGCAAATCGGCTGCGTATCGACGGGAAGGTGAGCAGATTGGCCAGGCTGTGCTCGATCACGGCCAGTTCCAGGCGCTTGATATCGGTGTTGCGGTCTCCGGCATCGGGCTGCAGCCTCAGACGTTCGGCCACAGGTTGGATCTGCGACATCCACTTGCCGATGAAATTCAGTTTGGATAGCGGCTCGGCGTCGTCGTGAAAGGCGCGTATGCCGCCGCACGAGGCGTGACCCAGCACCACGATGTGTCTGACGTTCAGGCCGTTGACCGCGAATTCAATGGCGGCGCTGGTGCCGTGATAAGACGAGCTGGCGGCGTCGATTTCGCAAGGCGGAACCAGGTTTGCCACGTTGCGGATCACGAACATTTCCCCCGGGCCGGCGTCGAAGATGACCTCTGGCGAGACGCGCGAATCGCTGCAGCCGATGACGAGCACTTCGGGACTCTGGCCGCGCTCGGCCAAAGCCTGATAGCGGTTGCGTTCGTTGGGCAGGCGGCTGTTCAGAAAGGACTGGTAGCCCTCGGTGAGTCGTTTGGGGAACATGGGGGCCTTTGATAAATGTAGCGCCGGCGCAATTTTCCCACATCGGTAGTGCATCTTGCCCAGGCGGCGTTTGGACTGCCTTGAAAGACTTCCCTGTACATTAAGGCAATTCCCGTTCGAATTCCGGAGGATGTATGGCGAGTCTTTCCCGTGCCCTGGCTGCCGCGGCCGTTCTGGCCGCCGGCTGCGCCGCGCCTACCTGGGCCCAGACGCTGACGCTGCAGCAGCAGCGCATGAACTATTGCAATGTCGTTGCCAGTTCGCAGGGACTGCAGGGTGATTGGCGCAAATCCTATCTCACTGCGTGCATGAACGGCCAGAATCCCACACCCGCTACGGCCAACAAACCTTTGACCGTACAGCAGCAAAGGGAAATTGACTGCGACGCGCAGGCCAACACGCAGAGGCTGGGCGGCGAGGCCCGCAGAACTTTCATGAAATCTTGCCTGAGGATGTAGGCGGTTTGCGCGGATCTGCGACGCGGGCGAGGTCCGGCCTCGTGCCTCACCGGACTTACTTGCTTGCCGGGGGGGCTGCGGAAGGCTGCGCAGGAGCTGTCTTCACGGCAGGGGCGGGTGCCGACGGGCTATGGGCCGCAGGGCGCGCCACGGGGTGCGGCGCAGGATGGGCGGCGGGGCGTACCGATGTCCGGGTGTGGCGGGGCGGCACCGGGCTGCGGTGCTTGCTCCAGTCGTAGAGCTCGGGCTTACGGTAGGTGTAGGTCTTTTTGGGTGCCGGTTTGGCCACGGGCTTGGCATGAACGATGGCCTTGCGCACCGGCTTGCGCCGCACGCGGGTGTGCACGATGGACGCCGGCGGCGGCGGTAGCGGGGCGCCCACGGGGATGTAGCGGGTGAAGACCAACGGCGTGGAAGCCCGGATATGCCAGGTCTGGCCCGGAGCCAGGTCGGCGTCGGCGTGCTCGACCAGACGGCCGACCTCCTGGCCGTTGCCGTCGTACAGGGCGAAGGTGACCTTGGGCGCCGGCTGCGTGATCGGGCTGGTGTTGGTGTAGCGGCCGTAGATGGTGGTCTGGCCCAGCAAGAGGTCGCGCGTGGCGGTCAGGTCGTATACGGCATGATCGCGCGGCAGGTTTTGCGCACAGGCCGGCCCGCACACAAGGGCGAGCAGCAGCAAGGCGACAAAACGGGCAGTCATATCAGATTCCGATCAGGTTCCGGTAAGCTTTCGGTGGCGCCGACGATACCGCGCAAGGTTATAACGGGTGGCATCGCCGGGAATTTAAGCGCTTCGCCGCGCGAGGGTGTAACAGCCGGGCCTGGAGTCCCTTTAGTGTCTACAGGTCTAGCCCGAATTGCGCAGGCCGGCGGCGATGCCGTTGATGGTCAGGTGGATGGCGCTGCGTACACGGGGATCGGGCTTTCTGCCCGGCTTGGCCTGGTCGGCGCGCCAGCGGCGCAGCAGTTCGATCTGCAGATAGTTGAGCGGATCGATGTAGGCAAAGCGCTGATTCAGCGATTCGCGCAGTCCCGGATTGTCGGCCAGCAGCTCGCGCCGGGTCAGAAGGTGCAGCATGGACAGGGCGCGCTCGTGTTCGGCGGCGATCATGCCGAATACGCGCTCGCGCAGGCCGCGCCTGGACACGAGTTCGGCATAGCGCGCGCCGATCGCCAGGTCGGATTTGGCCAGCACCATTTCCATGTTCGACAGCATGGTGCGCATGGCCGGCCAGGCGGTGGCCATCTCGCGCAGCAGGGCCAGGCGGGCTTTCTTCGAGCGCGGCGCATCCGGCGCGCCTTCTTCCAGGTAGCGCTCCACAGCCGAGCCCACGCCATACCAGCCGGTGATCATGAGCCGGCATTGCGCCCACGAGAAACCCCATGGAATGGCGCGCAGGTCTTCGATGTTCTGGCTGGGCTTGCGCGAAGAGGGGCGCGAACCGATGTTCAGTCCGGCGATTTCGTTGATGGGCGTGGACATGAAGAAATAGTCCGCGAAGCCCGGGGTTTCATAAACCAGACCGCGATAGGCAAGCTGCGCCTGCGCGGAAAGAAAGGACATGGCCGGGCCGTAATCGTCCACGCGGTCCGCTTCGGCCTGAGCGGCTTGCTGGCGCGGCGCGAGCGAGGATTCGAGGGTGGCGGTCAGGAGCAGTTCGAGGTTGCGTCGGCCGATCTCTGCGTCCTTGTATTTGCTCTGGATGATTTCGCCCTGTTCGGTCAGGCGCAACTGGCCGGCCACGGTGCCAGGTGGCTGGGCCAGGATGGCATCGAAGCTCGATCCGCCCCCGCGGCCCACCGAGCCGCCGCGGCCGTGGAACAGGCGCAGGCGCACGCCGCGTGCGCTGAACACGTCGACCAGCGCGCGTTCGGCATGGTAGAGAGTCCAGTTCGACGTGAGAAAGCCGCCGTCCTTATTGCTGTCGGAATAGCCCAGCATGACTTCCTGCGTGCCGCCCTGCGCATTGTGCACGCGCGCGCGGATCTCGGGCAGGTCCAGCCAGGCGGCCATGATGCCGGGGCCGCGTTCCAGGTCGGGGATGGTTTCGAAAAGAGGCACCACCATCAGGCCGCCGAGAGCCGCGCGGGGCTGCGCCGGACCCGTGTCGGACTCGCAGGCCGGATCGGCCAGCAGGCCGGCTTCTTTTTGTAGCACCATCACTTCGAGCATGTCGCTCAGCGTCTCGGTGTGCGAGATGATGATCTGGCACACGGCGTCCTTGCCGTGGCGCGCGCGGCAGGTGGCGGCCATGCGCAGGATACCCAGTTCGCGCGTGGTTTCCTCGCCGTAGACGATCCAGGGCGAGGCCAGCGGTCGGGCGTGAGCCAGTTCGCCACGCAGCACGGCGACGCGTTCATCCTCGCTCAGCACCGCGTAGTTCAGGGCTTTGCCGTCCAGGCAGACTTCGGCGCGCGCGAAGAGTTCGGCCAGCACGCGCTCATGCACGTCCGAGCTTTGGCGCAGGTCGACCGTGGCTAGGTGAAAGCCAAACACCGCCACAGATTGCTGCAGGCCGGCCAGGCGCAGGTGTGCGATGGGCGCGCCGTGATTGCGGGCCAGCGATTCGGCCACCACCGCGAGTTCGCGCGCGAACTCCGCCGGATCGTCATAGGGAGCCGCTTCGTATGTGGGGCGCTGCGCCAGCATTTCGCCGGTCAGCTTGTGCGCGGTGGCGGCCAGGCGCGCATAGACCTGGACCAGTGTGCGGCGATAGGGCTCGTCCTGCCGGTGCTGCGAGTCGTCGCCGCTGGTGTCGGCCTGCGTCTGCAGCTCGGGCGATACGCCGGCCAGCAGCGAGCTGATCGAGAGATCGGCGCCCAGGGCGTGGATTTCCTGCAGATAATGCTCCAGCAGGACCGAGGCCTGGCGGCGCAGCGCGCGGTCCAGCGTGCCGGCATCCACGTTGGGGTTGCCGTCGCGATCGCCCCCTATCCAGCTGCCCATGCGCAGGAAGGGTTCCATGGGCGGGGGCGGGGGATCGAAGGGCTTGGCGCCTGGGCGCAGCAGTCTGTCCAGGTCGGCGTACAGGCGCGGAATGACGGAAAGAAACGTGCTGCGGTAATAGGACAGCGCGTTGTCGATTTCGTCGGCCACGGCCAGGCGCGTGGCGCGCAGCATGCGGGTCTGCCACAGCGTGGCGATGCGGCCCAGCAGCTCCTGCTCTACCTGCGCCTGCTCGTCGCCGGTCAGCGGCTGATCGCGCCGCATCAGCAGGGCGCTGATGGCCTGGTGCTGGTCCAGCGTGCTCTTGCGCTGTACCTCGGTTGGATGCGCGGTGAGCACGGGCACGATGCACGCATCCGTCAGCAGGCGCCGGATCTGCGCGGCGGAAATGCCGCGCGCCTTCAGTCGTGTCAGCGTCTCGCGCAGGCTGCCGCGCGCTGGCGCGTCGCCGCGCAAGGTCTGCTCGCGCTGCTGGCGCGCCTGGTCGCGGTCGTCGGCGATATTCCACAAGTGCAGGAAGTAGCTGAAGGCGCGTGCCACGTCGTTGGGGTTGCTGCCGCGCAGGCGGCGCACATTGTCCTGCAGGAGCTTGCTGTCCTCGGCGCGGCCTTCGCGGCGAAAGCGCACGGCCGTGCGGCGCAGGGTCTCGATGGTGTCAAAGACCTGCTTGCCCTCGCAGGCGGTGATGACCTCTCCCAGCAATGCGCCGACAAGGCGGATGGTGTGTCGCAGAGAGGTATCGGCGCGCGGGAGTTCGGTCGTCATGGGGCGTTCCATCGGATGGGAGGCTCAAGGGGCAACTCATTGTACGCATCCGTTTTGTAGGCGTTTATAGGTAGCGTACCGGTCTTATGCGCTACATTTCCCGCATGAGTAATATCGATTTTTCTTCCGCCCTTGCCCCGACGCCGCGCCGGGCCCTGGTGCTGTTTTCAGGCGGGCAGGACTCCACGACCTGCCTGGCCTGGGCCCTGGCGCGCTACGACTACGTCGAAACCGTGGCTTTCGATTACGGTCAGCGCCATCGGGTCGAGCTCGATGCGCGTCTGCACGTGCTGCGCGAGTTGCGCGCGGCGTTTGCGCAATGGACGGCTCGGCTGGGCGAGGATCATCTGCTGGACTTGAAGGTGCTGGGCCAGGTGGGCGATACGGCGATGACGTCCGATCGCGCGATTGAGATGCAGGCCAACGGTCTGCCCAATACCTTCGTGCCGGGCCGCAATTTGCTGTTCCTGACCCTGGCCGCGGCGCTGGGCTACCGGCGCCAGATGGACGTGCTGGTGGGCGGCATGTGCGAGACGGATTTCTCGGGCTACCCGGATTGCCGCGACGACACGATCAAGTCGCAGCAGGTAACGCTGAGCCTGGGGCTGGGCACGCGCGTGGTGATCGAGACGCCGCTGATGTGGCGCGACAAGGCTGCCACATGGCAGCTGGCGCGCGAGCTGGGCGGCGATAGGCTGGTCGATCTGATCGTCGAGCACAGCCACACCTGCTACCTGGGCGAGCGGGGCGCGCGCCACGACTGGGGCTATGGCTGCGGCACGTGCCCCGCCTGCGCGCTGCGCGCGGCTGGGTGGATGCGCTGGAAGAAGGCCTGATTACATAGGCCATGGGACATGGGCCTTGAAACGGGGACTTTAAAACACCGGCATCGGGTCGCAGGCATCAGGACACTAGTCTCATGCCCGCGTGGGTGGTGTATGTTCGGCCTCGCCCAGCTCGCGTTGCATCAGCACGGTGTCCCGCCATTGACCGTGCTTGAACCCCACGGACCGCAGCGTGCCCACGGGCCGAAAGCCCAAGCGCGCATGCAGCGCCAGCGACGCCGCGTTGGCGCTGTCGCCCACCACCGCCAGCATCTGCCGCCAGCCGCTGGCGGTGCAGCGTGCGATCAATTCCGCCACGAGCTTGCCGCCGATGCCGTGGCCGGCCCAGCCGTTTTCCAGATAGACCGAGTCTTCCACCGTATGCCGGTAGGCCGGGCGAGGGCGATAGGGCGTCGCGTAGGCGTAGCCGCGCACCACGCCGCCAATCTCGGCCACGATGTAGGGCATGCCGTTGGCCACGACGCCGGCGCGGCGCTCGTGCATCTGCTCGACGGTGGGCGGCTCCAGCTCGAAGGAGGCCGTGCCGTGCAGCACGTGGTAGGCGTAAATGCCCTGGATGGCGGGGACGTCGCTGTCCAGGGCGTCGCGGATGGCTATGGCTGCGGTATGCATGAAAAGGTAAGAAGGATGGCGTCAGTAAGCCCGGTAGTGTGCCGCGCCCTGTCTGATAGGAGAAGATTTTGAATCTTCTGCGTATCATAAGAAAAATTTTTAAGATGCGGCGCCGCGCAAAGCGCATGCGCCGTGCTGCCCAGCCTGGCTGTGCGGTTGCTGCGCCCGAAGTTGCGGCGACCGCTGGCCGTGGTGCTGCGGCACGACAAGCCGGTCGGCCGCGGGCTGCGGCAGGTGGCCGAGCTGCTGCAGGGCCTGCGCAATCCGGCGTATTGCTAAGACCGCCTCTGTACGACATAGCCCGCATCAGCCCTGCGCGCGGCCTCGACGAGACATTCATGCCGCAATACCGTTCCCGCCCATCCACCCACGGTCGCAGTTAGACGCCTTGCCGGAAAAGACGCTTCTCATCGTCTACCACTCCATGACTGGAGGCGCGCGCCAAATGGCCGAGGCGGCGCGCGACGGCGCGTTGACCGAGGGGTCGGTTCAGGCGCGCCTGATGCACGCCTGCGAGGTCCAGGCCGATGCCGTGCTGGCGGCAGACGGCTTCATCTTCGCCTGTCCGGAAAATCTTGCGGGCATCAGCGGCCAGATGAAGGATTTCTTCGACCGCTGCTATTACCCGGCGCTCGACCGCATCAACGGCCGTCCCTATGCCACGCTGATCTGCGCCGGCAGCGATGGCGGCAATGCCGCACGGCAGCTCGAGCGCATCGTCACAGGCTGGCGGCTCAAGGCTGTCGCCGAACCGTTGATCGTCTGCACCCATGCGCAGACGCCCGAGGCGATATTCTCGCCCAAGCGAATTGAACGCCAAGACCTGGATGCCTGCGGATCGCTCGGGGCATCCCTGGCATGCGGCATGGCGCTCGGCGTGTTCTGAGCGGCTCAGTCCCAGGCCGGCGCGAGTCCGTCGGGCGATACGATGCGGTCGACGTCGGCCTTGTTGCCGTAGACTTGCGCCGTGCCGATCAGGCGGCGGCCACGCATGCGGGCCGGCGATCCAGATACCAGCTGTAGAGGGCCACGAGCAGGCCGGCTGCCGTGACGGCGGCGGCCGTCAGCGGCGTTGCGCCCAGCCCGAGGCCGTGATCGATGGTGAGGCCGCCCAGCCAGGCGCCCGCGGCGTTGCCCAGGTTGAAAGCTGCGATATTGAAGGCGGAGGCCAGATTGGGCGCGCTGCCGGCCTTTGCCAGCACGCGCATTTGCAACGGCGGCACGGTCCCGAACGCCGCGGCACCCAGCACGGCGACGGTGATGACCGCGGCGACTTTGCCGTGCACGGTCAGGGAAAAAAGCGCGAGAACCACAGCCAGCAGGGCCAGGCTGCCGATCAGCGTGGGCATTAGATGCCTATCGGCCAGTTTGCCGCCGTAGGTGTTGCCCAGCACCAGGCCCACGCCGAAGAGCAGCAAAATGGGCGAGACGGCGCCTGGCGAGAAACCGGCCAGGTTGGTCAGCAGCGGCGCGATGTAGGTGAAAGCCGTGAATACGCCGCCGAAGCCCAGCACCGTCATGGCGAAACCCAGGAGCACCTGCGGGCGGCCCAGCGCGCGCAGCTCACCGCGCAGGTCGCTTTGGTGCGAGCCGTGATCGGCCGGCACCAGCGCGGCGATGGCGGCCAACGCGGCCACGCCTACGGCTGCGACGGCCCAGAACGTGGCTCTCCAGCCCCAGGCCTGGCCCAGCCAGGTGCCGAAGGGCACACCCAGCACGTTGGCCAGCGTCAGCCCGGTAAACATCAGCGCGATGGCCGAGGCCTGCCTGTCAGGCTTGACCAGGCTGGCAGCCACCACCGAGCCCACGCCGAAGAAAGCGCCGTGCGCCAGCGAGGTCAGCACGCGGGCGGCCATGAGCGTGCCGTAGCCGGGAGATAGGGCGCAGGCCAGATTGCCGAGCGTGAAGATCACCATCAGCCCCAGCAGCAGCGTCTTGCGGGGCAGCCGCGTGGTGAGGATGGCGACGGGGGGAGCGCCCAGCGTTACGCCCAAGGCGTAGCCGGTGACCAGCAGGCCCGCCGACGATAGCGAGACGTGCAGGTCGGCGCCGACTTGCGGCAGCAGCCCCATGATGACGAATTCGGTGGTGCCGATGCCGAAGGCTCCTACGGCCAGGGCCCAAAGCGCGATAGGCATGTTTCTACTCCAGATGAAGAATGCGATGGCCGAATTGTGGACCTTGTCATCTGTGAGAAAAATAGCCCTAAAATCAAATTACTTATGACTAGAAAGCAAAAATGGCCCTGAACTCGGATCTGCTGCGCGTCTTCCTGGCCGTGGTTGACACCGGCAGCATGAGCGCCGCCGCCGAGCTGCTGGGGCAGACGGCTTCGGGCGTCAGCCGTGGCTTGTCGCGCCTGGAAGAGCAGCTCGGCGTGACGCTGCTTGTCCGCACCACTCGGCGCATGGAGCTTACGGAAGAGGGCCATGTGTTCCAGGAGCGTGCGCGCGGCATCGTCGGCGCCATGGACGAGGCCGAGGAATGCATGCGCGTCCGCCACCAGCAGCCGTCGGGCATTTTGCGCGTGGACGCCTCAGCGCCGGTGATGCTGCACTGTGTGGTGCCGCATCTGGCCGATTTCTACGAACGCTATCAGCAGATCCGGCTCGAACTCACCAGCAACGACCGCATCGTCGATCTGGTGGAACACCGCACCGACATTGCCCTGCGGGCCGGGCCTTTGGGCGACTCCTCACTGCATGCCAGGCATTTGAAGACCTCGCGCCTGCATATCGTGGCCAGCCCGCAATACATTGCCCGGCGCGGCCGGCCGCGCACGGTGGCCGCGCTGGACAAGCACGTGCTGCTGGGCTTCACCCAGCCCGACACGCTCAACACCTGGCCGCTGCGGCACGCGCAAGGCAATAGCTATGCGGCGCGCCCCACGCTGGCGGCCTCCAGCGGCGAAACTCTGCGCGGCATGGCGCTGGCCGGCGTGGGCATTGCCTGTCTGTCGGAATTCATGCTGCGCCGGGACCTGGACGCGGGCCGATTGATCCCCGTGCTCGATACGCTGGACAACGGCTATCGCCAGCCGCTGCACGCGGTGTATTACCGCAATACGCAGCTGGCCCGGCGCATCGGCTGCTTCCTGGATTTCCTGTCGGAACGGATATGAGGCGGGGTGGCGGCGACGCTACCAGGCGTGCAGCGCGTCGTCCGGGAAGGCGCCGCTCTTGACCGCGGCAACATAGTCGGCGAAAGCCGCCTGCACGCCCGGCGCGCCCAGCATGAAATTGCGCACAAATTTGGCCATGCGCCCGAGATTGAGCCCCAGCATGTCGTGCATGACCAGCACCTGTCCGGCCGTGCCGCTGCCTGCGCCGATGCCTATGGTGGCGCAGGCGCGCATCTGGCCGCTGATGTCGGCCGCAAGACGGGCGGGAACCATCTCCAGCACCAGCATGCTCGCGCCGGCAGCCTCGAGCGCCAGCGCGTCGCTGCGCATGCGCGCGGCGTCTTCGTCCTGCCTGCCCTGAACGCGATAGCCGCCCAGCGCCGCCACCGTCTGGGGCGTGAGCCCCAGGTGACCGCAGACGGGAACGCCGCGTTCGATGAGGAATGCCGCCACGTCCACTGCCCAGCCGCCGCCTTCGAGCTTGACCATCTGCGCGCCGGCCTGCATGAGCTGCACGGCCGATGCCAGGGCCTGCTCGCGCGATTGCTGATAGCTGCCGAAAGGCAGATCTGCGATGAGGAGCGCGCTGCCCTGTGCGCGCTCCAGCCCTTGCGCGACGCATTGGGTGTGATAGCGCATGTCTTGCAGCGACACGCCGACGGTGGTGGATCGGCCCTGGCAGATCATGCCCAGCGAGTCGCCCACCAGAATGCAGTCCACGCCCGCGGCATCCGCAGCCGCCGCGAACGTGGCGTCGTAGGCGGTGAGCATCGCGATCTTTTCGCCGCTCGCGCGCATGTCCGTGATGCGTGCGGTCGTGACCTTCTTGCGCTTGGATGGTGCCGCGCCGCCATACGGCGCGGCGGTTTCGCCCGTGTTGTCGGGCCGGGAGGGCGTGCCGCCCCGAAGTGATTGATTTGTCATGTCGGGACCTTAACCCAGCGCCACGCGTAGTTGGGCTTCGAGATGCGCGGTGGGCGCGACGCGCCAGCCGCTTTGCGCGTAGCGCAGCCAACGCCCCAGCACCAGGTGCGTCAGCAGGCTGGCCTGCGCGGTGATATCGGAATCGGACGGCAGCGTGCCGGTCGCGACCGCGGTGCGCAGGCACTGCTTGAACGTGGCCTCGATGCGGTCGTTGATGTGGTTGATGCGCTCTTGCAGCCGGTTGTCCTCGGTGACGAGCGCATCGCCGGTGAGCACGCGCGTCATGCCGCGGTTGCGTTCGGCAAAGGCCAGCAGCATGGTCGCGGTCTTGCGCGCCTGCATCAGGCCGCAGGACTCGGCGGCCGCGATCTGGTTGGCGAGCGTGAAGAGGGTGGTTTCGATGAATTCGATCAGGCCTTCGAACATCTGGGCCTTGCTGGCGTAGTGGCGATAGAGCGCGGCTTCCGAGACGCGCATGCGCGCCGCCAGCGCGGCCGTGGTGACGCGAGCGGCGTGCGGCTGCTCGAGCATTTCCGCCAGCGCTTGCAGGATCTGGGATTTTCGTTCGCCGGGCTTGGTGGCCATGGTGGAGTTCAATGCGGGTGAGGCGGCCTGAGGACGGCTACCGCGGGCTTACCCGCGCAAAGGCCGTCGCCGCAGCAGCAGGTCGCGGATCGAGTTTACCCGCAAGTCCACATAAGACGGACGCTGGAACTTCACCTTGGAGAAAGGCGTGCCGGGATGATAGACGTGCACGGTGCGCAGGCCCACGCGGCGGGCCGCGCGCAGGTTCTCGAGCGTGTCTTCGACCAGCACGGCGCGCGCGGCCGCCACGCCTTCGCGCGCCAGCACGTAGCGCAGCAGCGCGGGCGAGGGCTTGGGTCGGATATGGCCATGCATCCGCATTTCCTCGATGCCCCAGAGACTGTCGAAATGCTGCAGCAGGTCCAGGTGGCGCAGCACCGCCTTGGCGTAGTGCAGCGGTGCATTGGTGAGCAGCACTTTGCGGCCAGGCAGGGCGCGCAGCGCCCTGGCCAGGCCGCGTTCGGCGCGCACCAGCGACGCGACGTCGAAGTCGTGGCTGCGGCGCAGGAAATGGCCGAGATTGACGCCGTGATGGCGTGCCAGACCGATGGCCGTGGCGCCGTAGCGTTTCCAATACTTGCTGCGCAGCGCATCGGCCTGCTCGGCATCCACGCCCAGGGTCTGGCGCACGGCCAGCGTCATGGCCTTGTCGATGTGCGCGAATATGGAATGCGAGGCATCGTGCAGCGTGTTGTCCAGATCGAACAACCACACGCGCCTGGCCTGCGCCGTCGCGATCTGGCGGCTGCGCCGCACGCGCGACACGGGCTGCGGCACGAGCCGTTGTGGCGACGCATGCATGGCGCGTCAGGACACGCTGATCATGGTGCCCACGCCCTGGTCGGTGAGCAGTTCCAGCAGTAGGCAGTGAGGCACGCGGCCGTCGACGATGTGCACGGCGTTCACGCCGCTCTTGGCGGCTTCGAGCGAACCCGCGATCTTCGGAATCATGCCGCCCGAAATGGTGCCGTCGGCGATGAGCGCGTCGATCTTGCGCGGCGAGAGTTCGCGCAGCAGGTTCTTGTCCTTGTCCAGGACGCCGGGGATGTTGGACATCATCAGCAGTTTCTCGGCGCCCAGAATCTTGGCGATTTCGCCGGCCACCACGTCGGCGTTGATGTTGTAGGCCTGGCCGTCTTCGCCATAGCCGATGGGGGAGATCACCGGAATGAACTGGTCGTCCTGCAAGGCCTTGACCACGGCCGGATTGATGCGGGTGATCTCGCCCACGAAACCGATGTCCAGGATCGCGCCCGGATTTTCCCGGTCGGGCATCTGCAGCTTGCGGGCACGGATCATGCCGCCGTCCTTGCCCGTGAGGCCCACGGCCGAGCCGCCGGCCTCGTTAATCATCATGACGATGTCCTGCTGCACCTGGCCGCCCAGCACCCACTCGACCACTTCCATGGTCTCGGCGTCGGTCACGCGCATGCCTTGTATGAAATTGCCCTGCTTGCCGATGCGGCGCAGCGCGTCGTCGATCTGCGGGCCGCCGCCATGTACCACCACCGGGTTCAGACCCACCAGCTTGAGCATCACCACGTCGCGGGCGAAGCTGCGTTGCAGGTGCTCGTCGGTCATGGCGTTGCCGCCGTATTTCACCACGATGGTTTTGCCGTGGAATCGTCGCAGATAGGGCAGCGCCTCGGAGAGTACGGCCGATTTGACGGCAGGAGACGAGACGACGGCAGGATCGGGGTTGTCGGTCATGGTGGTGTGAGAGTGAGCCAGTGAAAAATGCCGCCGCCCTGGAGTATGGACGGCGGCCGTTCGTCTGCACGCGATTGTAGATCAGCCGGCCAGGGCTTTTTCGACGGCGGCGTGGAATTGGGCGGGGTCGTATACCCCCAGGTAACGCTTGACGATGCGTCCTTGCCGGTCGATCAGAAAGGCGGTGGGCGTGAGCTGCACGTCGCCGAAGGCCTGGGCCAGCTTGCCCTGGCTGTCCAGCGCCACGGGAAAGGGCAGCTTGCGGGTCTGGGTGTAATTTTCGACGTAGCTGGGCTTGTCGTAGGACATGGCTACCGCTACGGTGACATAGCCCTTGGACTCATAGTGCCGATAATCGGCGATGGTGGCGGGCATTTGCTGCATGCAGGTGACGCAGTCGGTCGCCCAGAACTTCACCAGCACGACCTTGCCGCGCAGGTCGGCCATCGTGATCGTTTTGCCGTCGAGCGTCTTGAAAGCGACATCGGGTGCCGTGGGCGCGGGATGCCAGGCGAACCAGCCGGCAACGCCCACGACCAGGGCGGCAAGCAAGGCGATCAGCGGTTTCTTCATTTGACGGGTATGGCCTGCATGGTGTCGCCGCCGTTCTCGATGGGAGCGGGGCCGGCGGGCGTTGTGCTGCCACCGCTGTTGGGGGCCGATGTGGTGGCGGCCCCGGACAGGCGGATGGCCTCTTCGCGGCTGATATAAGTAAACATTTTTACCACTTTCACGATGCCGCCGACATTGGCCGCGGCCTGGGCGGCGATGTCGCCTTCTTCCTGGGTGACCATCCCCAGCATATAGACCACGCTGCGGTTGACCGTGGTGACGATAGCGCCGGACGGCACGTTCTTGGTGGCGAGCAGCGCCGTGCGCACCTTGGAGCTGAGCCAGGCGTCGTTGCTGCGGCCTTCGAAAGGTTCGACGGGGCCGACCTCGAGTTGGTTGACAACGGACTTGACCTTCTCGATACCCTGGGCGATGGCGGTGGCCTGGTCCTTGGCCGCCTGGGTGGGCACGTCGCCGGTAAGCAGGACGCGGTAGTTGTAGGAAACGGCGCTGACGCGGGCATTGTCGCCCAGTTGCTTGGCGATCTGGAGCTGGGTCTTGATGGCAATGGTCTGATCGTCGAGCTGGGTGCCCGATGAGCGGCGGTCGACGAACACCGAGGCGCCCACTACGGCGCCGCCCAGGGCCAGGGGAATGCAACCGGTCAGGGTCGAGGCGGTGCCAGTCAAGGCGGCGGCCAGCAACGCGGCGCGCAGGGCGGTGGATGGCTTGAGCGTCATTCGGTGTCTCCTAGCAAGAGAGCGTCGATGCCGTCGCACATGGCGTGCAGCAGCAGTCCGTGAACTTCCTGGATGCGCATAGTGCGGTCGTCGGGCACGCAGAGATGGACATCCTGCGGGCCGAGCAGCGGTCCGACCTGGCCGCCGTTCCTGCCCGTGAGGGCGACCACGTGCATGTCGCGGTCATGCGCGGCCTCGATGGCTCGCATGACGTTGGGCGAATTGCCGCTGGTGGACAAGATCACCAGCACGTCGCCGGGCTGGCCCAGGGCGCCGACCTGACGTTGGTAGATTTCTTCGAAGCCGTAGTCGTTGCCGACGGCGGTGAGTATGGCGGTATCGGTGTTCAAGGCGATGCCCGCCAGCGGCAGGCGTTCACGCTCGAAGCGGCCGACCAGTTCGGCGATGAAGTGCTGGGCATCGGCGGCCGAGCCGCCGTTGCCGCAAGCCAGGATCTTGCCGTTGTTGGCCAGGGCCGAGAACATCAATTCGACCGCCGCCGACAGCGGTTCGGCCAGGTCGCTCATGCTCAGCTCGATGACGCCGATGGCGTCGCGGAAATGCGCAGTCATACGGGAGGTCAGATTCATGGCCGGATTATCTCATGGGGGCGGATGGGCGACCTTTCGGGATGCAACGGCGTGGCGGGAAATATTGCAGTCCTTTGCGGGCTGTCCGAAGCGGCGCGCGGCCTTGCTTCATTCGGGCGCGAAAGCATGGCGCAGCCAGCAGGCCCGTGCGCCATCGAACAGCACGGCATCGAAGCGTACGGCCGGAGTGCGCCCTTGCCAGTGGCGCCGCGCCAGGTCTGGCAAGATCTGCGCGGCGGCGCGGGTCAGGCGCCGCTGTTTGGCCGGGTCGATACTGGCGCCCGCGCCGCCGTAGCGCGCGTTCGCCCGGGCGCGCACTTCCACCAGCACCAGCACGTTGCCGTCGCGCATGACCAGGTCGATCTCGCCGGGCGCGACGCGCAGATTGCGCGCCAGCAACTGCAGGCCGGCGTGCACCAGCAACTCCAGCGCCTGGTCTTCGAAATCCAGGCCCTTGCGCTGCGCGGGCGAGAGCCGCGGATCCTGCTTGCGCGGGACCGCTTTACGCGTGCGCCGCTTGCGCCGGCGCAGCCCGAGCCTGGCTGCATCGGCCAAGGCATAGGCCAGCAGATCGTCGGCAGGCGGCGGGTCGCGTTCGGGAGGATTATGCATGCGGCTACACTGGCACGGTTTCCACAGCCGCGGTGCGCCGCAATGAACGAACAAGTCACTGTGCCGGCCGAGGCCGGCGATGCCTGGCGCCGTGTGGCCGAGCGCGTCGCGGCCCAGCATTGGCCGGCTTGCGCCTTGTATGTGGTGGCCACGCCCATCGGCAATCTGGGCGACCTGGGCTTGCGCGCCTGGCAGGCCCTGGCCCGGGCCGACGTGATCGCCGCCGAGGATACGCGCGCCAGCCGCGCGCTGATGGATGCCTGGGGCATTGCCACCCCCATGATGGCCGCGCATCGCCACAACGAAGCCCAGGCGGCGCAGACGATCTGCGCGCGCCTGGCTCAGGGACAGCGCGTGGCACTGATATCCGACGCCGGCGCGCCGGCCGTGAGTGATCCGGGTGCACGCATCGTGCGCGCCGTGCGCGAAGCCGGCTACCTTGTGGTGCCCGTGCCCGGCCCCAGCGCCGTCATCGCAGCGCTGATGGGCAGCGGCGTCACGTCCGATGAGAATCCCGCCTATGCCTTTGCCGGCTTCGCGCCGCCCAAGGCTGCGGCGCGGCAGCGCTGGCTGCGCCGTTGGTGCGCTTTGCCGGCACCGGTGCTGATTTTCGAATCGCCGCATCGCCTATCGGCCATGTTGGCCGATCTGCTGGAGGTCTGCGGCCCCGCGCGCAAGCTCACCGTGGCGCGCGAGCTGACCAAGCGCTTCGAGCAGATCGCCACGCTGTCCATGGGCGAGACAGCCGCCTGGCTGGCCGCCGATCCGCATCACGCCCAAGGCGAATTCGTGCTGATCGTGCATGAGGCCGAAGTTGCCAAGAGCGAGGACGAAGAGGGCGCCGCCTCGGGCGTCCAGATCGATGTGCTGCTCAATGCCTTGCTGGAAAACCTGTCGGTGCGCGACGCCGCGCGCGTGGCCGCCAAGATCACCGGCCTGCCGCGGGACAGACTCTACAACAAGGCGCTGGAACTCAAGGCCTGATCAGGCTGGGCTGTATGCCTGTCTTGGCGTTGACAGTCGGTATGTCGCTCGTCGCCGCTTCGCGTGTGTCGTAGGGGCCGATGCGCACGCGGTAGAGCCGGGCGATTTGCAGGGCCTGGGCGCGCTTGCCCATGCCGCGCAATTCCGTGTTGATCCGGTGGGCCAGCGTGGTTGCGTTGTACTGCCGGCTGAATGCGCCCAGTTGCAGGTAATAGGCGCCTTGTGCCGGCGGCGCGGCCATCGAGGATTCCGCCTGCGGCGGCAGCGGGGCCGGCGACAAGGGGGCAGGAGCCTGGGTCTGCGGCGCAGGAGCTATCGGGTGCGTGGCCTGATCGGCGGTGAGCTGCGAGTCTTCGGGGGCGATGTTTCCCGAGGCGACCATCGTGCGGATTTCGCTGGGCAGGATGCGCTGGACGATCACTCTGCCGCTGCCCGGTCCTATCAGCCCCAGTTTGTAGGCGGCGGTGTACGACAGATCCATAATGCGGTTGCTGTGAAAGGGACCGCGGTCGTTGATGCGCACGATGATGGTCTTGCCGTTGACTTCGCTGGTGACGCGCGCGTAGCTGGGAATGGGCAGTGTGGGGTGCGCCGCCGTCATGGCGTACATGTTGTAGCGTTCGCCGCTGGAAGTGCGTACACCGTTGAATTTGCGCCCGTACCACGAGGCGATGCCTTCCTGCCGGAAGGGCTGGTCGCTGGCATCGGGCACGTAGCGTTTGCCGAACACCACATAGGGCTTGTTGGTGCCGTTGATCAGCGGCTCGATGCGCGGCACGGCGTTGGGAATGGCGTCCAGTTGCGCGCTGGACGGCGGGTTGCTGCCGGGGCCGTCGTCCTCGTAGTAGCCGCCGCCCTGCAGGCCGCGGTTGCCCGTGGTCGAGCAGCCCGCCATGACCAGGACGAGCAGCAGGACGGCCAGCAGTGGCAGGCGGCGGGCGATGCTCATAGAGATCCCTTGGCGCCGCGCGCCGCCTGCCCGAGGGGGGCGGCGCATTCGAGGCGGGTTCGCTTGCTCATGCCCGCCCGGCCGCCTCGCCGTGCTGCATGCGGTGCCGCACCAGCAGGGGGCGATGGCCGGCGAAACGCTTGGCCAGTTGCTCGACCACGTAGACCGAGCGGTGCTGGCCCCCCGTGCAGCCGATGGCCACGGTAAGGTAGCTGCGCGTGTCTTGCTGGTACTGGGGCATCCATCGATTGATGAAGCGCTCCACGTCGTCGATCATCTCGCCCACTGCGGGATGCCAGGCCAGCCACTGTGCGACCGGGGCGTCGCGCCCGGTCAGCGGACGCAGCGCGGGATCATAGTGGGGATTGGGCAGGCAGCGCATGTCGAACACCAGGTCGGCGCTGTTGGGTACGCCCAGTTTGTAGGCGAAGGATTCGAAGGTCAGCACCAGCGGCGCGACATCCGCCTCGACCAGGTCGCGCACCCAGGTGCGCAGCTGCCCGGGCGTGGCGTCCGAGGTGTCGATGACGTGGGCGTGTTCGCGCAGAGGCGCCAGCATTTCGCGTTCGAGCCAGATGCAGTCGGTGAGAGAAGGCTGTCGGCCGTTGCGCGCGGCGCGGTCGGTGAGCGGATGGCGGCGGCGCGATTCGGAGTAGCGCTGCACCAGCGTGTTCGTGTCGGAATCCAGGAACACCACCCGCAAGCGGGTGCCCACGGCCTGCAGCGAGCTCATGATGCCCGGCAGTTCGGCCAGCTCGCCCGGCGTGCGCGCGTCGATGGCCACCGCCACGCGTTCGATAGCCTCGTCGTTGCGCGTGGTGTCGATGAATTCCCCCAAAAAACGCAGCGGCAGGTTGTCGATGCAGGTGTAGCCGGCATCTTCGAGCATGCGCAGGGCGACGGATTTGCCGGAACCCGAGATGCCTGTGATCAGAACGACGCTAAACATGGCTGCTGGGCTCGGCATAGGGCGTCAAGGCGCCTGTACCTGGCTGTTCTGCTGGATGGCCAGATTCTGGCGTTGCAGGAAATCGTCCAGGGTATCGATACCGCGCAGCTTGAGGATGGTGTTGCGCACGGCGGCCTCGACCAGCACGGCCAGGTTGCGGCCGGCCGCAACCTGCAGCATGACCTTGCGCACCGGCAGGCCCAGCATGTCCTGCGTCAGGTCGCTCATGGGCAGGCGTTCGAATTTTTCCTGCGGGTTGCGCATCAGGTGCACGATGAGTTTCAAACGCATTTTGCGGCGCACCGAGGTCTCGCCGAAGATGGTGCGGATATCCAGCAGCCCCAGGCCGCGCACTTCGAGCAGGTTCTGCAGCAGGAGCGGGCAGTGGCCTTCGATCACGTTGGGCGCGGTGCGAGAAAAATCCACGGCATCGTCGGCTACCAGGCCGTGGCCGCGGGTGATGAGTTCGAGCGCCAGTTCACTCTTGCCCAGGCCCGATTCGCCGGTGATCAGCACGCCCAGGCCCAGCACGTCCATGAACACCCCATGCACGGTAGTGGTGGGAGCGAGCTTCTTGCCCAGGTAGATGCGCAGCAGGTCAATGAGTTGCGCCGCAGCCACCGAGGTCGCCAGGAGCGGGATCTGGTGCTGCGTGCATTGCTCGATCAGGTCTTCGGGCGGCAGCAGATCGTCAGCCAGAAGAATGGCCGGCACGCCGCCGATAAGCAGCTCGTCCATGTGGTGCATGCGGCGGCGCAGATCGAAACGCGTGTAGTAGGCCAGCTCTTCCGGGCCGAAGACCTGGATGCGCGAGGGGTGGATCAGGTTGAGGTGGCCCACCAGGTCGGCTGCCGCCATGCCGTCGTTGATGATGGCCCGGTCGGCGGATTCAGTGCCCGCGATCCAGCGAAATGGTATGGAGTCGGCGTTGTCGTCGACCAGTTCCTGCACGGTAAGCATGACGATTTAGAGTTGTCCCGTGGTGAGCGTGCGGTGCACCTTGGCCGGATCGGTCTCGTTGGCCAGGACCGCACGCAATTCTTGATTGGACATCAAATGGGCCAGTTCGGCCAGAATGTCCAGATGTTGTTGCGCCGCGTTTTCCGGAACCAGCAGGCACAGCAGCATGGAAACGGGCAGGCCGTCAGGCGCTTCGAAAGGTATGGGCCTGGCCAGCCTGAAGAACGCGCACAAGGGCTGGTGCAGGCCCTTGATGCGGCCATGCGGTACGGCCACACCTTCGCCCAGCCCGGTGGACCCCAGTCGCTCACGCGCGAAGAGGCTGTCGTACACCGTGGTACGGGCCAGGCCGTGGTGGTTTTCGAATAATAGGCCGGCGTGCTCGAACGCGCGCTTCTTGCTGGTGGCGGGCAGGTCGAGCACCACGTTGCCGGGAGGAAGTATGCGCGACAGGTGGTTCATTGCGGCCATTATAGGGAGAGGATGCCGCAGTGCAAAAAACAAATTGGGGGCGGAATATGGGGTGCTGCGCACCGAGACGTTTCCCGGGCCTAACCGCTCCGGCTTCGCAGGGCGCGACGCAATGAAAAAAGCCATTCGCGAGAATGGCTTTTAACTTGTGCCGGACGCGTCCGCTCAAGCGGTAGTGGCGTCGGCGACCTGACGCTTGGCCGATTCGGTGGCGTGGTTTTGCATCTTGTCCTTATGCTTGATGACCTGGCGATCGAGCTTGTCGACGAGCAGGTCGATAGCGGCGTAGAGATTTTCGTCAGTCGCTTCGCAATGGATGTCTTTACCGCGCAGATGCATGGTGATTTCGGCTTTTTGCCGCAATGGCTCTACCGAGAGCATGACCTGGGTGTCGATGACGTGATCGAAATGTCGTAATACTCGAGACAGTTTGTTCATCACGTATTCGCGGATGGCGGGGGTAACGTCGAGATGGCGACCGCAAATGCTCAGGTTCATACTTGCTCTCCTACAAAAGAGAAAAAAAGGTGCGCGAGGAATGCGCGGATTCGTCGTAAGAAAGGCTCCTTGTATTGGGTTCAGGCTGGGTTGAAATCCGATGGGCATCGACGACGCCCATGAACCTAGTGTAGAGATTCTGACGCGCAAAACAAGATGTGGCCGCCACGAAATTGTGACGGCGTGATGTCTTTCAGAAGATTTTCGCGAAAAATTCCTGGCGCTATAGCTATAGTGCCTGCACGAAGAAACGCTTTTTCTGGACGAGACATGACTGCCCCGCATTTTCCTTGTTTGGTGGGTTGCGCGACCGGATTTTCAGGCGATCGCACCGATGGCGCGCCGCCCGTGGTGCGCACCCTGGCTGCTCGCGGCGGGGGCACCCTGATCTTCGAAACCCTGGCCGAGCGCACCCTGGCGCTGGCTCAATTGGCGCGCAACCAGGATCCTGAGGCCGGCTACGAGCCTTTGCTGGAGGATCTGGTCGGGCCCGTTCTGGGCGACTGCATGAAGCACGGCATCAACATCGTCAGCAATTTCGGCGCGGCCAATCCGCCGGCCGCAGCGCGGCGCATCGCATCGATCGCGGCCCGGCAAGGTCTGCCAGCGCCGCGCATCGCGGTGATTCACGGTGACGCGCTGGACAGCCCCGAGCAACGCGCGCTGCTGCGCGAACGCCTGGGCGCCGAGTTCGACCGGATCGATGTCATCAGCGCCAATGCCTATCTGGGCGCGCAAGAGATCGCGCAGGCCTTGCGCGCGGGCGCCCAGGTCGTGGTGGCCGGGCGCGTGGCCGATCCCTCGCTTACAGTGGGACCCGCGTTGGCGCACTATGACTGGAGCGACGATGACTGGCCGCGGCTGGGACGCGCCACGATGGCCGGGCATCTGCTCGAATGCGGCACGCAGGTCACCGGCGGCTATTTCGCCGTTCCCGGCCTGAAGGAGGTGCCCGGCCTGCACGAGACGGGCTTTCCGATAGCCCAGATCGATGCTGACGGCGCCTGTGTGATCGGCAAGGCCGAGAACACGGGCGGCAAGGTGGATGCCCGCACCGTCAAGGAGCAGCTCCTCTACGAAGTCCACGACCCTGCGCGTTACCTCACGCCCGACGTCGTGGCCGACCTGAGCCAGGCGGGCGTGACGGAACTGGGCGGCGATCGCGTGGCTGTGCACGGCATCACGGGCCATGCGCGGCCGCGGGAACTGAAGGTGAACGTGTGCTATCGCGGCGGCTGGCTGGCCGAGGCCGAGATTTCCTATGCCGGCTTGCAAGCCGAGGCGCGGGCGCGCCTGGCCGGGGATATCGTGGCGCGCCGCATCGGATCGGCGATGAGGCTGCGCATTGATCTCATCGGCGCGATGAGCATTCTGGCCGACGATGACGGCGCCCTGCTGGCAGGCGTGCCGGATCGGCATGGGCAAGATGTGCGGCTGCGTGTCGCGGCGCGGCACGACGACCGGGCGACGGCCGAGCGCGTGCTGCGCGAAGTCACGGCGCTGTATTGCTGCGGCCCCGCGGGCGGCGGGGGCGTACGCACCTCGCTGCGCCCGCGCCTGGCCACGCTGTCGTGCACGGTACCGCGCGAGATCGTGGCGGCCGGATGGACCATGCAGGAGTCCCGCTGATGACGACCGCAACGGGATCCGTGCCGCTCTACCGCCTGGCGCACAGCCGCACCGGTGACAAAGGCGACATTTCCAACATCAGCCTGATTGCGTGGGACGCCGAGTGCTACCAGGTGCTGCTTGCCGAGGTGACCGAAGCGCGCGTGGCGCAGTGGTTCGCTTATCGCAAGCCTGTGCGGGTGACGCGCTACGTGCTGCCGGGCCTGCAAGCCATGAACTTCGTTCTCGAAGGTGTGCTCGACGGCGGCGTTAACAGCGCGCTCAACCTGGACGCGCATGGCAAGAGCCTGTCCTTTCATCTGCTGGCGCAACAGGTGGCCGTGCCGGCGGAGTTGGCGGCACGCCTGCCCGATGTGTCCGCCGTCGGCGAGGCGGACTTTACATCTTGAAGTGTTCGCCCAGATAGACCCGGCGTACGGCCGGGTCGCTGACGATTTCGTCCGGGTGCCCGTTGGTGAGTACCTTGCCTTCGCTGATGATGTAGGCGCGGTCGCAGATGCCCAGCGTCTCGCGCACATTGTGGTCGGTGATGAGCACGCCGATGCCGCGGCCCTTGAGAAAGCGCACGATGCGCTGGATCTCGATCACGGCGATGGGGTCCACGCCGGCGAAGGGTTCGTCCAGCAGGATGAAGCGCGGCCGGGTCGCCAGAGCGCGGGCGATTTCCACGCGACGGCGCTCGCCGCCCGACAGCGAGATCGCCGTGTTGCTGCGGATGTGGTCGATCTGCAGTTCGTCGAGCAGGGATTCCAGGTTTTCGTCGATCTGGGCGCGCGACAGCGCCGCGCCCTTGGGATCGAGTTGCAGTTCCAGCACGGCGCGTATGTTCTGCTCGACCGTCAGTCGGCGGAACACCGAGGCTTCCTGGGGCAGGTACGACAGGCCCACGCGCGCGCGCTTGTGGATGGGCATACTCGTGATGGGCATGTCGTCGATCTCGATGCGGCCGGAGTCGGCCGGCACTAAGCCTACGATCATGTAGAAGCTGGTGGTCTTGCCTGCGCCGTTGGGGCCCAGCAGGCCCACGACTTCGCCGCCGGCGACGGACAGCGACACGTCCTGCACTACGGTGCGGCCGTTGTAGGTCTTGCGCAGGCCTATGGCGCGCAGCGTGCCTTGCGGCTGGATCGCCGCGGCGGTCGAAGGAGTTGCGGTCATGTGTGGAATATCCGTCGGATTACTTCTTGGCGCCGTTCGGGGATTTTTTCTCGGCCGGCTTGCCGTGCTGTGCCGCGCAGGCCTGCATCGCGGCCTGGATCTTGGCACGGGGCTCGGCCAGCGAGCGCACCCGGCCGTCGGGTCCAGCCGAACCCGGTCCGCCCTGCGCTTCGTAGACGTCGCTCTTCTGGAAGTAGCGGATGCGCTCGCCGCGTATGGTGTCGTAGGGCTTGCCGCAGACATAGCGGATCACCACGGCGTGTCCGATGAGATCGAACTGCTGCTTCTTGCCGTCGTACTCGCCGCGCAGGCCCGTGCCTTCGATGTGCTCGTAGGTTTCGGGGCGGTCTTCGGTGATGGTCACGACTTTGCCCTTATTGGCGGTAGCGGTGCCGAACTGGTTGCCGTCCTTGTCTTCGTTGACGACCAACTGGTCGGCTAAGATGGTGAGCGAACCGCGCGTGGCCACGACGTTGCCGGTGAAAATGCTCCGGCGGTTGGCGTCGTCGTAATGCAGGGTGTCGGAAGTGACCTGGGTGCTGGGCTGCTCGGCGGGGCTGCTGCCCTGGCCCGAAGCCTGCGCCGGACCGGGGGCTGGCGCGGCCGCCTGGCCTTGAGCCTGGGCACCTACGGCGGTGAAGGCCAGCAACAGGGCCAAGAGATATGCGGTCGGATGAGTCATTTTTTCTCTGGGAGGGGATTGGCGGCGCCGCCGCCGGCCGGATCGTTGTTTGCGGGACGAGAGGACGCCTTGTTGGTGTCGGCAGGAGCGAGGTTGACGTTGCTGGCCGAATACACCTCCAGCTGCTGGGTCTTGTTGTTGTAGCGCATGCCGACGCCATCCATGGTGGACTGGCCCTTGACCACATGGGCGGGCAGGTCGGTATAGACCACGTCATCGTTGGGCAGAATGACGAACTTCTGGCTATAGGCGTCCAAGGCGCCGTTCTTGGCGTCGGCCGGCCGATGCACGTGTGCGTCGCCGATCATGGTGATGCGATTGTTGTGGTCATCCAGGATGGCCGTCTTGGACGTGCCTACGGTGATGGGGTCGCCCGCCCGCTGGCCTATCGCTCGCGGATTGGTCACGTGGTAGGAATCGTCGTCGGGGAAATGTTCGCCATAGTCGCCTTCGAGCCGGTTCACGGGCTTGCCGGCGGCGTCGGTGCGCAACATGACGAAATTCTTCGACCAGGAATCCATCTCGTGCGTCATGCGCCGAGGCGGGTCGGTCTGGATGGCCGTTTGCGCGAATTTGGCTGCCCACCAGGTACTCAGCACCAGGACGATCAGCAATATCAGCGCCATCAGGGCGGGGAAGCGTTCTTTCATGGCGGCTTTACTGGATGACACCGTCGCCGAACAGCGGCTGCGCCATCAAATAGCTTCCCAGCCGGCCGCGCGCGGCCAGCAGCAGGTCGCAGCACTCGCGCGCCGCGCCGTTGCCGCCTTGGCGCGAGGCCACCCAGTGCGCTGATTGCACGATGTAGTCCGGCGCGTTGGGCACGCTGGCGGCGAAGCCGGCGCGCTGCATGGCGGGAAGATCGATGAGGTCGTCGCCCATGAAGCCGGTCTCGTTCAGCGCAATGCCGTGCCGTTGCGATATCTCGTTCAAGGCCGCGCTCTTGTCGCGCACGTCCTGCATCACGTCGGCGATGCCCAGTTCGGCGGCGCGCCGGGAGACGATGAGGCTGGAACGGCCCGTGACCAGCGCGACTTTCACGCCGCTTTGCGTCAGCAGCTTCAGGCCGTGGCCGTCCAGGACGTGAAAACGCTTGAGCGTTTCGCCGGCTTCGCCATAGTAGAGGCCGCCGTCGGTGAGCACGCCGTCGACGTCGAAAAGCATCAGGCGCACGGCGGCGGCGCGTTCGCGTACGGCGGGTGCTACGCGGGCCAGGACCAGCGCTTCGGCGGGATGGACGAGCTTGATGGGGGGATTCATGAATGACTCGGGTATGGGGCGGGCCTGTCGGATCAGACCACCTTGGCCGCCATGAGGTCGTGGATGTGCAGCGCGCCCAGCAGCACGCCTTGCGCATCGACGACCAGCATCTGGTTCAGCCTGAGGGTGTCCATGATTTGCGCGGCCTCGGCGGCCAGCGCGTCGGGGCCGATGGAGCGGGGAGCGCGCGACATGCCGGCCGCGACCGTAAGGCCGCGTACGTCGCCCTGGCGTTCGATCAGGCGGCGCAGGTCGCCGTCGGTGAAGATGCCGACCGGGCGGGCGGCTGCGTCGACCACGGCAGTCATGCCCATGCGCTTGGCGGAGATCTCCTCGAGCGCGCGGAATAAAGGCGCATCTTCCCGTACGGTGGGCAGGTCTTGGCCTTGCCGCATGACGTCGCGCACGTGGGTCAGCAGGCGCCTGCCCAGCGCGCCGCCGGGGTGCGAGCGGGCGAAGTCTTCCGTGCCGAAGCCGCGCGCCTGCATGCAGGCCACGGCCAGGGCATCGCCCAGCGCCAGCGAGGCCGTGGTGCTGGCAGTGGGGGCCAGGCTAAGGGGGCAGGCCTCCTGGGTGACGCCGGCGTCCAGGTGGACGTCGGCCAGCCGGGCCAGGTCGGACGCGGGATTGCCAGTGATGGAGATCAGGCGCGCGCCCATGCGGCGCACCAGGGGAACGATGGTGAGCAGTTCGGCGCCTGTGCCGGAATAGGACAGGGCGATCAGCACGTCGGCGGCGGTGATCATGCCCAGATCGCCATGCACCGCTTCGGCGGCGTGTACGAAAAAAGCGGGTGTGCCAGTGGAGGCCAGAGTGGCGGCGATCTTGCGGGCGATATGGCCGGTCTTGCCCAGGCCGCTTACGACCACGCGGCCGCGGCAGTCCAGCAGCAGGCGCACGGCTGCGCCGAAACTGCCGTCCAGGCGGGCGGAAAGGTCCTGCAGCCCCTGGATCTCGGTCTGTAGCGTGCAGCGGGCCGAAACCAGGGCTTGGTCGGGGGAAAATTGATCGGGCATCGGGGGATTTTAATCGTACCGGAAGGATTTTCCCTTCGCAGTTGCCGCCTCCTGGGGGCTATGGCATCCTGAGGCGGATATTTCCGACGGTTTCGTCCGGCTTCCTCCATCATTTTCCCCTTCCTTCGCTTATGACCGCCTTTCCCGACCCGGTGCTCGGCACCCCGCTTTCCCCTTGCGCCACCCGAGTCATGCTGCTGGGTTCGGGCGAGCTTGGCAAGGAGGTGATCATTGCCTTGCAGCGCCTGGGAACGGAGGTCATCGCGGTGGACCGCTATGCCGACGCTCCGGGGCATCAGGTGGCGCACCGCGCCCACGTGGTGTCCATGACCGACGTCCAGGCCCTGCGCCGGATCATCGAAGCCGAGCGGCCTCATGTCATCGTGCCCGAGATCGAGGCCATCGCCACCGATCTGCTGGTCGAACTTGAGGCGCAGGGCCAGGTCCGCGTCACGCCCACGGCTCGCGCCGCCCAGCTCACCATGAACCGCGAGGGCATACGCCGACTGGCGGCCGAGACCCTGGGCCTGCCCACATCCCCCTACAAGTTCGTCGACAGTGAGCAAGAACTGCGGGCGGCCATCAGGGAGGGCATCGGCTTTCCCTGTGTCATCAAGCCGGTCATGTCCTCCTCGGGCAAGGGCCAGTCGGTAATCCGCGATGAAACCGGCATCGCCGCGGCCTGGCGCTATGCCCAGGAGGGCGGCAGGGTCGGGGGCGGGCGTGCCATCGTAGAGGGTTTCATCGATTTCGAATACGAGATCACGCTGCTCACAGTGCGCGCCCGCGCCGCGTCCGGGCAGATCGAAACTCGGTTCTGCGAACCCATAGGTCACAGGCAGGTCGACGGCGACTATGTCGAGAGCTGGCAGCCGCAACCCATGGCGCCGGCGGCCCTGGCGCGCTCGCACGAGATCGCCCTGGCGGTCACCGCGCAGCTGGGGGGGCTGGGCGTTTTCGGCGTGGAGCTTTTCGTGGCGGGCGACCGGGTCTGGTTCTCCGAGGTCAGCCCGCGCCCGCACGACACGGGCATGGTCACCCTGATCAGCCAGGTACAGAATGAATTCGAGCTGCATGCTCGCGCCCTGCTGGGCCTGCCGGTGGACACGTCGCTGCGCCAGCCGGGGGCCTCCAGCGTCATCTACGGCGGCGTCGACGCCCGCGGCGTGAGTTTCCACAATGTGGCCCAGGCGTTGGCCGAACCGGGCACGGATGTTCGCCTCTTTGGCAAACCCGAATCCTTCGTCAAGCGACGCATGGGCGTGGGCCTGGCGACGGCGCCGGACGTGGAACAGGCCCGCGCCAGGGCGCTGCGGGTGTCTTCGGCGGTGCGGGTCGAGGCAGCTGGTTAGGCAAGAGCGGTCGGACCCTATCTTTTCCGGCATTGACTGGCCAGACCGGCGTCTGCCGATACGGAGCATTTTGACTTTTTTTGTCATAGGTCAATAACACTGCCATCGAGATGGATTCTAATGTCGTTGCGCCTTGTTGCTTTAGATTCTATAATTTCAGAAATTATTGAAAGTAATGTAACAGATGACGATATCCCCTCAAGCCGAGCGTTTCATTGTGCATTTCGGTGAAATGGGTAGCCGCTGGGGCGTCAATCGCACGGTGGGGCAGATCTACGCGTTGTTGTTCCTGGCGCCGCAACCGCTGTGCGCCGACGATATCGCCGAGGCGCTGGCCGTGTCGCGCTCCAACGTCAGCATGAGTCTGAAGGAATTGCAATCGTGGCGGCTGGTCAAGACGGCGCGCCGCGTGGGCGACCGGCGGGACTACTTCGAAACCCCCGGGGATGTATGGGAGATATTCCGCGTTCTGGCCGAGGAGAAACGCAAGCGCGAAATCGATCCAACCATGACATTGTTGCGTGATACTTTGATGGAGTCGCCTTCGGGCGAATCCGAGGTCTACGCCCAACAGCGCATGCGAGAAATGCTGGAACTCATCGAACTGTCCACCGGCTGGTTCGACGAGGTGCAACGCCTGCCCCCCGAGACCCTGCGGCGTCTGATGAAGCTGGGTTCACGCGTGCAGAAAGTATTGCAGTTTGCCGGGAGGCTGCGCATCCACGAATGAGCGGATGCAGGCATTTCGTCTTCAAGGAGTTCGAGGAGACCCGTATGATCGACATGGATGTTGTCACCCTGTCCCGGCTGCAATTCGCCGCGACCGCGCTCTACCACTTTTTATTCGTTCCCCTCACGCTGGGCCTGTCCTTCCTGCTGGCCATCATGGAAAGCGTGTACGTCATGACGGGCAAGCCCATCTGGAAGCGCATGACGATGTTCTGGGGCACGCTCTTTGGCATCAACTTCGCCCTGGGCGTGGCGACCGGCGTGGTCATGGAATTTCAGTTCGGCATGAACTGGTCCTACTACAGTCACTACGTGGGCGACATCTTCGGCGCGCCGCTGGCGCTCGAAGGCCTGTCCGCGTTCTTCCTGGAAGCCACTTTCGTCGGTCTGTTCTTCTTCGGCTGGAACCGGCTGAGCAAAGTGGGTCACCTGTCGGTGACCTGGCTCACGGCCCTGGGCACCAATCTGTCGGCGCTGTGGATTCTGATCGCCAACGGCTGGATGCAGAACCCGGTTGGCGCGGTGTTCAACCCCGACACCATGCGCATGGAAATGACGGATTTCGCCGCCGTGCTGTTCAACCCGGTGGCGCAGGCCAAGTTCGTGCATACGGTCAGCGCTGGCTACGTGCTGGGTGCCATGTTCATCATGTCGATCAGCGCCTGGTTTCTGCTCAAGGGGCGGCACATCGAGCTGGCCAAGCGTTCCATGGTGGTTGCGGCCAGTTTTGGCCTGGCCGCTTCGCTGTCGGTGGTGGTGCTGGGCGACGAGAGCGGCTACCTCACCGGCGAGCATCAGCAGATGAAGATCGCCGCCATGGAGTCGATGTGGGAGACCGAGCCGGCTCCGGCCAGCTTCAACCTGCTGGCCTGGCCCGACCAAGCCCAGCACAAGAACGACTTCGCCATCCACATACCCTACGTGATGGGCCTGATCGGCACGCGTTCGCTCACCGAGCCGCTGCTGGGCATCAACGACCTGGTCAAGCGCGCCGAGGTGCGCATCCGCTCGGGGATCACGGCCTATGAGGATCTGCAGCGCATTCGTGCCAACCCCAAGGACGAAGACGCGCGCAAGGCGTTCGCGGGCAACTGGAAGGATCTGGGCTATGGCCTGCTGGTCAAACGCTACCAGCCCGATTTGTCCAAGGCCACCGATGCGCAGATCCAGCAGGCGGCATGGGATACCGTGCCTACGGTGATGCCGCTGTTCTTCGTGTTCCGCCTCATGGTGGGCGTGGGTATCTACCTGATCCTGTTCTTTGCCGTGGCGTTCTGGATGGCATCCAAGGACAAGCTGGCGCATTGCCCGCTCCTGCTCAAGATCGCGCTGTGGAGCCTGCCGCTGCCCTGGATTGCAATCGAGTCGGGCTGGTTCGTGTCCGAGGTAGGTCGCCAGCCGTGGGTGATCGAAGGCGTGCTGCCGACCTATTACGCGGCGTCCGGCCTGTCGCTGCTCGATGTGGCCAGCACCCTGGGCATCTTCGTCGTGCTCTACACGGTGCTGTTCATCGTCGGCGTCAAGGTCATGCTGCATGCCATCAAGACGGGTCCCAAGGACAGCGCACCGGCTTTGGCCGGCAAAGACCTGGGAACCGTTCACGCGGTGCTGGACGCCTGAGCAAAGGGAGATAGAAAATGGAAAACCTGATTCCTCTGGACTATGCCACGCTGCGTGTCATCTGGTGGGGGCTCATGGGCGCCCTGCTGATCGGCTTCGCGGTCATGGACGGTTTCGACGCCGGCGTCGCGGCGCTGCTGCCGCTGGTGGGCAAGACCGATGCCGAGCGGCGCGTGGTCATCAATGTGGTGGGTCCCGTATGGGAAGGCAACCAAGTATGGCTGATCACCGCGGGCGGCGCGATCTTTGCCGCCTGGCCCATGTTGTATGCGGCCTCGTTCTCGGGCTTTTACCTGGCCATGATGCTGATCCTGCTGGCGCTGATCCTGCGCCCGGTGGGGTTCAAGTACCGCAGCAAGTTCGAAGGTTCCGCCTGGCGCAACACGTGGGACGGCGTGCTGTGCTTTTCAGGCGTTGTGATCGCGCTGGTGTGCGGCGTGGCCATGGGCAACGTCATCCTGGGCGTGCCGCACGGCCTGGACCCGGGATCCATGCGGCCGGTATACACCGGCATGTTCTATCAGCTCTTCTCCCCTTTCGCGCTGCTGTCGGGCGTGCTGAGCGTGGCCTTGCTGGTTATGCACGGCGCGGTCATGCTGGCCTGGCGCACCGAGGATCCCATCTCCAGCCGCGCACGCGGCTGGGCCCGGCTGGCCGCTTTGCTGGCCATCGCGCTCTTCGTGCTGGGCGGCTTCTGGGTGGCTTATGGCTTGAAAGGCCAGGTCGCGAGTGGATTCGACATGAACGGGCCGTCCGATCCCCTGGTCAAGACCGTGACGATGCACGTCGGCGCTTGGATGAACAATTTCCATACATGGCCGCTGATGTGGATCGCGCCGGTGCTGGGCGTGGCGGGCGCGCTGTTCGTATTGCTTGCGCCGGGCGCCGGCGCGCTGGCGTTCATCGCCTCGGCGGCCTCGATCGCCGGTGTCATTCTCACGACGGGCTTTGCGCTCTTTCCTTTTCTGTTGCCCTCGTCCTCGCAACCGGCGGCCGGCCTGACTGTCTGGGATGCCTCGTCCAGCCGCTTGACCCTGTGGATCATGCTGGTGGCGGTGGTGATCTTCCTACCCATCATCACGAGCTACACCGCCTGGGTGTATCGCGTCATGCGGGGCAAGGTCACGCATGAATCCGTGGGCGGTACGCCCAATTCGTATTGAGCCGGAGGTTTTTTGCCATGTGGTACTTTTCGTGGATATTGGGTTTGGGTCTGGCCTGCGCCTTCGGCATTCTCAACGCCATGTGGTTCGAACTGCGCGAAGCGCGGCGTGATGATCCGGCCGCACAGGATCGGTGAGCGGCCTGTCGGGCATCGAACACGCGCCGCAATCGGCCTCCAAGGTCCAGTCCGCCTGGTTGTCCGGTCAGGCCAGGCTGGCGCGCGCGCCGCTCGCCGTGGCGGGGGCGGCGCCGCTACTGGCGGGAGCCTTACTGGCCTTGCAGGCGTGGCTTCTGGCCGGTGTGCTGGACGCGGCGCTGGTCCACGGCGCAAGCCGCGCTCAGCTTTTGCGGCCCATCTCCTCCATCGGCTGCCTGATCCTGCTGCGTGCGGTCCTGGCCTGGTTGGCCGAGCGCGCCGGCGCGAGGGCCGCTGAGACCATCAAGCACCGGATCAGGCTGGCGCTGTTCGACCGCTTGCTGCGCGCCGGTCCGCAATGGACGCGTCGTCAGGTTTCGGGCGAGTTGGCCAGCGCACTGGTCGAGCAGACCGACGCACTGGAAGGTTTCTTCGCCAAATACCTTCCGGCCGTGGGCGCGGCGGGTGTGCTGCCCGTGGCGTTCTCGGTGCTGGTGCTGCCGCAGAGCATCGTGGCGGGACTGCTGCTGTTCATTACCGCGCCGCTGATTCCGGTATTCATGGCCCTGGTGGGCTGGGGCGCGGAGGCGGCCAGCCGACGCCACGCTCGGGCCATCGCCAGGCTGTCGGGTTTTTTTGCGGACAGGCTGCGCGGATTGTCCACGCTCAAACTATATGGCCGGGCCGATGACGCGGCCGTCGATGTGGCGCAGGCCAGCGAAGCCCTGCGCGCACGCACGATGGCGGTGCTGCGCGTGGCCTTTCTGTCTTCGGCCGTGCTGGAATTCTTCGCCGCGCTGGGCGTGGCCGGCGTGGCCCTGTACATCGGCCTGCGCTACCTGGGCTTGCTGGGTGCGCCAGACCCGGCTTTCGGCCTGCGGGCAGGGTTCTTCTGCCTGCTGATGGCGCCCGAAGTCTATGCGCCCTTGCGTCAGTTCGCCGCGCATTATCACGATCGCGCCGCCGCGCGGGCGGCCGTGGCCGAGATCGACAGGCTGTTCGACGGCCTGCCCGAACCAGGCGAGCCGGTGTCGGACACCGCTGCTCAGGCCGTCGCCCCAGGCGTGGCGCAGGCCTTGAGCCTGACGGCGCAGGCGTTGACGGTCGACGCGCCGGGTCGTCCTCAAGCGGTGTTGCGCGAGGCGCAACTGCGGCTGGCTGCCGGTGAACATGTCGTCCTGATGGGCGCCAGCGGCGCCGGCAAGACCACGCTGCTCGAAGCGCTGTGCGGACTGCGGACCGCGCGAGGCGAAATTCTGCTGGACGGCACACCATTGCAGGATTGGCAAGAACCGGAACTGCGCGCGCGCGTCGCGCTGATCGGCCAGAAGCCTTATCTGTTCCAAGGTACGATCGCCGACAACATCCGTTTTGCCAAACCCGATGCGAGCCTCGCCGAGGTGGCCGACGCCGCCCGGCGCGCCTGCGTGTCGGAATTCGCGCAGGCGATGCCGCGGGGCCTGGAGACAACGCTGGGGCCGCGCGGCGCGGGACTCTCGGGTGGGCAGGCGCAGCGCGTGGCCCTGGCGCGGCTGTTCCTGCGCGACGCGGGTCTGGTGTTGCTGGACGAGCCGACGGCGCATCTGGATGCGGCCACGCAGGAGCGCGTGATCGAGTCCATTGTCGAATATGCCCGCGGGCGCAGCCTGCTGCTGGCCACGCATTCCCATGCGGTGGCCCGGCATTTTGCGCGCCGGCTGCAGCTGGTCGAAGGCAGCGTGGTCCAGCTATGAGGCGCGGCGTATCGATTTTCGCGCTCTATCGCCGGCGTCGCGCGGACCTGGCGCTGGCCTTGCTGCTCGCCTTGCTGGCCGTGGCGGCCGGCGTGGGCCTGCTTGGCGTATCGGGCTGGTTCCTGGCGGGCGCGGCCCTGGCTGGCGCTGGATCCGATTTCAATCTGTTCGCCCCCTCTGCCCTGGTGCGCGGCCTGTCTTTTCTGCGCATCGGCGCGCGCTATGCCGAGCGCCTGGTCGGACACGGCGCCACACTGCACCTGCTCGCGGATTTGCGCGGCACGCTCTTCGGCAAGCTGGCCCGGCTGACGCCCAGGCAGCTTGCGCGCTTTCGCGGCGGCGATCTGGTGGCGCGGCTGACCAGCGACGTGGACGCCCTGGACACGGTATTTCTCTTCGTGCTCGCGCCCATCGCCACGGCCCTGCTGGGCGGGCTTGCGGTGGCGCTGGTGGTCGCGTGCAGCCTGCCTCTGGCGGGTCTGGTTCTGCTGCTGTGTCTGCTGGCGGCCTGCCTGCTGGTGCCGGTGGGCCTGGCGATCGCCTCGCGGCGCTCCGGTACTCAGGCACAGCAAAGCGCTGCCGATCTGCGTACCGCCGTGCTCGATGCCGTCGAAGGCCACGGCGATATCGAGGCCATGGGCGCCCGCGCCGCCGTGCTGCGCCACACCGACCGGCTGTGTGGCCTGGCCGCCCAGGCGCGGCAATCGCAGTCGCGCCTGGCCGCGCATGGACAGTGGGTTCTGCAGGCGGCGGCCGGCCTGGCGTTGCTGGCCGTGTTGTGGACGGGGCTGCCGGCCATTGCCGCAGGGCGCGTGTCCGGACCCTACCTGGCCGGGCTGCTGCTGGCTGCGCTAGCGGTTTTTGAAGTGGCCGGGCCCGTGATGCGCGGCGCTTCGCGCCTGGGTGCCGCGCGAGCGGCGGCCAGACGCATGTCGGCCTTGCTGGGATCCGATCCCGATTTGCAGGACCCGGCGCAGCCCTTGGCGATGCCGGAGTCGGGCATCCTCGCGATGCAGGGTGTGCGCTATGCCTACCCGCAAGTATCGGGAGAGGCTGAGTCCTGGGTGCTGGACGGCGTCGATTTCACGCTGATGCCCGGCGAGCGGGTGGCGATCGTCGGGGCCAGCGGCGCGGGCAAGTCCACGCTGTTGCACCTGCTGCTGCGCGTCGAAGACCCCGGCGCGGGCGAGGTGCGCTTTGGCGGATGCGATCTGCGGCTATGCGCGCAGGCCGATGTACAGCGCCGCATTGCGCTGCTGTCCCAGGATGCACCGGTTTTCCTGGGTACGGTACGCAGCAATCTGCGCATCGGCGATGCCGCGGCCGACGATGCTGCGCTCTGGGCGGCCTTGCGCGCGGCGCGCCTGGATACTTTCGTGCGCGGCTTGCCGCGCGGCCTGGACAGCTGGGTAGGCGAGACGGGCGCGGCGCTGTCTGCGGGGCAGGCGCGGCGCCTGTGCCTGGCGCGCACGCTGCTGGCGCCGGCCTCGGTGCTGCTGCTGGACGAGCCTACGGTAGGGCTGGACGCCGAGACCGAGGCCGCTTTCCTGGGCGACCTGCCGCAAGCCCTGGCCGGGCGCGCGGCGGTGCTGGTCACGCATGCCGCGCTGCCGCGCGATGCGGTGCATCGCCGGCTGCGCCTGCACGATGGTCGTCTCCAGGCCTTGGAAACTATGTAAGCGACGGGCCTTGGCACCGCGGTTGCGGCTATAGTGCGGTTTGCATCTTTTTTGTCGCCGGGCCGCCCCAAGGCAAAAAGCAGCCCCCTTGGGGGGCAGCAAGCCGAGGGCGCAGCGTGGGGGCTTTTTTTGGGACATCACCATGCAGGCCGACTCCGTCGATCTCATCCGTCGCGCCATTCGCAGTGTCCCGGACTGGCCTCAGGCCGGGGTCGTCTTTCGCGACATCACCCCGGTAGTCCAGGATGCGCGCACCTTTCGCGTGCTCATCGATTTGTTCGTCTATCGCTATATGGGCAAGCGCATCGATCTGATCGCCTGCGTGGATGCGCGCGGCTTCATCATCGGCAGCGCGCTGGCCTATGCCCTGAACGTGGGTTTCGTGCCCATACGCAAGCGCGGCAAGCTTCCGCGCCGCACCGTGTCGGAGTCCTACACGCTGGAATACGGCACATCCGAGGTCGAGGTACACGCCGACGCGGTGCGCACCGGCCAGCGCGTCGTCCTGATCGATGACCTGGTCGCCACCGGCGGCACGATGCTCGCCGCCATCAAGCTGTTGCAGCGCTTGGGCGCCAATGTGCTGGAGGCGGCCGCCATCGCCGACTTGCCCGACCTGGGCGGTTCGACCAAGGTCGCGGTCACGGGCACGCCGTTCTATGCCGTCTGCACGCTCAAGGACGGCGAGGACTGATGGGCCAGGCTCCCCAGCCCCTGTCAAGCCTGCGCGTCGTCGAATTTACCCATATGGTGATGGGTCCCACCTGCGGGATGGTGCTGGCCGACCTGGGCGCGGAGGTCATCAAGGTCGAGCCGGTGGGCGGCGATCACAGCCGCAGGCTGACGGGAGCCGGTTCGGGCTTCTTTCCAATGTGCAACCGGAACAAGAAGAGCATAGGCATAGACCTGCACTCGCAAGAGGGGGCCATGATGGCGCGGCGCCTGGTCGCGACGGCGGATGTCGTGGTCGAGAATTTCAAGCCGGGCACCATGGTCAAGTACGGCTTGGACTACGACTCGCTCGCCAAGGTCAACCCGCGCGTCATCTACGCCAGCCACAAGGGTTTTCTCCCCGGGCCTTACGAGCACCGGACCGCGCTGGACGAGGTGGTGCAGATGATGGGCGGCCTGGCCTACATGACCGGCCGGCCGGGCGATCCGCTGCGGGCCGGCGCCAGCGTCAACGACATCATGGGCGGAATGTTCGGCGCCATCGGCGTGTTGGGCGCGCTGATTCAGCGCGGCATCACCGGGCGGGGCATGCAAGTGCAGTCCGCGCTCTACGAGAATAATGTGTTCCTGATGGGCCAGCACATGCTGCAGTTCGCGTTGACCGGCAAGCACCCTGCGCCCATGCCGGCGCGCGACAATCCCTGGGCGGTGTACGACGTGTTCACCGTCAAGGATGGAGAGCAGATTTTCCTCGCCGCCGTCAGCGACCCGCAATGGCTGGCCTTCTGCGATGCTCTGGACCTGGCGGACCTGAAGGCCGACCCGGAACTGGGCACCAACAACCAGCGCGTCGCGCAGCGGTCCCGCATTATTCCGGCCATCGGGGCGCGCGTTGCCGATCGCAGCGTGACACAACTGGCCCAGGCGATGGAGCGCGCCGGGCTGCCCTATGCGCCGATCCACAAGCCGGCGGACTTGTACGACGATCCGCATCTGCTTGCCACCGGCGGGCTGGCGGATGTGCGCTTGTCCGACGGGCCTAAGGCGGGCCACACGGTCAAGGCGCCCTTGCTGCCCTTTACCCTTGACGGCAGCCGGCTCGAGGTCCGCATGGATCCGCCGAAGGTGGGGGAACACACGCTCGATCTCCTGAAGAGCCTGGGGTGTACCGAGGATCAAGTGCGGGATCTTCTGCGCAAAGGCGTTGTGGCCTGAGTTATGGGCGCTGCAGTACGGCCCGATGAGCGGGCATGCAGCGTGCTGGCCTGAAAATCAGGTCAGACTGTCCCAGGCCGAGCGCGCGATCAGCAGCAGGGCCATCAGCGCCAGGATGAGGATGCAGACGCGGCGGTAGTGCGAATCGCCATGGCGCAGGAAGAGGCGCCGTCCCAGCACGATGCCGGCGGCCTGCAAGGGATAGGCGATCAGCACGAATAGCAGCGTGTGCAGCGACACTTTGCCCATGGCGGCCAATGTCAGCAGCGACACCGCGCTTTGCGCCGCGAAGACAATGGTCATGGTGGCCCGGGCGTTCAAGGGCGAGAAGGGCCCCCCCAGGAAATAGGCCACCAAGGGCGGACCGCCGATGGCGGCAAAGCCGTTGCCCAGGCCGGAGAAGGCGCCGGCGGACAGCGTGAGGCCGAGCCGGGGCTGGCTGCGGTAGCGCCACCCCGAGGCCAGGACCGCCACGGCCGCCAGCACGATGCATCCCATGATGAGGCGGCTGACGCAGGGGGTGGTCACGACCAGCAGCCGGGCGCCGACCAGGGCCGCCAGACCGCTGGCCGCCGCCAGGATGAGAGCCTGCCGCCAGAGGATGTGCGGTCTGTCGGCGCGCGCAGTCTGCAGGCTGGAGAGCACCTGGATGCTCGTCATGATGGGGGCCGCCAGCGCGGGCGGGAACACCATGGACAGCGCCGGCATGCCCAGCATGGCCGCGCCGAAGCCGCTGAAGCCGCGCATCGTGCCCGCGGCCAGCATGGCCAGGCCGGCGAAGGCCAGAGCCCAGGGATGGGCCGTCAGCGTCGCCGCGGAGGATTCGTTCAAAGAGCGATGGCCTTTTTTTGGGTGCGGTGGGAGGAAACCGTGCGCGGGCCGGTCAGGTCTTGTCGCGGTCGATGGCGAACGGCGCCCAGGACTGGCGCGTGGGCATGATCTCGAGCCGGTTGATGTTGATGTGGTCCGGCAGGGTAGCTACGTAGTAGATCTGCTCGGCGATGTCTTCGGCCGTGAGCGGCGTGGTGCCGCGATAGAGCTTGTCCGATGCGTCCTGGTCGCCTTTGGTGCGCACCAGCGTGAATTCAGTCTCGGCCATTCCCGGCGCGATGTCGGTCACGCGCACGCCGGTGCCCGGCAGGTCGCAGCGCAGGTTGTACGAGAACTGCTGCACGAAGGCCTTGGAGGCGCCGTAGACGTGGCCGCCGGGATAGGGCCACTGTCCGGCTACTGAACCCAGGTTGATGATGCTGGCGCCAGCGCCGGTTTCGAGCAGCAGGGGCAGCACCGCGTGGGTCACGTTGACCAGGCCGGTGATATTGGTGTCGATCATGGTGTGCCAGTCCTGTAGCTCGACTTTCTGTGCGGGCACGGGCGCCAGGGCCAGGCCGGCGTTGTTGACCAGCGAGCGGATCGGACGGAAATCGGCGGGCAGGGCATCGACCATGGCTTGCACGGCCGCGGCGTCGCGCACGTCCAGCGTGGCGATGTACACGGGCACCTTGTCCGACAATTCTTTCTTCAGTTCTTCCAGACGGTCGGCGCGGCGGCCCGACAGCACCAGCGACCAGCCGCCGGCGGCGAAGCGGCGCGCGGCGGCGCGGCCGAAACCGGACGTGGCGCCGGTGATGAAGGCTACTTTTTTCATGGCGATGCTTGGCCTCGGTAATGGGAAAAGGGCTGTGGAAAGCTTACAGAAACAGCTTGTACGCCGGATTGTCGGTCTCGTTCCAGTGCGGATAGCCGAGCTCGGTGACGAAATTGCGGAACTGCTTTTTTTCGCCGGCCGGCACCTGGATGCCGATCACGATCTGGCCGTAGTCGGCGCCCTGGTTGCGATAGTGGAACAGGCTGATGTTCCAGTCCGGGTTCATGGCGTTCAGAAATCGCATCAAGGCGCCGGGCCGCTCGGGAAACTCGAAGCGGTAGAGCACCTCGTTGGCCGCCTGGCGCGAACGGCCGCCCACCATATGTCGCAGGTGGGTCTTGGCGAATTCGTCGTGGGTCAGATCCAGCGTGTCGAAACCGTTTTTGCGGAAATGCGCGGCGATCTTGCCCGGTTCGGTCGGCGCGGACACCTGCAGGCCGACAAAGACATGGGCGCGGTCGCCGTCATCGGCCATGCGGTAGTTGAACTCGGTGACGCTGCGCTCGCCCACCAACTCGCAGAAGCGGCGGAAGCTGCCGCGCTGTTCGGGCATGGTGACGGCGAACACGGCTTCGCGCATCTCGCCCACCTCGGCGCGGTCCGACACGAAGCGCAGGCGGTCGAAATTCATGTTGGCGCCGCAGGCGATGGCCACCAGCGTCTTGCCGCGCAACTTGTGCTGGGCGGCATATTGCTTGGCGGCAGCCACTGCCATGGCGCCAGAAGGTTCGAGCACGCTGCGCGTATCCTGGAAAACGTCCTTGATGGCGGCGCAGATCGCGTCGGTGTCGACCACGACGAAATCGTCCACGTACTGGCGCGCCAGGCGGAAAGTTTCCTCTCCTACCAGCTTGACGGCAGTGCCGTCGGCGAACAGGCCCACGTCGGTCAGCTGCACGCGCCGCCCGGCGCGCACACTGCGCAGCATGGCGTCGGAATCTTCGGTTTGCACGCCGATGATCTTGATGTCGGGACGCAGCTGTTTCACGTAGGCCGCCACGCCGCCGATCAGGCCGCCGCCGCCGACCGCCACGAAGATGGCCTCGATCTCGTCCGGGTGCTGGCGCAGGATTTCCATGCCGACGGTGCCCTGGCCGGCGATCACGTCGGGATCGTCGAACGGATGGACGAAGGTGAGTTTTTCCTTTTTCTCAAGCTTTTTGGCGTGCTCATAGGCTTCGCTGAAGCTTTCGCCGGCCAGCACCACTTCGCCGCCCAGGCGGCGCACCGCGTCGACCTTGACCTCAGGCGCTGTGGTGGGCATGACGATCACGGCTCGGCAACCCAGACGGCTGGCCGACAGCGCCACGCCCTGGGCGTGATTGCCGGCCGAAGCGGCGATCACGCCGCGCGCGCGCGCCCCGGGCGCCATGTTCGCCATCTTGTTGTAGGCCCCGCGCAGCTTGAAGCTGAACACCGGCTGCGTATCCTCGCGCTTGAGCAGCACCGTGTTCGAAATTCGCCGCGAAAGCAGGGGAGCGGGTTCGAGCGGCGATTCGATGGCGACGTCGTAGACCTTGGAGGTCAGGATGCGTTTGAGATAGTCGGTGGACATGGAGGCGGGCGTGGGAAGGGATGCCGAACCGCCCGTCCTACATTCAGGCGCCGGCGGGTCAACGAGCGTACCATATGGCGGCCGGCGCGCTGGCTGCCGAGCGCCGCGGCTGCCTGGCTTGCGCCCCCCTTAAAGCGTTGTCCTGGGGTTATTACCGAGCCGCCTTGCGGTGATGTTCTAGAATGGGTTTTTAGGGCTACCTCCTCGTCTATGAACGCCCCTCTCGCCAGCCAAGTCCTAGCATCGGTGATCCCGCCGGCCTCCGGCGCGCGCCTGCGCGAAATCCCCTACAACTACACCTCGTTTTCCGATCGCGAAATTGTGGCGCTGCTGCTCGGAGGCGACGCCTGGCAACTGCTATGCGACCTGCGCGGCGAGCGCCGCACCGGCCGGTCCGCGCGCATGCTCTACGAGGTGCTGGGCGATATCTGGGTAGTCAAGCGCAATCCTTACCTGCAGGACGACCTGCTCGACAACCCCAAGCGGCGCAGGCTGCTGGTCGAGGCCCTGCACCATCGTCTGGGCGAGATCGACCGCCGCCGCACCCCGTCCACGGACACCGTCGACGCGCAGCGCGATGGCCGGGTGGTCGACCTGCTGGTCCTGGCGCGCGGCGCGGTGCGCGATTTCGAGGGCCGCTTCGATGAGACCGCCGCGCTGCGCCAGCAGGCCCAGCGTGTGCTGGGCCGCTGCACGGCGCGCGACAACATCAAGTTCGACGGCCTGTCGCGCGTGGCGCACGTCACCGACGCCACCGACTGGCGCGTCGAATATCCCTTCGTGGTCCTCACGCCCGACAGCGAGGACGAGATCGCGCCGCTGGTGCGCGCTTGCATCGAACTGGGCCTGACCATCGTGCCGCGCGGCGGCGGCACCGGTTATACGGGCGGCGCCATTCCGCTTTCCTGGAAGTCGGCCGTCATCAATACCGAGAAATTCGAGGCCCTGGGCCCGGTCGAGCAGACTGTGCTGCCCGGGCTGGCCGCGCCCGTGGCGACTGTCCTGGCCGGCGCCGGCGTGGTTACCAAGCGGGTGGCCGAAGCCGCCGAGCAGGCCGGCTTCGTCTTTGCCGTCGACCCCACCTCGGCCGAAGCCTCGTGCGTGGGCGGCAATATCGCCATGAACGCCGGCGGCAAGAAGGCCGTGCTGTGGGGCACCGCGCTGGATAACCTGGCATGGTGGCGCATGGTCGATCCTGACGGCAACTGGCTGGAAGTCACGCGTCTGGGCCACAATATGGGCAAGATCCACGACGTGGATCTGGCGCGTTTCGAGCTCAAGTGGTTCGACGGCAAGGGCAAGCCTGGCGGCACGCCGCTCAAGACCGAGCTTCTGGAAATCAAAGGCCGGGTTTTCCGCAAGGAAGGCCTGGGCAAGGACGTCACCGACAAGTTCCTCGCCGGTCTGCCCGGCGTGCAGAAGGAAGGCTGCGACGGCCTGATCACCTCGGCGCGCTGGGTGTTGCACCGCATGCCCAAGCACACGCGCACGGTCTGCCTGGAGTTCTTCGGCCAGGCGCGCGACTCGATTCCGTCAATCGTCGACATCAAGGGTTACCTGGACGGCGAAGGCCGCGCGCACGGCGCCATTCTGGCCGGCCTGGAGCATCTGGACGAGCGCTATCTGCGCGCCGTGGGCTACGCCACCAAGAGCAAGCGCGGCGTGCTGCCCAAGATGGTGCTGATCGGCGACATCGTGGGCGACGACGAGGATGTGGTGGCCGCCGCTGCGAGCGAAGTGGTCCGCCTGGCCAACACCCGCCACGGCGAGGGCTTTACCGCCGTCAGCCCCGAGGCCCGCAAGAAATTCTGGGCCGACCGCTCGCGCACGGCTGCCATCTCGCGCCATACCAATGCCTTCAAGATCAATGAAGACGTGGTGATCCCGCTGCCGCGCATGGGCGAGTACACCGACTACATCGAGCGCTTCAATATCGAGCTGTCCACGCGCAACAAACTGCGCCTGCTCGATGAACTCGACGTCTACATCGCCGAATCTCTGTATTCGAGCAAAGTTCCCAGCGACGACGAAGACGACACGGGCTTGACGGCCGAGGTGATCGAGGAGCGCCGCGTCCAGGCCGCGGCCCTGATCGGCGGCGCGCGCCGCCGTTGGCGGTGGCTGCTCGACAACCTGGATATGCCGCTGGATCAGGCCTTGCCGGAGCTCGACTCGCTGGGCCTGGGACATCTGCATGCCGAACTGGCCGGCCGCCTTGCGCGGCAACCGCAGATGCGCGTGTTCGACGTGGTCCAGGACCGCACGGTGCGCGTATCGTGGAAAGCCGAGGTGCTGGCCGGCCTGGTCAGCCTGTTTCCGGGCGACGCCTGCAAGAAGATCATCGATGACCTGCACGCCATCCATGCGCGCGTGCTCAAGAGCCGCGTGTTCGTGGCGCTGCACATGCACGCCGGCGACGGCAACGTGCACACCAACATTCCCGTCAATTCCGACGATTACGAGATGCTGCGCGAGGCCAACGAAACCGTGGCGCGCATCATGCAGGTGGCGCGCGACCTGGACGGCGTGATCTCGGGCGAGCACGGCATCGGCCTGACCAAATACGAGTACCTGACCGAAGCCGAACTCAAGCCTTTTCAGGATTACAAACGGCGCATCGATCCCGCCGGGCATTTCAACGCCGGCAAGCTGATGCCGGGCGCCGACCTGCGCCGCGCGTGGACGCCCAGCTTCAGCTTGATGGGCTATGAATCGCTCATCATGCAGCAGAGCGAAATCGGCCTGATCGCCGATTCGATCAAGAACTGCCTGCGCTGCGGCAAGTGCAAGCCAGTGTGCGCCACGCACGTGCCGCGTGCCAATCTGCTGTATTCGCCGCGCAACAAGATCCTGGCGACTTCGCTGCTGATCGAGGCCTTCCTGTACGAAGAGCAGACCCGCCGCGGCGTGAGCCTGAAGCACTGGGAAGAGTTCGAGGACGTGGCCGACCATTGCACGGTTTGCCACAAGTGCCTGAACCCCTGTCCGGTGGATATCGATTTCGGCGATGTGTCGATGAACATGCGTTCGCTCCTGCGCAGCATGGGGCACAAGTCCTTCAACGCCGGCACGGCCGCGGCCATGTTCTTTCTCAACGCCAAGGACCCGGCCACCATCAACGCCACGCGCAAGGCAATGATCGGCGTGGGCTACAAGATGCAGCGCGCGGCGCACGACTTCCTCAGTTCGTTCACGCGCAAGCAGACGGCGCGTCCGCCGGCCACGGTGGGCAAGCCGCCCCTGCGCGAGCAGGTGGTGCACTTCGTCAACAAGCGCATGCCGGGCGGCCTGCCCAAACAGACGGCGCGAAAGCTGCTGGACATCGAAGACGCCAACTACGTGCCCATCATCCGCGATCCCAAGGCCACCACGGCCGACACGGAGGCAGTGTTCTACTTCCCGGGATGCGGGTCGGAGCGCCTGTTCTCGCAGGTGGGGCTGGCCACGCAGGCCATGCTGTGGCATGCGGGCGTGCAGACAGTGCTGCCCCCAGGCTATCTGTGCTGCGGCTATCCGCAGCGCGGCAACGGCATGAGCGACAAGGCCGAGAAGATCATCACCGACAACCGGGTGCTGTTCCATCGCGTGGCCAATACGCTGAACTACCTGGATATCAAGACGGTGGTGGTCAGTTGCGGCACCTGCTACGACCAGCTCGCGGGCTATGAATTCGATAAGATATTTCCGGGCTGCCGCCTGATCGATATCCACGAATACCTGCTGGAAAAAGGCATCAAGCTCGAGGGCGCGACAGGGCGCAAATACATGTACCACGACCCCTGCCATTCCCCCATGAAGCTGCAGGATCCGATGAAAACCGTCAAAGCGCTGGTGGGCGACGGCACGATCAAGAGCGACCGCTGCTGCGGCGAGTCGGGAACGCTGGCGGTGACGCGGCCGGATATATCCACCCAGGTGCGCTTTCGCAAGCAGGAAGAGCTGCTCAAGGGCATGGAAAAGCTGGGTGCGCCCGTCGGTTCGGACTCGGATCCGGTCAAGGTGCTGACCTCCTGCCCTTCGTGCCTGCAAGGCCTGTCGCGCTACGAGGAAGATACCGGCGCCCAGGCCGATTACATCGTGGTCGAGATGGCCCGCCACATCTTGGGCGAGTCGTGGATGCAAGATTACGTGCAGCGTGCGAACTCGGGCGGGATCGAGAGGGTGCTCGTCTGATTCGAGCTTGCCCGATCCCTTTCTCGCCATGAATAAGATCGTCTTTCTCGACCGCGGCACCCTCGCGCCGCAGATTCGCCTGCGTCCGCCTGCTTTCGCGCATGCGCTGGTCGCGTACGAGCGCACCGCGCCCGATCAGGTCGCCGAGCGCATCAGGGAAGCGGACATCGTCATCACCAACAAGGTGCCCATTGCCGCGCAGGCCCTGGCGCAGGCGCCCGGCGTGCGCCTGATCGCGGTCGCCGCGACAGGCACGGACTGCGTCGACAAGGCGGCCTGCAAGGCGCGCGGCGTGGTGGTGTCCAACATACGGGGCTACGCGGTCAATACCGTGCCCGAACACGTTTTCGCGCTCATCTTCGCTTTACGCCGCAGCATCGTGGCCTATCGCGAATCGGTGCTGGCGGGGCGCTGGCAGGAGTCGGGGCAGTTCTGCTTTTTCGATCATTCCATCCATGATCTGGCGGGCTCGCGCCTGGGCATCATCGGCCGCGGCGTGCTGGGACAGCGCGTTGCCGAGATCGCCAAGGCATTGGGCATGATCCCGCAGTTCGCGGCCCGCAAGGGCGCGAGCGGCGCGGACGCCGGGTACGTGCCGTGGGACGAAATGCTCGCGACCAGCGACGTGATCACGCTGCACCTGCCGCTCACGGAACAGTCGCGCGGCCTGATCGCCATGCCCGAGTTCCGCAAGATGCAGCGCCGTCCGATCATCATCAACACGGCGCGGGGCGGTCTGGTCGACGAGGCGGATCTGGTCCGCGCGCTCGACGCAGGACTCATCAGCGGCGCGGGATTCGACGTCACGCAGGGCGAGCCGCCGGCGCTGGACAATCCGCTGATGCGGGCGGCGGCGCGGCCCAACCTGATTCTCACGCCCCACGTGGCATGGGCATCGGACCAGGCACAGCAGGCGCTGGCCGATCAGCTGATCGACAATATCGAGCGCTTCGTGGCCGGCAATCCGGTCAATCTCGTGGGCGCGTATTGAGGCGGGTCACACGGTCCGCACCGAGATTCCCGCGTCCTGCAATGCCTTGCGTATCCCTTCTGCAAAGACGACGGCATTGGGTTGGTCGCCGTGGATGCACAGCGTGTCCGGCTGGACCGGCACACGGGTGCCGTCGGTGGCGATGACGACTTTCTCCCGCACCATGCGCAGGATCTGTTCGACCGATTTGCTCACCTCGGTGATCATCGCGTCGGGCTGGGTGCGCGGGGTGAGGGTGCCGTCGGGCTGGTAGCTGCGGTCGCCGAAGACTTCGCTGGCTACACGCAGGCCCAGGGCTTGCGCTTGCTGGATCATGGCGCTGCCGGCCAGGCCATAGAAAATCAGGTCGCTGTCCAGGTCGCGCACGGCCTGGGCCATGGCGCGGGCCAGCTTGGCATCCTTGGCGGCCATGTTGTAGAAAGCGCCGTGCGCCTTCACGTGATGCAGCCTGCCGCCCTGCGAGCGAGCCACGCCGGCCACGGCCGCCACCTGGTAGACGGTGATGTCGTAGGCTTCCTGCGGCGAGATGTGCATGTTGCGGCGGCCGAAGCCGGCCAGGTCCTGGAAGCCGGGATGGGCGCCTATGGCCACGCCCTGTTTGATCGCGGCAGCTACGGTTTTGCGCAAGGTGGACGGGTCGCCGCCATGAAAGCCGCAGGCGATGTTGGCCGAACTGACGTAGCCGAGCACGGCCTCGTCGTTGCCCATTTTCCATGCGCCGTAGCTTTCGCCCATGTCGCAGTTCAGGTCCAGGGTGGTTTGCGCTGCCATATCCGTTCTCGTCCGTGATGTCTGTGAAAAGGGGTGTCGATCCGCGGGGCGGTATTTGAAGATAATCGTAGCGCCAACCCGTTTTTACGGCTGGGCGCGGGCCAGCAGTTGCGCGCGCAGCGGCGCCAACGCCGTTTCCAGCGCTGCATAGGCCTGTTCGCGCGCCTGGTCCAGGCGCTGGGCGTCTTCCAGCGTGGTCAGGGTAAAGCGCACGCCTTGGCCTGGCGCGTATTGCGCCAGCAAAGGCAGATCGATGCTGATGACCTGGGCGATCTTGGCGTAGCCGCCCGTGGTCTGGCGGTCGGCCATGAGGACGATGGGCTGGCCGTCCGCGGGTACTTGCACGGAGCCGAAGCAGGCGGCCTCGGACAGCATCTGGGCGGCGCTGGTCTGATGAATACCAGGACCGGTGAGACGGTAGCCCATGCGGTCGGACGCGGGGCTGACGCGAAACTCGGTCTGTACGAAAGCTACCTGGGACTCGGCGTCAAAAAGATCCCAATGCGAGCCGGGAAGCACGCGCAGCGCGGCGCGTGGTGTGCCGACCAGCGTGGCGGGCAGGTAAAGGCGTAGCTCCCGCATTGCGGTTTCTAGCGCGGCCAGGCCGGCATCGGTGCCGCGCAACGGGCGGCGCAGGCCGATGACATCGCCTTTGTCCAGGGCGCGGCCTTGCAGGCCGCCGAAACCGCCGCGCAGATAAGTGCTTTCGCTGCCCATCACCGGTTCGATGGCATAGCCGCCATGCACGGCCAGATAGGCACGCAGGCCGCGCCCCGGTTCGGCTCGCGAGGAAAACGTGAGCAGATCGCCGGCTCGGGCACGATGCGGGCGCATTGCGGGTATGGGATCACCATTGAGGCAGGCGCCCAGGTCCGCGCCGGCCAACGCGAAGCAGGCCGGGGCATTGAAACGCAGAACCGGGCCGACCAGGGTGATTTCCAGCGTGGCGCGCGTCGCGGGATTGCCAACCAGCAGGCTGGCCAGGCGGTGGGCGCGTTCGTCCATGGCGCCGTTCACGGGAACGCCCAGATGTTGATAGCCGATGCGCCCTCGGTCCTGGAAGGACGATTGCAGGCCGGGCTTGAGGACGGTGATGCTCATCTGCCGTCGCCCCGTTTCATGCTTTCGTAGGTCTTGCGGTCCACGGACCTGAAGCGTACGCGGTCGCCGGGCGCGAGCAGCGCGGCGGGCGAGCGGCTGGGATCGAACAGGACCAGGGGCGTGGCGCCGATGATGCTCCAGCCGCCCGGCAGGCCGCCGGGATAGATCACCGATTGCCGGTTGGCGATCGCGACTGAGCCGGCCGGAATATTCAGGCGTGGCGTGTCGCGCCGCGCAATGGCAAGCTTCTCGTCGTGTCCGCCGATGTAGGCGAATCCCGGCGCGAAGCCCAGCATGAAAACCATACAGCCGGGCTGGGTGTGCAGGGCCACGACATCCTCTTCGCCGATGCCGGCGCACGCGGCCACCTCGGGCAGATCGGGGCCGAGATCGCCGCCATAGCAGACGGGGATTTCGATGTCGCGCCCGGCGGCTTCGTCGATGGCGATGCCGCCGGCGAACAGCCCGGCAACGCGTTCGGCCATCTGCGCGTGGCTGGGGCCGTCGATACCGGGCAGGTAATGCACCGCCACGGCCGTGAACGACGGCACGATGTCGGTCACGCCGGGCAGGGCGGCGTCACGCAGCAAGCGGGCCGCGGCCAGGCAGGTCTGTCCGGTGCGGATGTCGAGCGTGTCGCCGAAACGTATCAGTAGGCAGCGGTCGCCTTGGGCTTGGATGCGCCAGAGGGCGGTTGCGGAAGAATCGGCGGCGCTCAATCGATGTTCTTCAAAGCAGGGGTTACTTGGCGAAAAGCGAATCCATGTTCTTGAAGGCCTTGAATTCGAGGGCGTTGCCCGACGGATCGAGGAAGAACATGGTGGCCTGCTCGCCGACCTCGCCCTTGAAGCGGATATAGGGCTCGATGACGAACTGGGTGCCGTCGTCGGTCAGCTTTTTGGCCATGGCTTCCCACTGTTCCATGGTCAGGACCACGCCGAAGTGGCGCACCGGCACGCCATGGCCGTCGACCGCGTTCAGGGCGGCGGCGCCGCAAGCCTCGGGCGACAGATGGGCGACGATCTGATGGCCGTAGAGGTTGAAGTCGATCCAGTCGGGCGAGCTGCGCCCTTCGGGGCAGCCCAGCTTCCTGCCGTAGAAATTGCGGGCTTCTTCCAGGTCGCGGACCGGAAAGGCCAGGTGAAAGGGCTGGATGGCGGTGTGCGTGGCGGTCATGATGAGCGGCTCCGGGCTAGGCGTAATTAAAACAACTTGCGATGGCTTGCTAGTGTATGGATTGTTTTTTTGATTGGAAAACGATATTTTTTGAGTCTGACAATTAAAAATATCGATCAATGTTGCGTGAATTCAAGACCTTCGTCGCCGTGGCCCGGGGCGGCACGTTCACCGGAGCCGGCCGCCAGCTGGGGTTGACGCAGTCGGCCGTGAGCGCCCAGATACGCCGGCTCGAAGCCTGGCTGGGCGCTGAGCTGTTCGATCGCGGCGCCAAGTCGGCCGAGCTCAATGCCCAGGGCCGCGAGCTGCTGCCCCAGATCGAGGCCCTGGTGGCCATGGCCCAGGGTATCGTCGAGCAGGCCGCCGGCCCGGGGCGGGTAAGCGGCCGCCTGCGGGTCGGAGCCATCGCCTCGGCGCAGCAGGATTTGCTGGTGCGTGCGCTGGCGTATTTTCGCGGCGATTATCCCGACGTTCAGGTGCGCTTGGTGCCGGGCGTATCGCTCAACCTGCTGGGCCAGGTGGATGCCGGCGAGATCGACCTGGCCGTGATGATCCGCCCGTCCTTCGCCCTGCCGGCCGAACTTTCGTGGCAGCCGCTGGTGCGCGAGCCTATGGTGCTGGCTGCGCCGCGCCATGCGCCGCGGGTGGCATGGCGTGAACTGCTGGCCGGTCAGCCCTTCATCCGTTACGACCGCGCCTCCTTCGGCGGCAGGCTGGTGGACGGCTTTCTCAAGAAGCAGCGCATCGCCGTGCGCGAGGCAATCGAACTGGACGAGATCGATGCCATCGCCAATCTGGTGCGCCAGGGCCTGGGCGTGGCGCTGATGCCGCATACGCGGCAGCTGGATACGCGCGGCTTGCGTCTGATCGGGCTGGACGAGCCGGGCTTTCACCGTGAAATCGGTATCGTGGCGCGCCGCCCCCTGGAGCGCGCGCCTCTGGCGGCCGCGCTGGTGCGCTGCCTGGTGCAGGCGGCGCGTTGAATGCATAGGGGTAAATTGCCTGCGCGGGGCAGGGCGGCAAGAAGGCCGCTGCCGCGCAGGCGGGCAGCGGCCCTCGGGCCAGCCAGGACGAATAAAGATCAGGCCGCCGCGCGCAACGCCTTGGCCGCTGCGACCATATTGGTCAGCGCGGGAGTCACTTCAGCCCACTGGCGCGTCTTCAGGCCGCAGTCCGGGTTGACCCACAGGCGCTCGGCCGGGATGCGCTCGGCCGCTTTCTGCATCAGTTGCACCATGTGTTCCTGCGTCGGAATGTTGGGCGAGTGGATGTCGTACACGCCGGGCCCGATCTGGTTCGGATACTTGAAATCGTCGAAGGCATCGAGCAGTTCCATGTCCGAACGCGAGGTCTCGATCGTGATCACGTCGGCGTCCATATCGGCGATGGCCGCGATGATGTCGTTGAATTCCGAATAGCACATGTGGGTGTGGACCTGCGTTTCGTCCGACACGCCGTTGGCGGCGATGCGAAACGATTCGACCGCCCAGTCCAGGTATGTCTTCCATTGCGCCTTGCGCAGCGGCAGTCCTTCGCGCAGCGCGGCCTCGTCGATCTGGATGACGCGCACGCCGGCCTTCTCCAGATCCAGCACTTCTTCGCGGATGGCCAGGGCCAACTGCTTGCACGAGACCGAGCGCGGCTGGTCGTCACGCACGAAGGACCAGTTCAGGATGGTGACCGGGCCGGTCAACATGCCCTTCATGGGCTTTGTGGTCAGCGATTGCGCGTAGGCGATCCAGTGCACCGTCATCGCTTTCGGGCGGCTGATGTCGCCGAACAGAATGGGCGGCTTCACGCAGCGCGAACCGTAGGACTGCACCCAGCCGTATTGGCTGAAGGCGTAGCCCTGCAGTTGCTCGCCGAAGTATTCGACCATGTCGTTGCGCTCGGCTTCGCCATGCACCAGCACGTCCAGTCCCAAGGCTTCCTGTTCTTGCACGCTGCGCGAGATCTCGGCCCGCATCGCGGTCGCGTAGGTCGCCTCGTCCAGACGTCCGGCCTTGTACTCGCTGCGCGCGTGACGGATTTCGGCGGTCTGCGGAAAGGAGCCGATGGTGGTGGTCGGGTAGGACGGCAGTCCGAGCAGGGCGGCCTGCCGGGCGGCGCGCTGCGCATAGGCGCTCTTGCGCCGGCCCAGGCTGGCGTCGATTTGCGTCACGGCGGCCTGCACCGCAGGGTTGTTGACGCGCGGCGAAGCGCGGCGCGCGGTCAGGGCGGCCAGGTTCTCGGCCAGCTCGGCCTTTACCGCGTCGCGGCCTTCGCGCAAGGCGCGGCCCAGGATGCGCAACTCGTCCAGTTTCTGCAGCGCATAGGCCAGCCAGGACTTGATCTGGGCATCCATTTTCTGTTCGCTGCGCAGGTCCACGGGGACGTGCAGCAGCGAGCACGAGGGCGCAAGCCACAGGCGATCGCCCAGGCGCTGGGCCAGCGGCTCGATCCAGTCGAGCACGGCGGTGAGATTGGTCTTCCAGATGTTGCGGCCGTTGATGACACCCAGCGACAGCACCTTGTGCTCGGATAGCGTGTTCACCAGCGGCAGCACGTCTTCCTGGCCGTTGATGGCGTCGATGTGCAGGCCGGCCACCGGCAGGTTCGCGGCCAGGTAG